>DEBL01000193.1 GCA_002348535.1 Deltaproteobacteria bacterium UBA2957 | reverse complement strand
CGGTCTCCGGCGCGAAGCGCGAGCAATCCCAACCAAAGGTGTGCTTTGCTGAGGGTAGGGTCGCCCTCGAGCGCGGCCTCGAGCTCAGCCTTGGCCCGATTGTTCATCCCGATGGACGCCTGCAAGATGGCGAGATGAGTGCGAACCTCTGGATGGTCCGGAGCAATGGCTCGGGCTTTATCAATCCACGCCATTGCTCCGCCGAAGTCACTCTGTTGGAGTGCGATGTGGGTGAGTTCATTGATCGGCGCGATTGCTTGGGGGTCTTCTTCATGCGCCGCCTTGAGCTGTTCGAGCCTCTTCGAGATCGCGGTCGGTCCGATGCGGTCTCCTCCGGTCATGCTCCCCCCCGACCGGTCGGATGTTGCGCCGCGAAGTGCGAAGCCAACGGCCGTGAAAAACAGCAAAGTAGCCACTCCCCAGCCGGCGCGACGCGCCCAGCTTACCGGTTGCGTCGGTCGAGGCGGTGGTGCGGGAAGAGGCTCTGGTTCCGTCTCGGCCTCCTCCGCCTCCTTCAAGGCTTGGGCGGCTGAGTCGAGGAGGCGAGCAAATCGTTCATCGAACACGCCATCAGGCATCTTGTCTTGGTCAGCCCGAAGGGAACGAAGTTGGTCCACGAGGGACTCTTTCAGCGCCCATGCTTCATCGGCGCTGCGTCGGCGTGCTGTGCCGCGCGACTGAAGGGCCAAGACCAGGCCGACCACCATTCCGACCGCCAACACGAAAAAAGGGGCCCCCCAGACATTCCAATCCATCAGGGGCTCCCGTCCAATTCGGTCATGATCCGGGCGCGCCACGGTGCCAAGCTTGGGTCGGGCGTGTACTGGTGAACGGCCTCTTGCTTGCCTTCCCGGCGACGGGCGCCGAACACCACAATCCCAATGAGTCCAACGGCCACTGCCGCGACCGGCGCCCAGAACAGTGCTTGGTGGTCTTCTCTGGGGGGTTCGAGTTCGACCCAAGCGCCGTATCGGTCGACGAAATAGTTGGTGATTTGGGTTTCCGTATAGCCTTCGAGGACCAGTTCCTCGATGCGGTCGCCCATCGCTCGAGCGGCATCTGATGGGGAGTCAGAGACGCTCAGCCCCTGACAAACAGGGCACCGAAGGTTGGTCTGGAGTCGTTCGGTTCGGGCCGCGGCAGTCGCGGGGTCGGGAGGAGATTCCAAGGGCGACTCGGGCATCTCGACCGACCCGAGTTCTTCGACGATGTCTGTCGTATCGTCGAGTGCCCAAATCGGTTGGACGAGGCCGAGGAACCAGAGCATCATCACCGGAATCACAGCATCTGCTCCAAGGTCGAAACCATGACCTCTTGACTGACAGGTCCGCTCACTTTCCGGACAATCGTGCCATCGGCATCGATGAAGAAGGTTTCGGGCACGCCGGCGACGCCGTAAGCGATGGCCGTGCGCCCACCGGGATCCTCAAGTGTTGGCCAGTGCGAACCCGACTGCTTGAGGTAGGCGCGCGCCTTGGACGTTTCGTCCTGATAGAGTACCGCCACAAAGTTGACGCCGAGCGGTCCATAGGCCCGTGCAGCCTGCATCAACACTGGGTGTTCGATCTTGCATGGCTGGCACCAAGTCGACCAAAAGTTGACCACAGTGGGCTGACCGCGGGCGCCTTCGAGTGAAAACGCCTTGCCGTCCAATGTCTGAAGGTCAAACATGGGTGCTTGGGTGCCCTCCAGCGCGTTGGACCGAAGTTTGGGGTCCCGCCCGAACCCGGCCGCTAAAATGGCGACGAGGGGCGCGGTGATGACCAAACCAGCGGCCAGTACCTTCCAGTTCACGCCACCTTCCGCCTTCGATTCGAGGGCCAGCCTGCGATGATTGACCCGAGCAGCATGACGCCTCCACCAAACCAGAGCCACCACACTAACGGTTCCACGACGATGCTCAAGCTGGCCATTTTCGCTTCGGGATCAACCTGCACCAAACTTAGGTACAGGTCTTCGTCGAGCCCGGTCATGACAGTGGGCGTACCGATTGCTTGGTTCATCTTTTTGTAGTGATTGAGTCTGGGTTCGGCATCGCCGATCGGCTGTCCATCTTTCAGAACATCAAATCGCGCCACTCTCGACCACCGGTGGGGTTCATCGATCCGTTCTGTGCCCGTGTAGGTGATGTCGTAGCCCATGAACGACTTGGTCTGACCCTCGCGGAGGGTCATCTCAGCTTCGCTGCGGTACACGCTGGAGGCCGCAATGGCCACGGCAATGATGATCACACCGAAGTGGACGACGTATCCCCCCGCACGGCGGTGACCCACTCTCCATGTGGTCAGCAGCGCCTTCATGAGCGGCTCGCCGAGGGCGCGGGCGCGGTGCCGGCCCGGATCGACCAGCTCCCGCAGCGTGACCACGCCGGCAAACCCTGAGAGTGCAAAGGTCATGACGGCCGTGGGTTCACGGATTCCCATAGTCAAGCATCCAGCGATGATGGCTACGGTAACGGCGATTGGGGTGCCGAGGCGTCGGAGCAACACGTTGGGTTCCGTTTGACCCCACGGCAGGGCCGGCCCCACACCCATGAGGAACAAGATGCCCATGCAGATGGGTACACTCATGCGGTTGAAGTACGGCTCGCCGACGGAGATTTGAACGTCGGTCATCACCTCGTTCAGCAGCGGATAGACGGTGCCCAAGAGAACAGTGAAGGTGAAGGCGGAAAATAGGAGGTTGTTGCCTAGAAACGCAAACTCGCGCGACCAAGGCCCGGCGAGTTTCGCATCGGGGACGGTCAACAGGTCGACCCGGGCGGCGAGCAGCACCACGCTGACGAGCAGGGCGACGGCCAAGAAGCCCAAAAAGACGGGGCCGATGGGCGACTGGGTGAAGCTGTGGACCGAGTTGAACACCCCCGATCGGGTCATGAAGGTGCCGAGCAAAGTGAGAAGGAAGGAGGCCATCACCAGCGCGATCGTCCACCCCTTCAGGTGCTCCTTTCGTTCCATAACCATCGATGAGTGGATGAAAGCGGTGGCGGTGAGCCACGGTAGAAAGCTAGCGTTCTCCACGGGGTCCCATGCCCAGTAGCCTCCCCATCCGAGGACTTCGTAGGACCACCAGCCCCCAAGGATGATGCCGACCGTGAGCGCGGCCCAAGGGACCAGCATCCAGCGGCGTATGGCTCGAGCCCATGCGGTTGGCATCCGACCGCTGAGAAGCGTGGCGCACGCCATTCCAAACGGCACCGACATGCCGACGTATCCCAAATACAGCGCGGGCGGATGGATGATCATCAAGATGTGGTTCTGTAGCAGTGGGTTCGGACCCGGGCCGTTGTCGAGCGGGTTGGGTACGCGTTCAAACGGGTTGGCGATGCCGGCGACAAGGAACGTGAAGAAAACCCCGACGGTGAGGATGCACCCAAGGGCCCATGGCGCATGCTCTGGATGTTTGTCGCGCATGCTGTAGGCGAAAACCGCACACCAAACGGCCAAAACCACGGCCCAGAGGAGGATCGATCCCTCGAGTGAGGACCAGAGGGAGACGATGGTGAAGGTCAGTGGCGTCTCGTTGCTGCCCACCTCAGCCACGTACTTGACGGAGTAGTCGTGGGTGATGAGTGCGTATTCCATGAGCAAGGTGGCCACTGTGATGGCGGCCGCGAACACGTAAGCGGCAATGCGAGTCCACCGCCAAACGTCCTCTCGACCGGTCTTTCCGGCCCACATTCCGGTCACGGCGCCGACACTGCACGCGGCAAGGCCCAGCAGTACAGCGCCCCGTCCAAGCTCCGGTATCAAAGCGACTCCACGGTCTGGTAGAGATCCTCAACGGTGGCGCCTTCCACCGGTGCCTTGTACTCGTTGGAGTGTTTGACCATCAGGCGACTGGACTCGAACACGCCATTTTGGGTCATGGTCCCCTCCACAACGACACCGATGCCCTCTCGGAACATCTGAGGCGGTGCGCCCTTGCAGTGTACGGGGACATCAGCCTTGCCGTCGGAGACGACGAAGGACAGCTCGGAGTCGTCGGGACGCCAGTCGAGCGTTCCGCCCTTGACCACGCCGCCCAGTCGAATGGTTGCGCCGATGCCGCGGTCGCCGGCGGCCACCAGTTGGGTCGGGTCCCAGTAATAGACCAAGTTCTCTCCGATGTTGCCGAATGCAACTACACCCAAGGCGGCGCCCGACACCGTCAGGGCGGCGACGAGAAACAGGCGGCGACTGGTGGCGTCTGCACTCATAGGGTCTGTTCCAACGAACGAAGCCGAATGGCGTACCAGATTAGGCCAGCCCACGTGACTCCGTACACGATCCAAACAAACTCCCAGCCCCCTTGAATCATTCCCGTCATTTCAGTCCTCGACAGCCAAGGGTTGGGTTGGATCCGGCAGGTCAGGTGCTTCAAACTCGGCCTCGAGGTGATGCAATGTGACCCGCCAACGACGCACAACGAACGAGATGGCGAGGAACAACATGCCGAAGGCGGCGATCCGCAGGGGTGTCACCATGGCACTCGATACCGTCTCTGGGCTGGAAAAGTCCTGGTGAATGGTGCGCCACCAGCGAACGGACATGTACACGATGGGCACGTTCACGAAGGCGATGATGGTTGCAACGCTGGAGAGGGTCAGTCGGCGATTCGGGTCGTCGATTTGGCGTCGCAGGGCCAGAACAACGCCGAACGCAACCACCATTATGGCGCAGGTGGTGAGGCGTGGATCCCACGTCCAATACACACCCCAAGTCGGCTTGGCCCAGAGGCTGCCTTGGACCAAAAGCAGGACGTTGAGCAACAGCCCGACCTCGACCGTCGCCTCGACCATGGCATCCCAAGCGGCCCGCCCCGTCATCATCGCGCCGATCGCTGCGATGAAGGCGACGAGATAGGTGAGCAGACCAATCCACGCGGTCGGAACATGGGCGTACAGGATGCGACCCACATCGCCCATCATGGCCTCGGGGGGTGCAATAAACAGTCCGACGTAGTGGCTGCCGATGAGCATCAGCAAGCCGACGATTCCGAGCCACCATTCCCAGCGCTGATTCATGCGTCCACCACCCGGCCGAAAAGGACCCCGCACAAGCTCCAATACACCATGTTGAAACAGGTCAGCAGTGCCAACCAAGAGCCCCCCTGGTCCATGGGATCGCCCATCATCACCAACGATGTTGTTTTAACGGCCGCAACGAGTACAGGCACGACTAAGGGAAATAACATGAGCGGCAGCAGCAGTTGTCGACCTGCCAGTTGAGCCGTCATCGCCGCGTAAAGGGTGCCGGGCGCCGCGAGACCAGCACCACCGAGGCCGATAGCCATGGCGAGCATCAGACCGCTCTCGACGAACGACGCATCGCAAATGACCACAATCAGCGGAACACAAACCACCCCGACCACCCACAACTGCAGCGTGTTGGAGAGGGCCTTCCCATAAAAAATCGCAGATGGATGTACGGGCGTAAGAAGCAGGCGTTCCATCGCACCGGATTCAAACTCAATTCGCATGGTCTGGTCGAGCAGAAGCGTTGAGCACAGCAACATGCTCAGCCAAAGGTACGCACTGGCATGCTGACGGAGTGCAGCGGTATCGGGCCCCACTGCGAATGCGAACAACAAGAGGATGGTGTACGCAAAGCTAAGCAACGCGATGGTCCGTGAGCGTGTGCTCCACTCGATGAGCAGGTCTTTCCAGAGAATATTGAGGGTTGCGCTCACAACTCGCCCCTCTCTCTGTGCAGCGCCCGCCACGCAGCCTCCGCTTTTTCCGCACTGCCTGTCCACCGAATTTGGCCTTCGTCCATCAGGATGGCGCGTGTACAGAGCGGGGCGGCATGATGAACTTGATGGCTCGCGATCACCACTGCGCCCGGAAGCGCACGAATGGCCCGGGACACCTCGGCGATGCCGCCCGGATCCATCTGAGCAAAGGGCTCGTCGAGGAGCGCAAGGGTGGGCTTGGCCTGCAGCAAGTGAGCGAGCGCAAGGCGCCGCCGCATCCCGGCCGAGTACTGCGATACCGGTTCCGATCGCCCATCCAAGCCAACGGTGCTGAGAATCGTTTCAATGTTGCCCGGCGGTATGCCCGCAACCCGGCTGAAAACCCGTAGATTTTCAGTGGCACTCAGGTCTTCGTAGATGCCCGGTGTATGCCCCATGAAGCCTATGAACGGTCGCGGGTTGGCGGAACCCGGGACGACATCGACGAGGCCTTGCGTGGGACGGAGAAGAGTCGCGATCATCCGAAGCAGTGTGGTCTTTCCACACCCATTGGGACCGATGATCAGCAGCCGCTCGTCGGCGCCCACGACCAGGTCGAGGCGGGCGACGGCCCATCGCTGACCGAAGCGACGTCCAAGGCCTTGTGCTGTGACGACATGGTCCATTGGCTCGAATTTAACCCATCAAGGTCTGGAATCGATGCGCGAAGCGTCGAGAACCCGTAACGTTCCCTATTCGTCAAATAAGAAGTCTTGCAGCAACGCCGGGGGCCGGGGAACACGGGGACGTTCCACACCATGGATACACCATCAGGGTCCGGCGATCGGTACTCCCAGAGCGCGGAGCGCGCGTTGAGCGGCGATGGCGGGTGAGAGTTGGGTGGCGTCCAGTCGAACCGTAGCGGTGTCATAGAGCGGACGGCGCGCTCGGTAGAGCAGCTCGAGTGTGTGCAAGTCAGGGATCGGCTGCTCGATGAATTCGGGAAATCGTTCGGGCTGCAACTCCGCTTCTGCGAGCACCCGCTCTTGAACCATCATTGGAGTCGCTTCGACCATCACCAAGTCGGCGCGGATGCGGATCAGGTCGATCGTGCGTTCATCCACAATGCAGCCATCCGCCAATCCGATGACGCACACAGGGCGTCGGTTGAGGGCACTCTCGAGCACTCGTTCGTGCGCCAACGACCAATCCGGATTCTCGAAGGAAGTCCCCACAGTTGCCCGGTGTTGTCCCAAGCGATGCGCGGTCTCTTCATACACATCCACATGCGCCCAACCGCCGAGCGCGGCCATTCGTTTGGCCACCGCCGCGCCTCCTCCTCCGAAGAAACTGCACACAACAATCGGGCGGTCGAGGTTACCTTGGGGCCACGGGTCGTAGTACCCGTCGGTCGGAGAATTGTATGACTGGTGTCGCGTCAAAATGCCCTCGCATGACTCGGTGTAACCCTGTCGCGGGTCTGATTGGTACTGCATTTTTGGCGTTTGCATGCGGCCAGCCCCCGGATGGGCCAGACCAAGCCCTCGCCTACGCCGATCGGGTCGAGACGCTACTGGGTGTGGAGGGTGCATCCGCTGAAACGACCGTGAAGTTTCCCCGGCGAAGAGACCGCATGCATGCAATCGAGCCCGTGCGGGTGTCCTTGGGACAGTGGAGCGACCTCGAAGACTGCGAGGCGGGAGGCCTCATCGCTCAAGCCAACAGCCCCTTGGGTAAGGTTCGGTCAACCTTCGAGCGCGTGCGGCACAGCCATGCACTGGTGGCTGCGCTCGACCACTGCCACGACACCATGACTGAAGAGGAGTGGGAAGCGTTCCAACCGGACAGGGAGCAGAAAGCGGATCAATTGGACGAGGAGCGGTGGAATGCGTTTTGGGTGTCTGAGGTCGTGGAGCGGAGTTTGGGCCGCACCACACCCCTCGCCGCTTCCTTGCGCTCCGGGGCGTTCGAACATTGGACCCAACTCCTCTCCGCGGTCGATCCAGAGGGCAAAGGCACCATTGATTCAGACCAGTGGTACACCTCAGAGGCAGCGCTAGACAAAGCAGCAGGGGTTGGTGAAGCCTTTCAGTTTATGGTGAGCACGACCGCCGGCTTGAATCGCGTCGCTGCCGCGATTGACCTCTCGCGGAGTCGACGCGATGTGTGCATGCGAAAAGATCGAGAGGTGTTGGCCGTCATGAGAGGTCACTATGCCAACAAGCTGCAGCCCTTGATGGCCAAGGGTGATGCAACCTTGCGCGGGTCCACCCAAGCACTGACCACCGCCATCGCATCGCTCCAGCCCAGCGACGGCGTCCCTTCCGGTATGCGGGCATGGGTGGACCAGTGGGGCGGCAACCGAGCATTCAAGGAGTACCGCGCGGCAACGCGTCGCCACGCCGCAGCCATTGGGCGATTGATGGATGCCTGCGGAGAGACGCTGTAGGGATCAGGTTAGCGCGCTGCTTCGTCAGCCATCGCATCGGCGGCCTGACGAAGGGCCGTGGAAATTCGAGGTTCGCTGTCCGAGTGACCGGCGGCTTCGATGAACTCCAGTGTGACGTTGCTGCCCGACCCGGCGGCGTGCAGGGCATCGTACAACCGAGCCGCTGCACGGGGCAGACAGACCGCATCATTTCGTCCGTGAACGATGTGGATTCGATGGTCCTTGATGGCTGCGACGTCATCGAGCAGCTGCCCGCGCCGCATGAATCCTCCGTACAGCATGTAGTGCACCTCGAGAGCGGCAAACGGGACCAGCGCCTCAGGGGATTCCATGGTCTCAGCAATTCGGTCGTGGTTCTTAAAGAGATGCGAGATCGACAACTCATAGGTGACAAATGCCTTTGCGGCATCCATCCGTTGGGCTGGATCGTGAAGGCGGTCTTGATAAGCGCCCACGAGGTTGTGCTGCTCGCGTTCCCAGTCTCGGCTTGAACGACGGATGTAATCGACGTAGGCGTTCCATTCTTCCGGGAAATGGTCGGCCGCGCGGCCGTTCTGAAACAGCGTGTCGACCTCGTCGGGCAAGAAAGTGAAGATCCCCCGCAGCAGCAGCTGAGCCACGCGGTCGGGGTGCGCCTCGGCATAGGCAAGGGCAAGAGTTGACCCCCAGCTTCCCCCTAAAATCAGTTGCCATTGGTTCAAATCAAGTGCTTGCCGAAGCGCTTCAATGTCATCGACGAGGTGGGGCGTCGTATTGTTGAGGAGTGCAGCCTCATAGTCGTGGCTGACATTTGGAATGCTCTTTCCAGAGCCGCGTTGGTCGAGAAGCACGATGCGGTACCGATCCGGATCGAAGAATCGACGCACTCGGGGCGACGTTCCCCCACCGGGTCCACCGTGCAAGAACAGCGCGGTTGGGCCGGTGGGGTTTCCGCTCAACTCGTAGTAGAGGCGGTGGCCATCGCGCTCCAAAAAGGCCGTCTGATAGGGTTCGATTTCAGGGTAAAGGCCGTCGCTCATGGGCACCTCCGAGGATGGAAGAAGCCTATTGCGAGGCGATGGCCTGTGCACGCCTCGAATTGGTTTGCGCATGGCATGCTACGGCTCGTACAAGAAAGCCCGGCGTCGGCCGGGCTTTCGGTACGAACACCTCGGCCTTACTCCGCAGCAGCGGCTTGCTCTTGCTCTCGCTTCGCCTGTGCAGCCTCACGCTCAGCCTCGAGGGCGGCTTCCTCGGCGACACGAGCTTCCGTAATCGCATCGGCCATGCCGTTGATTTGTTCGGTGGTCAGGTCGATTCCTGCTTGCCGGACAGCCTTGAGCTTACCGTCGATGAAACCGGCCAATACAAGACGGTCAGTCATGGAGAAGTTGCCGTCGAGCACGGCCTCGTTTTCGACCCAAAATTTCAGGTCGACCGAGTCCATTCCGCCGCGGAAGTTTTGCATCGACCCGTTGTCGACGATGCCCACCTTGAGCGCAGTGTTGGCTCCCGTGGCCACCCAGCCTTCCATTTTGTTCCCCAGCGTGCCGATGTTGGTGTCCAACTCAGACTCGATGATCACTTTGGTCGGTGCGAGCTCGGTGCTGCCCTCGGCGATCCACGATTCGTGGGCGTCGATGGCCTCTCCGATTTTCTTGGCCACGACTTCGGCGGTATCGCCGTTCTCGTAGGTCCAGTCCTCGCCCTCGGTGAACGTGACTTCATTGCCATTTTCGCGAAGCGCAATCTGAAGTCCCGAGAGTCCGTTGCCCTCATTAGCGGCCTTCGCGCCGAGTGTGTTCCGTTGGTTCCGGCGTCCCGGATCACCAATCACAGTGAGCACCAGCTTGGCGGGAATTGCCTCGGCTGTGTTCTCTCCAGTGGGCAATCGGGCGCTGATTTCGCTGGGGATCACCAGTCCACGACCGGTCAAGTTGTAGGAGGCACGGTCGGGGTTCTCGACCGCAGAACCCAGCAACAGCTCCACGTTTTCGATGGTCTGGTTGTACTCGATTCCGAGAAACGCCTCGGGGGTCAGCAGTTGGGGGTTATCCATGGCTTCTTTCGCAGCCATTGCAGACATCCCTGAAAGACCAAGGAAGGCCAACAACCCGAGGGCCGGCACAATCGTGTTTCGGGGTCCGTTCGACTTCGAGGCGAACAGCAAGCCTGCTCCCCATGTGATGCTGTAGATTACGCCCACAACCAACATTAAATACGCCATGGATCTCTCCTAAACCTAAGGAGACTGTTCTACACCCGTGCGCGCGAATAAGTCGAGCCCTGATCGGCCCTTTAGACAAACAATTTGCCGGTTTCAGACAGGTTGCATTGATTTTGGGGCCGTTGTGGAGCCGACCGATCGGCTCCATCGTCGCATGCAGTACCCCGCAAGTGTGGCCAAGCCGACCAGCCAGACCATCCACGCCGCATTCCAAGTTGTTGGCTTAAACGTCCATCGAATGGTGTGCGAGCCGGCTTCGACCTGAACGCCGCGAACAATTCCCCCAACGCGGAGCGCGGTGGCTGGTTGGTCATCAACAGTAACGGACCATCCCGGGTGCCAAGCATCGCTGATTACGGCGATCGCTGATGCGGGTGCTGTGACCGTCATCTCAATGGTGTTCGGGGTCTCGCGAAGGGCGTCGACTGGGATCGGTGAACCGGTTTGTGGCCATGAACCCGTGAGCCCTTCCACAGGTGGGTGCGCAATGGGATCATTGCTGGATAGGAGCATTCGCGCAGCCCCTGACGGGTCGACTGCCTCTGTGGGGGCGACGGCAAGCCATGCCCGACCCAGTCCGCCTTCGACGGACTGGGCGAAGAGCGGCGCGGGTCCAAGATTCAGGCCGTTCGCGAGGGGCTCAGGGGAAAGAATGGCGCGAACTGCGAGGAAGCGAAGCAATGATGTGGCGGGCGCAGTGTCGATCCGAAACCACGGCCTCACAGGGCGTGGATTCAACAGCGTCTGCATGCGTTCTGTATCCACGGAAACCGGCAGGTCATACCCACGAACATCACGAAGTCCGACCAGTGCTCCCGTGTTCGGTTGGAGAGCCCAACCAAGGCCGACCACTCGGTCGGTGGCCACGTGTTCCGCAAGACGACCTGTCCATGGGGCAGGAGCCGGATCGTGGACCGTCGGACTCAGGCTGCCTTGGTCGTGCCAGCCAGCCCAGATTCCGCTTGCAGTCACCGCCAGCAGACCGACCCAAGCCATTCGACGGATCGGCGCGAGGCCGGCACTGATGGCCAAAAGAAGCGCGACAAAACCACCGAGCCGCGCATGATTTAAGGGTCCGGGCATCCCGAATACGGCGACCAACAGTCCGCCAAGCCAGAGCCCCCACAGCCATCGCTCCCGGGCGGCAGCCAGGGCTATGACCGCCAAGAGCAGGGTGCCAAATCCTGGATGGATTCGCCCATCTGCCCAGCTCCACTGACGGGCCGTCCAATTTTCAAGGGCAGGGTGGCCATGGAATGACGGCCAGATGAGATCAAGCAGCTGGCCCGTGGCGAGGGTGTTGCCACCGTGGGCATGCAGCGTCGACGACCGGAGAACTTCTTCGACAAAGGGCATCCAAACTGGCGCCGAGAGGGCGGCACCGACCGAGAGCCAGATGATGCCGACCCACCATCGGAAGCGAACGATCAAAGCGGCCATCACCACCATGCCTGCATGCGCCGCTGTCTCGGGGTGCCCGCCCATCAGGAGCCCTGCAGTGGCGACGCTGGTTATCAGTGGCGATCGTCGATGGATCCCCAGGAGAATCCACGGAAGCCAAACCGCCGTCGCCGCATGCGGATGCAGCAACCAAACCGAAACATACGGAGAGGTCATCGCGGCAGCCCCGGCGATGGCGGCACCCCATGGCGTGGCGCCAAGACTTGCAGCAAGCAGGGCGGAGCCAAGCCCCACCCACATCAACAACCAGACCACTGCTGCATCGGCTCCGAGGGACTCTGATAGTCCGATTCGGAGCCACGTTGCTGGCGACCCAACCATGGACTGGGCGTCGCCAAGGAGCGGAGCGCCCGTCCATATCATCGGGTTCCACAGTGGAACTTCACCGGCACGGATGGACCGAGATACCGCGGCCTCCAGTGCACGAAACTGAAGGGCCGGATCCGAAAGGTGAGGATTTCGAACTCGGCCGCCTGGCTCAGTTTGAAAGGCATGATGAACGCTGAGGTGGTCGTTCGCACTCACAATCCGCTCTCCCGGAATTGCGCCGGGGAACATGGCCATCGGGATCAACAGCAGCAGCAGGAGTGGCCAGTGTTTGTGCATTGGCGAGATTCTACCCACCTTTCGCGATACAACGGAGGCAGGAGGTGGTCATGGGACGCTGGTGGCTCTTGATTGCGAGCATTGCGGGATTTCTTGGAGTGGCCGGCGGGGCGTTTGGTGCCCACGGGCTTCGCG
Organism: Deltaproteobacteria bacterium UBA2957; assembly: GCA_002348535.1. Classification (GTDB taxonomy): domain Bacteria; phylum Myxococcota_A; class UBA796; order UBA796; family UBA796; genus UBA796. The sequence continues at coordinate 508 of DEBL01000193.1, read as the reverse complement.
GGCGGATCAGTGACGCGATGCTCGCGAATTTTGAGACCGGTACACGATACCTTTTGGTTCACGCGGTGGCCTTGTTGGTGGTCGGTGTGCTGTCCAGTCGACAGGGCGCCCCGCCGCTGACGGCTGTGGGGTGGTGTTTCTCGGTGGGTATGCTCATCTTTACCGGCACACTCTGGATCTTGGCCTTGACCAACATGCGGTGGCTGGGAGCGGTCACACCCGTTGGAGGGACAGCATTGATTGTGGGCTGGGTCCTGCTGGCGGTCGCTGCCGCTCGCGGACAAATTGGATGACAGCCCAGCGGTTCACAGCGCCGTGGTCCGGGCGGCTGGTTGTGTTGACGACCATCGCTTCTGCGGCAATTTTTGGGGCCTCTTTTGCCTCGGGTTCAGAAGACCACTGGATGATCTCAGGCGGATTGGTCTTGGTCTGGGTGTACTGCTTGGCGGGTCATGTCCTTGGGTATGATGTGGATGGGCAGCAGCTTCGGATCCGCCGTCTTCTGTAT
>DEBL01000168.1:15878-16282 GCA_002348535.1 Deltaproteobacteria bacterium UBA2957 | reverse complement strand
TAGGCTGCAGCACCGCCTCCAAAGTAGGACATATGCAAAAACTGAATGCCGTGGCCGAATTCGGTGATGATTTTCAGCCCGTACCAGTACTGGACGGGGATTCGCTCGAGGCGCGCGAGGGCATCGTCAATGCCGAGGGCGATGGGCGGGTCGGCGCTGATGTTGACCTCGAACGTCAGCGAGTGGGCCGCATATTCTGTTGAGCGGAGCTCGACGTTGTACTTGTTGAGAGCATGGCTTTCGTTGAGGTCGTACCGGCATGTCTCGAGACTGCAGGCCTCTGCGCTGCAGGTTGTGCATTCGGTATCGAAGCAAACGCATGCATCGCTATCGGACCAGTCGAGAATCTGCGCTGAACCGTACAGCGGGTATGCACTCCAACTGAGTTCATCGACGGGAAAGGA
>DEBL01000168.1:15388-15546 GCA_002348535.1 Deltaproteobacteria bacterium UBA2957 | reverse complement strand
TCACCGATCGTTGTGTCGCCGATCGGACTCCAGTCGAAGTCATTATCTTCGGGCACCGTGCCGTATCCAGCGGGCGGAACGATGGGCCCCTCGGGAACGCTTGGGTCCACCCAATCGGGGATGGATGGGGCGCTGCCGGTGTCGTCTTGGGCGCCGGT
>DEBL01000168.1:7395-15082 GCA_002348535.1 Deltaproteobacteria bacterium UBA2957 | reverse complement strand
GGTGTCGTCTTGGGCGCCGGTATCCGTCTCGGCGTCTGTGGCGCCGACGGCGGCTGTATCCACGGTCTGAGGGTCGGTCCCATCGGAGCCTTTGGATGAACAGGCGACCGTCACCAGCAACGGCAGGAAGCAGAGGGTGGCGTTCGGCATAGGTACTCCGATGATGAGGGCATTATACGGTCTCTCAAGAAGTCGTTTTGCCAATTTCAGGCGGCTCGGATCAATGCGCGCGGGTGCTGTGCTTCCCAGCGCGTTAAGACCGAGCAGCGCACGCGGTACGTCCTTCGGCATTAAAATCGGGGTACGGAGCTTGATGGGTGCGCCAAAACTGGATAAGCCCGCGGGGATTCAATTTTAGCCCCTCTGATCACTTCCTTTGGAGCGACCAACAATGGCCAAGAAAAGCATGATCGCCCGCGCCGCTAAGAAGCGCGCAACCGTCAAAAAATACGCAGCGCGTAGAGCCGCTCTGGTGGCTGTCATTAAGAACGCAAAGTCCACACAAGCCGAACGCCAAGAAGCCTACAAGGCATTGGCGAAGCTGCCCCGCAGCTCCAGCAAGACTCGGCTTCGGAACCGCTGCCAAATCACCGGCCGTCCACGCGGTTTCCTGCGGGACTTCGAGTTGAGCCGCATCGCATTCCGCGAACTGGCTCTTCAGGGCGAGCTGCCCGGTGTGAAGAAAGCCAGCTGGTAGACAACATACCGTCGCCCTCAGCGGCGCTTACTCAGCATAAGCCCCGCCAGGTCATGGACCCGGCGGGGTTTTGCGTTGTTGGGGTTTTGGGTTCAGCTTGACTCTGTGGTGAACTTGCTCCCCCGCATCCTCTAAGCCCCGACCGTGGCCGGAGCAGGCGGGCGGCTTCTATGAGAATCTTATTGTCACGTTGGGCATCAGATATTGGTCGCTGCGGTCGCGGTTGAGACGGTGTAGAATCGGAGCCGGAAGCCCCATCGCCATTGCCATTCGTTCGAGGTCACCCCATTCACATCGATTCCAATTTTGACTCCGGCAACATTGAAGTGGTCGAAACGAGCACGCCCAACCGTGCGGACCTGCGCATCCGAAAAGATGCGGGCGATGAGCACATGCAGTGGTTTTATTTTCGCGTCGATGGCGTTCGCGGCGAAGATTGCACCTTTCGAATCCTCAATGCGGGGGAGGCGAGCTACCCGAAAGCGTGGGATGGCTACCGGGTCTGCACAAGCGCCGATCGGCAGTCTTGGACGCGCGTCGACACCGCGTATGAAGACGGTGTGTTGACCATTGAGCACCGACCCGAGGGTCAGATGCAGTGGTACGCCTACTTTGCCCCGTACACCCATGAGCAGCACCTTGATTTGCTCGCCGAGTGCCAGTGGGTCGATGGCGTCACCGTAGATTGCCTTGGTGCCACCGTCGAGGGGCGGGACCTGCACCGCCTCACCGTGGGACGAGGGCCGCTTCAGTTTTGGGTCATTGGTCGGCAACACCCCGGCGAGAGCATGGCCAGCTGGTGGATGGACGGCTTTTTGGCTCGGTTGCTGGACCGCGATGATGCCCTCGCAAGGCGCCTGCTTGACGCGGTGACGGTTCACGTCGTGCCCCACATGAATCCCGACGGTGCGATTCGCGGGCATCTGCGGTGCAACGCCGCCGGGGCCAACCTCAATCGAGAATGGGCTGCCCCCACCATTGAGCGCAGTCCCGAGGTGTACTGGACCTTGAAGGCCATGGATGCATCGGGTGTGGACTTCTGCTTGGATGTGCACGGCGATGAAGAACTGCCCTACAACTTTCTCAGCGGACTGGAGGGGGTCGAGGGGTATGACTCCAGTCGACTACCGGTTTTATGCGGTGTGTTTGCTGCGGCATACGAACGCGCCAATCCAGACCTGCAACACGAGCACGGGTACCCCGTTGATGCCCCCGGCACCGCGAACATGACCATGTGCACCAACGCCATCGCCGGTCGCTTTGGGTGTCCGGCCTACACGCTCGAGATGCCCTTCAAAGACAACGCGGACGCTCCAGACCCTGTGTTTGGATGGAGCCCGCAGCGGTCGGCACTTCTTGGGGCCAGCAGCATTGATGCGTTGTTTCATCTGGCCGAGGCATTTGAAGAGGCAGATTGACGGTGGCGGCGGCTTTGCGTGAGCGTCGGCATGCCGTCGGTGTAACCCTCAGACTTGAGAACTTGCGTCTTGGAGCACCCGCAAACGGTGCAACAGCGAAAGCAAAGACAACCATGTGACCAGTTCGATAATCTCAGCAGGTTCAAGGGCATCTTGCACCGCTTCGATGACGAGTGGCGTCACATTTGATGGACTGGGCACCATGGCTTTGGTGAGCAGCATCACCGCCTTGAAACGGGGTTCATCATCGCGAAAGAACGCATCGATGAAGCTGGCGTCCTCCAAGACCACGTATTCAGCCGCGATGTCGTGGCACCGACTCAGATCTCTCACCCCACTTTCACGGGCCATTGATTCAGAACCACGACGCAGCTCATCGTTGCCAATTCCAATGGCATAGACCACCCCGGCCATGTGCTTGGTGGCGACTCCCAATCGGCTCTCCGTTGGGCTTAGGTTGTCACGGAGCATGGTGGTCAACGTCCGAACGATCCGTCCCTGACGAATGCGACCAACCATGGGGAATCCATAGCCCGTGAGTTCCTCCAATAACGCAACGGCTTTTCGTCCATTGGTTGGTACGCCTCGTGTCCACAGACCGTCTTGTCGAATCGCAAAAGGCATGAAGGGTAACATCGACAACAGGGTCCTCTTCGGGCTGGTTGCGGCATGAAATGAACGTTCATCTTGAACCACCCGGTGGCGTCCTGGGGTCCAGTCGGACGCCCCTGCCACCGCCTGAATTTCGTCTACCAGCTTCGCCTCAAGATCAACCCCCATTGCGTCCATCATCTTGTTCAAAAACCCCATCATCGCCACTGCGTGCCCAAGCCAATCGGCGGCCTGCTGTCCGTAGTGGTCATAAAAGTCTTCGACCTCCACAGGAGTGAGGGAAGGCGGCATTGTCGACATTCCAGCTGCAACCTGAAGTACTGCACGAACACCCGCTGATGCCGCGGCTTCGGGGTTTAGGGCCTGCTGCAAGGTTTCAATATCGGCCCCGCCCCGTTGGGCGATGGTGCAACTGTGCGCCGAGCAGTACATGCACTGAGCTGCGCGACTGGAAGCATACATGGCGGTTCCCAGCAAGCCTGCATCCGGCCGAAGTCCAAGAAGCGGAAAGGGAACGTTGAAGAAGTTGGGAACCATTAAGTTGTAGCTTCGAAAAGCGGTCGGCCAAATCTCCATGTAGCCATAGATATTGGACTGTACCCCCAACAGACGCCGGGCCAGCTCCATGAAGGGACCGTGACGCTCGTGCAGCACGGTGTCGTCGATCACGGATGAAGAAAGGGCGTCAGCCAATGAAGTCACATCAGACATCGATGTTCACCGTCCTTGTGCGTACTCAAAAGGGCCTCAGATTGGCGTACTGAGTCGAAATGTACTCTGTTGCGTCACCATCCGGTAAACTCACGATTTGCTGTAGATGGGGACCCTTTTGTAAGAGGACAGATGGTTCATACGTTGAACCGAAATGCAATCTGCTTCGTAAGTATCTGTAAACCAACGGCTTTCAAAATCGATCTCACCGTTTGTCACCGAATTTCCGCTGGAACACGGAAAGTGGGTTCGAGTTCGTTCCTGCGCTTTCAAATGCTGGTTCTTGAGGCTTTATAGGGTCCCCTTTCTTGAGCCGTATAAAGCAAGAGAGAAAGATATGATCAATAGAACGAAGACTGGAATTGGAGGTCCTCCCTGCATAAAGATCTGGTTGTAAAATGCCGAGAAGAGCAAGGCGCATCCTACGAGAACGCACTGGCCCGCAAGAACTCTCCTGGCCGAATCCAAATCAGCAATGCTTCTGACGACCAAGAGCATTGCCCCAATGCCGATATTGAATGCCCCAACCGTATCCACAGTGCTCGCAATCACCAGATAGATCCCGTCGGTTAACACTTCGCCGGGTGCCTTTGCTTGAAAAATCGGGTCGATAAAGGGTTTGCCGATGACGATTGCAGCCACCCACAGAAATCCTCCGATAAACATATGGATGATTCCATTAATGGTTAAAATTACTTTGGTTTTCATGCGTTCCTCCCGCCTGCCGAACGGCAGACATCTAAAAATTGATATCGGTAGTAGAAAGAATCATGCAGACGGCCCCGCAATACCTGACAACATCTGGTCTACAAGTTGCGTGACATAGGTTGTGTCTGAGCAATCGAGATCCGTGTCACCAAGGATGACCTCGCGAAAGGGACGCGCCTTCAGCATTCCAAGGAAGCCAACTGCGAGGATGGCCGGATCCATGGTGCGGATACGATCCTGAACATGGGCCTGTTGTAGCCATGCTGTGAGTAGTTTTCTGCCTTGGACCGGTGGGGCCAAATCGTGCCCCATGGATTCTCTCGGATCGATACCGGCGGCATGAAACATGGTCATGCAAGGGACGAGTCGTCGCATCGATGTGAGGATGCCGACCCCGATTTCGATCAGTTGGTCTCGGATGGGCGCTTGGGTTGGCCCGTTTTTCAGCAGGGCGGCCACGGGGCTTCGTGCCATCAGCTGCGGACGGAATAGTGCGGAGACAATCAGCCTATCTTTGTTACTGAAGCGCTTGAACAACGCAGCCTTCGATAGACCGAGGTGGTTCGCGATTACGCTGGTCGAAACATTGGGGCCATGCTTGAGTACCATTTCCTCTGTTGCGTCGAGAATTTCTTCATCAGTGTATTGCCGTGGCCTCGCGATGGTGCCTCCAATAGTTAGTGACCATACGGACACTAACATGGACAAAGCACAATGTTCAACACATGCCCTTCACTTGATGAGAGTCGTTTTCTTGGAGGGTAAGTGGTTTATACGTTGAACCGAAAGTGCATGACGTCGCCGTCTTTGACTTCGTAGGCCTTGCCCTCCACCCGCAACTTGCCCACGCCCTTGAGGGCTGCTTCGCTGCCGTGCTCGAGCAGGTCGGGAATCGCATACACCTCGGCACGAATGAAACCTCGCTCAAAGTCGGTGTGAATGACGCCCGCACACTGGGGCGCCAACCAGCCATTCTTGAAGGTCCATGCCCGGATTTCCTTGGGGCCCGCTGTGAAGTATGTCTTCAGGCCCAAGAGTCCGTAGGTCTCCCGCGCGAGGCGGTTGAGCCCCGGTTCTGCGAGGCCAAGGTCATCAAGGAAGGCGGCCTTGTCGTCGGCGTCGAGTTCGGAGATCTCGGCTTCGACCTGACCGCAGATGATCACGACGCCGGCGTGTTCGGCCTCGGCACGGACGCGCACCGCATCGACGTAGGCGTTCGACCCATCAATGCCCGACTCATCGACGTTGCAGACGTACAACACGGGCTTCGCCGTGATGAGTTGGGCGTCTGCCACACTGGCGCGCTCGTCATCGGCCCAGTCGCCCGATCGGGCGGGCTTTCCCGCCTCGAGAATCGCGATCAGCTTTTCGGTGACAGCCAGATGGTGCTTGGCGTCTTTGTCGCCGCTCTTTGCGACCTTGGCGAAGCGCTGCACTCGGCGCTCGCAGCTCTCTAAGTCGGCGAGGATGAGTTCGGTGTCGATGGTGTCGATGTCCCGATCGGGGTCAACGGACCCATCAACATGAACCACGTCTGGGTCGGCAAAGCACCGGACCACGTGAAGCACCGCATCCACATTTCGAATGTGACCCAAGAACTGGTTGCCCAGACCTTCGCCCTTGCTCGCGCCGCGAACAAGCCCAGCGATGTCGACAATCTCCACGGTCGCGGCAATGACATTCTGGCTGTTCACCACACCCTGCAGTTGGTCCAGCCTCGGGTCGGGGACCGGAACGATGCCGGTGTTGGGTTCAATGGTGCAGAACGGGTAGTTTGCGCTCTCGGCGCCCGCCGCAGTGAGGGCATTGAAGAGGGTGCTCTTGCCCACGTTGGGAAGGCCCACGATTCCAGCTTGAAGTGCCATGGTTCGCTCCTGTGGGCGAGGAGCTATCGCTTGGGCTCATCGGTGGCCAACGGAGGCGGAAGAAAACTGCCGGTGGGGGTGACTACTTGGCCGCCATCCGGAGGGTCTCGGGCAGCTGCTCTTCCAGCAGGTCGGCCCACGCCTCGAAGTACGCGATCGCATCGGTGCGGGCGTAGTGGGCCACGCCGTTGGGCTTGGCTTCCATCCGCCGGAGCACCTTGGGGTTGCTCAGTCGCTCGATGTCGCGGATGTCGTTCCGACTGAGCCCGAGGTCCAGCAGCTGCGTCATGATGTGGTCCATCTCGAGTCCGGTCTCGCCGCAGTACTCGAGGGCTTGCTGGCCCCAGTCTCCGGCCCGCTGCATTGCGGCTTCGTGGATTTCTTTGGGCGACCGGTGCGTCACTGTCTGGGCCAAGTGCCCGCAGTTGCACAGTCCGTAGTTGGACCACTTGTAGTCGCTGCCCTTCCGGAGGCGGTCGGCCGTCTCGCGGAGGACGTCAATCAATCTCGGATGCGGTGCGCTCATACGCGAAGAATACCCCAAACTGGGTGTTCACCCAACCCAAATGCAGGGGCCGTCAGGATCGCTCAGCAGCGAGGTCAAGCTGAACGGTACAGGGGGCAACCTCGAAGACTGGACACCGGTCGTCTTCACCGCGGGGGTTTGTGACCGTGATGGTCGCATCGCCGGTGACAAGGTCGGCACTGGTTGGGGACAGGTCCGCATCGACCGACATGGTCACGACGCAGTCGCCGTAGGACGCGTATCCCAGCTCCACAGACTCCATCACCGACCCGCGAATCTCAAACGCGATTCCGTCGGGCGAATCGACCGTTACCGGCATCGACAAAAAGGGGGACCGAAGATCGACGGCATACGACACCGGAACTTCATCGTATCCGGGCAGTCGGATCGGAAACTCGAATTCATGGGGCGCGTCGGGGCCATTGGGCATGAACAGAGCCTCGAGGGCACCGCCGAGGCAGGCATCATTGGCCGCAAGGGTCTCAAAGTCGAAGTCTCCGCCCGACCACGTGGTCGGGTCGAAGCTGTCTTCGGCGGTGTCTTTTGGGTCGTCACCGCAGGCGAACAAGAGCAGAAAAGCAAGCATGGCGAGCGTCTATCGCTTCGATGGTGAATTGCCGACCCATTTTGCATCGCGGAGTGCGCTCACGATGCCTTGGCTCAGCGCCGCATGGCCCGCCACGGTTGGGTGAACGGGGTCTTGGAGAGCACCGTTGCCCGTGAGACCGGCGGCGATGGTGACCGCCGGACCGTCCACTAGCAAGGCCCCCGAGGCCTTGGCCACAGCAGCCATGCTCGCCCGGTAGTCAGTGAGTCTCTTGCCCGGGGCTTCGGGCTCGGGTTCTCCGTAGAAGGGGGAATCGGGGAAGTCGACCTCGGTGATGGGCACGACAAACATCATCTTGCCGCCTGTGCTGCGCTGCGCATCGGCCATGGCGGTGAGGCACGCCTCGTATTCGCTGCGGTCGAGGTTCGACCCGTTGGTGCGCATTCGGTTCCACAGCATGCCTGCGCTCAACAGACGGCCGATGCCCGTGTGCCCGAGCGCACCCCAGTTGGCGGCAACGATCACGCGGTCTTCGGAACTGGCTCGGCGGAAGTCCGAGTGTTGATTGTAGGCGATCAGCACATCGGGCTTGAGTTCGGTCAT
>DEBL01000168.1:0-7006 GCA_002348535.1 Deltaproteobacteria bacterium UBA2957 | reverse complement strand
TTTTGCACATCCACGCTGGGGCCAAGGCTTCGATTCATCTGGGCAGCCAGCGTGTCGGTGTCCGAGACCCCGTCGCCAAAGATGGACGAGTCACCCACGATGAGAATGGTCTGCTGCGCATCCGGCCGGGGCTCCGGTCCGCGCAAGCCGAGCCTGTTGATGGCTGCGGGCCTGTTGCGCCAGGTCATGGTGGTGCCAGCCGGGAGCGCCCAGCCCAGCACCGGGTCTGCGGCAAAGCCGTCCTGGCGCATCTCGGGGGGTGGGGGCACGAGCGCCCTGCCTACGCCCTCGAGGACGGCCAAAACCAGCACGAGACTGATCAACGAGAGCAGGGGCTTAGGCCGGGTCATCGGATCCTGAGGGGTTGGATTTGAGCGTGGCTGCCAGCTGGTTGCGATCGACCTTGGCATTGTGCCGCGTGTCCACCGGTATCCGATTCACGGCGATCGGGGAAAGGCCTGTGTGCGCACGAATCCGTTGTGCCCAGTCCGCCGGCGGACTTCGGGTTTCGACCGCAAGAGTGGGGTGGCCGTCGACCCCCACGAGGGCAGCACGAACCACAAAGTCGAGTTCTTCGGCCAAGCCTTCAACCACCAGCGGCCAATGCCCGTTGATGGACTCGCCCACACGCCCCACGAGCCACAGGTTTCCCTCGTCATCAAGGTGCCCGGCATCCCCGGTTCGGTGCCAGACGCGGTCGCCCTCCCGGATTTTATGGGCCGCGTCCGCTTCAGGGTTGTCGACGTAGCCTTCGTTGACATGAGGGCCCGCCACAAGAATTTCTCCGTTGGGTGACCCGTCAATGCGCACCGATACATCATCGACTGGACGGCCAACAAGCGCGCCCAAGTGGGTCGTCTGAGAGAGGCGGTCGAAGTTCGCAAGGGCATCTAAAACGGCGATGGGCTCGCACTCCGTTGACCCGTACACGATTTCGATGGCTGCCGATGGCATGCAGGCGCTCAGCGCTTGGACCAACGCTGCGGGCACGCGTGCGCCCCCCGTGAAGACGGTGCGCACCGAGTGGGCACACTCACCGGTAGCGATCAGGTGGTTGGTGAGGCACTGGAAGAATGCGGGCGATCCACTGATGGAGGTCACGCCCAAGGTCTCGATTTGGTTCAGCACCGGGATTGGGTCGATGGATCCCACGGTGGCCAAGTTCGCATTGGCCACCACACAGGTGGCGCCCGACGCCAGCGAGTGCAGCAGGAACACCGGCAGGGTGGGCATGTCGACATCGCCCGGCCCGAATCGCATGTGGCTGCCGAGTACGCGGTGCTGCGCCACAAGGAATGCATGGCTGCGTGCGATGGCCTTTGGCGTTGATGTGGTGCCGCTGGTGAACGTCAGGAGCGCGGGCGCACTGGGTGGTTCGATGGGCGGCGGTGGCGTGTTGCGGCGCCGGATGCGTCGGTGAGGCAATGGCGTAAAGCCGGTCGAGAGGTACACCTTCAATCCGCGCAGCGCAGGCACCGTGACGCGGAGCGCATGGGCCTTGGGTATACCAATGAAGGCATCGGGAGGGTGCAAGGTCAGAAGGGTCTGGATGTCTGCGCTGGGATCGACAAGCGTGACGGTGGCTCCGCGGTGAAACAGAGCCAGCAACACCACGTACAGCTCGATGCTCATGGGAATCAGCAGCACCACCCGGTCGCCGGATCGAATGCCCCGTTCGTGCAGGTCCGCGGCGACGCCCTCGACGTCGCTCCACAGTTCATTGAAGGTCATCTGCCGGCCATCGGGATCGATGAGCGCCGGGTGATCAGAGCGGGGCAGCAGGCGCAGAAGATTTGTTGTCACAGCGGCTTCTCGAAGAGCGCATAGCGACGAAATACATGGCCGGCATGCTTCGATATTTGGTTGCTGCGGCTGCCCGTCCACATCAGGGCGTGAATGCCTCCACCCACGTATCCGAGGTCATGGGCGGCTTGGTGGGCCGCGGCGGTCATCCAGCTGCCCAGACCGGCCGATCGATGTTCGGGCAGAACCGCAAGGGTCTTGACGATAAAGGTCTGCCCGGCCGGATTCAATCGGTCGGGAACGGCGAAGCAGAATCCACCCGGCCGGCCGCTTGGGTCGAACGCAGTGAACACCAAGCGCGGGTCCACGAGGGGCTCGAGGGGGGTGTAGAGGGCGATGAATTCGGAGAGGGGCAGGGGAGTAAAGGCAAAGGCGGCGCTGAATGCCGCCTGACTGATGGTGTGCACGCACTCGAGGGCGGACTCGTATCCATCGTGGGCCTCGAGGGTGCGGAGGCACCAACCTGCACGTTCCATGGCCGCGGTGTGTCGCGCGGCAGCGGCCATCTGCGCTTGGTTATCGGCCAATGCACTCGCATAATGCGCGATCGGTGCGTAGCCGCGGTTTACCCATGCCGTCGGTTGGGCTGTGGGTTCGCCCAAGAAAAACGGCCGGTCACTGGTCTCGATGACGGCGCGGTAGGTGTGCCAAGTTGTGGGCCCCATCGGGCCGCGTGCCCGTGTGCACCCTTGGGCCCGAAGCCACGCCTCTGCCGCTTCGATTCCGGCCTCTGGCCCGTCTTCAATGTGGCCGATGGACGGGTCGATCGGATTGACGTGCGCCCCGTTCATGCCGCCGCCCATGCCACCGCCCCCGCCAACAAGGCGCTGAGCATACGGCGGCCCGAGAAGTCGCTGCGTCGGAGCGATGCGAATGCGGCGCACCCCGCGAGTGTGGCCAGCGCCAAGGCGGGAACGGGAACAGAGTGTTCATAGGCCACCACGGGCATCAGCGGCGTCATTGCCCCCGACAAGGCGAGGGGAATCAAGGGCCATCCGCGCAAGGTTGCCATGCGGCCCAACGCGATGGCTCCGCTCGCCGTCAGCGTTGCGAGATACGGAACAAAGAGGTCTGCCTCCCCGAAATGGCCAAAAGCAAGGACTACAATCATGGAACCGACGGTCGTCGGAAACACTTCGTTGAGGTCGGCTCGGATGTCACCCTCGCGGGGCGCGGTGACAATGTAGAGCAGGTACAGCGCGAGCAGGGGCATGAGCCACACCAACCCGCCCAACGCCCACGCGAGGGTCACGACCAAAAACACTGTCACACCCCCTGCGGGCGTCAGCGCAGCGACGCGGTAGCTGCCGACGAGCACCATCAGGGCCAGCATCATGCCCTCCAGCCAGCCGCTGAGGTCTCGCAACCCAAGCCGCATGGTTCGGTCGAGGACCAAGAAGACGGTGTATGGAATGAACAGGTTGTCCGACCCTCGAACACTGATGGACTCCGTGGCCGTGGCCATGATGGCGGCAACCAGCGCAACAATGAGCATGGCAGGCCATCCGGGTGCACCGTACAGCGCGAGACCCGACATGCAGACTGCGAGCGCAAAGGCGAAAAAACCCATGCTGCCCTCAACGGACCGGCGGTTATCGAACACGCGGTAGTGAAACTGCCCCACGCTCTGGCCCACCAGTGCTGCGGCGGTATCGGCAAGGGCCATGACGGCGATCGGAACGCAGAACAGCAGCGGGTCGCCTCTCGAGAGCCAGAAGGTTCCGAGGACCGCCACGGGGTAGAAGAAGGCGCCGCTGGTTCGACGGTCGACGTTGTGGACACTGGATAGCAGCCCGGTCAGTTTTCCGACCGATAGGAGTGCCCCAAAGGAAACACTCAGCAGCAGCACCGTCCAAGGACTCGAGAGCGTCCAAGGAAACGTCATCACGATCACCCCGGCCCCGACATGAGTCAGTTTGCGGGTCAGTTCAACCCTGACCTTGAGCGATCGGTGCAGCCACTCCCCGGCGGAGAACAGCAGCAAGATGGCCACACTGATGGCAGCGGCACTGCTTGCATCGCTGACCACCGCATTGATCATGACCAAACCTCGACTTTCCCCGACTGTAGTTGTACCGTACGCGCCCAAATTCCCGGTGTGACAAGGGGGTGAAACTGGCGGCTCATGGGCGCCACCGGCCCCAAACTGCTGTAAATGTTCACCGCTATGAACTGGTTACTTTTGATTGCAGCCTGCGGCGCGCCTGAGCCCGCAGAACCCACGGACACCTCCGGCGACGAAGCGGAGGCGACAGCCATCGATGCCATTCCGGAGTTGACGATTGAGTACCCGGAACGGGGCAGTTTTGATCCCAACGGATCGGGAACTGTTCGCGGTGCAGTGCAGGCCGGATCAAACTCGGTGTCGCGCATCGAGATTAACGGTTCGCAGTACGAAGTGGGCGAGACCGGGCGATTCGAGGCCCAGATGGGTTGGACACCCGGTATCCAGATCTTAGGGGCACGCGTTGAGTCGAGTAACGGGGAGCGAGCTGTCGATGGGCGCGCATTTTACGCGGGGCCTACCCACCAGGAAGACGCTTGGATTGAGAACGCAATCCGGATGGAGATTGATGGCGAGGTCTTGGACGATTCTGATGATCAGCCCGATGATATCGCTGGATTGTTGGAGCTCGCTCTTGCAGACACAGAGATCATCGACACTCTCATCGGTGAGCCGGTCGTCACGGATGCGCTCATCTTCACGCCGACGCGGGTGGAGTTTGGAAATGTAGCGATCGACCTTGCGCTCGATGACGGTGCGGTGGAGGCAAACGTTGGCGTCGCAGATCTCGAGGTTGATGTGATCCTCGGCGGCGTGGACTGGTACTCCGGTATCGAGATCAATGCGACCGCTGTGGCGTCCTCGGTGGATTCAGCATTGACCATGGCCATCGAGTCCGAAGAAGGCATCGTGCGCGCGCAGGCGCTTGCGGTGGCCGTTGAGATCGACGAGTTGGACCTGACGGTTGATTGGGTCCCCGAGTTCTTGGAGGGGAGCCTGAGCGGACTGGTCGCTGGATACATTGAGGACGTCGTGTCGGATCTGATCAGTGTCGAGTTGACTCGGTTTATTGAGAGTTCGCTCTCGGCATTTGCCGTGGGCGCAAGCCTCAATGAGGACCTTGGCATGGACCTTCGACTGGCCGATCTCGAGGTCGCCAGCAGTGGGATCCGCTTCGAGGTGGATGCGCGAATTCAGGCAACGAATCCGATCGGTCTTCCCCGGAATGCAGGCTCGCTAAAAACCCCGGGCAACCCTCCTTCGTGGCCAGACTACAAAGAACAGCCCTTCTGGGCCGCCATCGATGACGACTTGCTGAACCAGCTTGCTTTTGCGTTCTGGTCGACGGACTTGGCGCGCAATGTGGAGTTTGACGGCGTGCTGATCGGCGGCCTCACAGGGGCGCCACTCCCGCCGCCGCTCGGACCCACGGACACCGTCGTCATGAACCTCAATCTTCCTCCGGTGTTGAGCCCAACCCGCGACGACGATTGGGCCGCTCAGTTGGCCATCGGCGAGTGGGACATTGTCTTCAACCGCACCGACGGTGAAGTCCTTCGTTTTTCCGTTAACTTTCGGGCGCATGTCAACGCGGATGTCGATGAGGACGGTTCAATCCGTGTTGCCGTCGACAATCGTCCCGCCCGAATCGAGCAAGCAATCGGGGTTCTCGAGGCACCCGAATCCATCGATCCCGGTGATTTAGCCGCGCTGGTGAAGTTGCTGGTTCCGCCGCTCTTGGGCAATACAAGCCAGTTTGCCCCCGACATTCCAATTCCCGAGTTGGCCCTCGAGGAGTTCATCGATGTGGAAGCGACCCGCGGAAAAATACTCGTGGTTGACCAGCCACAGATCAAGCTGGAAGACAACAGTTGGTTGCTGCTGCAGGCTGGCCTCGCCGTCTACTGACCCGCGGGCGAAGATGAAATTTTGGAGAGTGCCATCGCGCGGTTGTAGGCCTCAAGTGCCTCGGTCTTCTTCCCTTTCTTCTGCAGGATGTTTGCCGCCAGCATCCAGCATCCCGGATACGTGTCATTGAGCGCACGACACTGAGTGGTGAGGGCTTCGGCCTCATCGAATCGCTTTAGGTTGAAGAGCGCCTGAGCGCTCGAGTGAAGCGTCAATGGGTTGGGGGGCTCAATCGCTCGAATCGCATCGAGTTGCGCCAACTGTTCCTCGTATCGCCGCTGCTCAGCCAAGATCTCGACCATCGTGCGTCGAGCGGGGATGGCCGGGGGGTTGAGGCGGATTTCTTCAGTCAGGAATTGCTCGGCTCGGTCGGCGTTGCCCTTTGCACGCTCGATCAGGCCGAGACTGTGGTTTGCGAAGGGCTGATTGGGGCTGCGTTCCAACACGTTCTCGAGCAGCGGTTTTGCTTGGTCGACTTGACCCTTCATCACCCTGACAATGCCATCGAAGGTTTGGACAACAGGCTCGCCAGAATGGTATTGCTTGGCCCGGAGCACGGCCCGATCAAGCTCCGGAACCTTACCGCCAAGAAACAGACTGGTCAGCAGGCCTCCCCATGAGTCTTTTAAGTAGGGGTCGATGTCGACAATCGAGTTGAACGTCTGGGCAGCGGCCGCGGTCTTTCCAAGCCTCAACTGCGTGGCGGCGATCAGGCTCTTGTGATTGGTGGACGGATGATCTGAGTCGAGGGCTGTTGCCTCTTTAAGAGCTGCCTCAAGTTCCCCTCGTCGCATCATGAGTTGAATCTTCAGCGCGCGCATGTCGACGAATGTGGGCTCTTCGCTGAGCACCTTGTCGACCTGCTTCTGTGCGGAGTCAAGGTCACCATTTTGAAGCAGAGCCCGCGCTCGTTCAACTTCCTTGAGGACGTGCAGTCGCGAAGCCGGATCGGGCAGGTTGTCGGTGGGGCCGTCTTCATTGACCGTCGTGGTGATGTACCCCAACGCAGCCAGTTGCTGCAGTCTCTCCTCGCTCAGTTCGGCCCGGCCTGCGGCTGCATCCTCGGTGACCAAGCTCTCGGTGTACGCATCGAGGTTCGCGGTCAGTTCAGTCACCTCATCGACGCGAGTGGGTGCAAGGTCAGTTCGCTCCTGAATGTCCCACGCGTCGTACAGTTCGGGCGTCGTCGAGTCGATGAGCTTTCGCTCGTCGGTCACCCACGCTTTTTGAGGTGCCCATCCATAATGTCGATACGCGTAGAGACTCTCCAAGTAGACGTTTCGTCCTTTA
>DEBL01000180.1 GCA_002348535.1 Deltaproteobacteria bacterium UBA2957 | reverse complement strand
AGTGCAACGATCGGGCACCCGACCCCCCTTTGACGACAAACGCTTTGTCGTCTTGCTCGACGGCGCCGGCGATGGAAGTCAAATCCTGAGGGATTGGCCCGTCCATGGGCCCACCTGCCTCTCCTCCCTCTCGGGCGAATTCGCCATCGCGATATGGGATCGTGCGGAACAAACGCTCTGGCTGGCACGCGACCCGTGCGGTACGCGGCCCATATTCTGGGCGCAGTCCGGGGCCAAGATTGCATTCGCATCCAGCATGCGAGCGCTTCTGGGTATCCCGTGGGTCTCCACCGAGATCGCAACGGACAACCTCGCTGAGTACCTTAGTTTTCGCTACACTCACGCCCCGCGAACCTTGCTTCGTGACGTCAACACTGTCCCGCCCGGGCATGTGCTCCGCGTGGATGCAGCCGGCACTCGGAACGAGCGCTGGTGGGCCCCGCAGTGGTGGGCGCCAGGGTTGCCAATTCCCGATTTTTCGCACCTCGTGGACCGCGTCGACACTTCTCTCCGGCGATCGGTTGAGCGACGAACTCAGACCCAACAGCCACTCGGACTGCTCCTCAGTGGTGGACTCGATTCTGCAGCAATTCTTCACCACGCAACCGAGCTCATGGGCGAGGCTCCGCCCACCTTCACTGTGACGATGGCGGGAGACAAGACCGATGAAAGTGCCTTCGCAGCACGGGTCGCAGAGACCTATGGGGCGACCCACACCCTCGTGCGCATTACCAATGAGGACCTTGTGCAGTCGGTCGATACGGCATCACTGCAGATGGGTCAGCCACTGCCGAGCCCGGCCGCGCTGATTCAACAGTGCCTGTTCCGATCCATCGGAGTCAGCGTGCGGGTTTTGTTGTCCGGGGTGGGCGGCGACGAAGCTCTTGGCGGTCGAACCATGCCACAGATCGCATCGCGACTGCGCCGATCAAGGACGGTGGGGCTCCTCCCGGGACCTGCGCGCGCGCTGAGTCGGACCCTCGCGCGGTCAGCGGGATGGTCGGACCTCGCCGCACCGGCAGCCTACTTCGGCTTGGAGCGTAAGATAGGAGGCTCGCGCGTCTTTGCGGCCGAAGACAGGGTTGAACTTCTTCGCGATCCGGCCATCGCTCGACCGGGCATACGCTCTTCCATTCTTGAGCCTTACTACCAAGAAGTATCGTCGGATCCGATCAATGAAATCCTTCATGTATGGCAAAGAGGCTGGCTCGCCGAGGACACCTTGGCGCGCACCGACCGCATGGCAGCACACAATGGCATTCACATCTGCTATCCCATGCTCGACACTGACTTTTTGACCATTACGGCAGCCATGCCCGGCCCCGAAAAGTGTCGTCGATCCGGGCTCGGCTACACATCAAAAGCTCCCCTCCGCCAGTCGATGCAGGGTCGCTTGTCCGATCGCCTGCTTCATCGGCCAAAGCGCGCAGAGCCAAGGCCGATGGCTCAATGGCTGCGGGGACCCGGCGCCTCTTTCCTGCGCGAACGCATTGCATCGACCACCGAGCGATGCGGTGACTTGTTTATGGCTGAAACCATACAGAACATGGCTGCTCGTCATTTGGACGGCGAAGCCGACTACAGCATGCAGTTGTGGAACCTCGTCATGTTCGACGCTTGGCGAGCCAGCCTGCCCTAAAGCTCGACGGGTTTTTGCGGCGGGTCAGTCTCCAGTTCTTCCTCTTCCTCCTGCAAGAATGCGAAATGGATGAAGAACATACACAGTCCGACAACGATGGCCGAGTCCGCCACGTTGAAACTCGGCCACTCGTAGGTCCCAACAGTCTCGATTAACCAAGGCTTCAGCGTCTCATGCTCCGTGTAGACCCGAAGGAAGTCAGTGACACTCTGCTTGTGCACACGGTCGATCGCGTTGCCAATCGCTCCCGAAAAGATGAGTCCCAGTGCAGTGGCTTGAAACCGGTCTTCGTCTGGGATTTCACTGTACATCTGCCAGAGAACGCCGAGCGCGATGACCGTGACCACCGCGAAAAATGGCATCCGATACTCAAAGTCGCTGAGGATGCCCCCCGCCGCGCCGCGATTTTGAGCATGAACGAGCGAAAAGAACCCATCGATGATTTTTATTTCTTGGGTCCGGTAGGCGATGTTGTTCACAACCCAAATCTTCGTGATCTGGTCAACGATGAGCCAAAAGACTGCCATCGTGGCCATCCACCGAAATTTTACCGCGTGCGTCATGGGCGTTTTTTCCACCAAATCCTCCAGGCGGACCCCGTAACCGGGAACCAAATCCGGTCAATGCGTGTCATGTTGTTACGAGACCAATGAGACCTCAAATTGTTCGCCTGTGCCCCTGCCATGGGCACGGCTTTGCCGTGGAGCACCATGCGCTGGCTGGAGCTTGCTTTCATAATTGCCGTTGGGATCGCAGGGGCGTACAGCTTCGGGTACATCCTCTGGACCCGACGAATCGGGCACATCTGGCCCAAACGCGACGAAATCCGTCTGATCAACAAACGTGGACTGTTTACCGGAATCGCTGAGGTGGCCCTGCAAACGCGTGTGATCGCGAACCGACCGGTGGTTGGAATCATTCACCTCATTGTGTTTTACGGCTTCGTTTCGTTCAGCGTGAAGAGCGCCACCCATGTCGCTGCCGGTGTGATGGCCCTGCGCGAACCAATTCACTTGGGGCCCATCGACGCATTTCTTGATGTGATCGCTGCCCTGGTGTTCGTGTCCTGCGTGCTGTTGGCGATCCGTCGCTATTTCTTCATGAAAGACCGGTTGACCCACCCCGCAGAATCCGGGGTCGTTCTCAGCCTGATCGCCGGCTTGATGGTCACCTACATGCTGGAGCGCCCGACATTCGGTGTCAATCTCGGTCTTGAGGGCACTGCAGCGAAGATGAACTGGTGGGTTCACTACATCATTCTGTGCGGATTTCCCTCTTTGATTGCGTATGGCAAACATTTGCATTTGCTCATCGCTCCCATCAATGTGGTGTTGAAACACATGACGGAGATCCCTTCGGACCGACCCATCTCCGGTGGGGACTTCGCGATGCCCGAGGATGAAGACCTGTTCGAGGCCGAGTACGCCCGCGTGGGCATGCCGAATGGCGTGGCAGACTTCAGCTTCCACTCGTTGTTTGACACCGCCGCGTGCATCGAGTGCGGTCGGTGCAATGATGCCTGCCCATCCGCTGACGCAGGGCTCAAGCCCCGAGACCATTTTGTGCTCGCACTTCGGGACCCCTCTGTGGATTCCGAAGGCCTCGCCGAACTGATCGCGCCCGACACGCTCGCGACGTGCACACAATGCCGGGCTTGCGATGTGGTGTGCCCTGTTGGCAACCGCCCGTCCAAGGCGGGACTCGAAATCCGCGGACGCATGAGCTTCGAGGGCCTGTATCCGGTCCCCGGATTGACCGACGGCGCAAGCCCGGCAATCGCCACTGGAAACCTCTTTGGGGAGGGTCCCGCCACGCGTGCAGCGCTGCTCCGCGACCAAGAACTCCCCGTCTACGACCACACCCAACACGAGGTCCTGTTTGTTCTTGGCTGCCAGGGCGCCAACTCTCCCGACCTGCAGCCCATTGTTTCAGCGACGGCGCGTCTGCTCGAAGCGGCCGACATTCGTTACGGCGTGCCGGAGACCGAGTCGTGCTGGGGGGAGGCACTGGTGCACGGCGGCGGACTTATGGAGGACTGGCCGTTCTGGAAGGCGGAGCGGACCGAAGAGCTCGATACGGCGCTGGGAGGAGACCGAGCCCGAACCATCTTGACCATTTGCCCGCATTGCAAAGACTCGATCGGCACGCAATATGCCGACGCCGGCGAGGTCTTTCCCAATGTTCGCTCTCACGTCGATTTTCTCGCTGAACTGGTCCGTGAGGGTCGTCTGCAGGTCGAGAAGAAAACGGAGTCGATGGCCGTCCATCACCCGTGCAAAGTAATTCACAACGACGAGACTGCTCTGCTGGACGAACTCCTCGAGACGAGCGGCGTGAAGGCATTTACAGGCGGCAAAAGCCCCAATATTCCCAGCTGCTGCGGCGGAGGTGGAGGTGGTTTCTTGTGGGACTCTCCAGCGAAGGTCAATCGAAACCGCATGGATGCATTGGCGGCGACCGGCCAGTCCAAGACGGTGACCTCTTGTCCGGGGTGCCACAGAATGCTGGACGTAGCGAAATCAGAAGATGCCGAGGTGGTCGATATCGCCAGTGTGTTGTACGAGCGGGTCCATGCTGCCCGTGCCAAGAAAAAAGCTGCGGAAGCCGCAGTCACGGCGGACGAAACCGCGCCCCACACGAAGTGAGATTTCACTCACGGCTTGACCACACCCCCCTGAGTGCCGTAAACCGTATGAGCATGCGCCTCTTTCTCTCCATCGCTGTACTCTCCGGTTGTGGCGTCGCTACCATCGACGACCGCGCAGTCGAGTCTGACCCCACACCGGTGACGGAAACGGTTCGGGCAGCCGATCCGAGCACCATGGTCGACCTCGTGCAACGGGCGCCAACGGTGGTCGGGATCGAAGCCGACTGCCCGCGCGTCGAACGCATCGCCACCGCAGCCGACATCATTCATGAGCGATGGTTTGGGGGGTGCAGTCTGAGCGATGGAACCGAGGTGTTGGGCGTACTCGAGCGACGCGACGATGCCGAGGGCGCATGGATCACGGGCACCGATTTTCGACTCATCCAGCGAGGAGAAACCGTGTTCGGTTTGGATGGAGCCATCGAACTGACAGAAGTCGATGCCCTCTGGCTGATGGACATCTCAGCATCGGTGTGCGGCACAGCGAGTTGGCCATGCTCTGAGGGAATGCTGGGCATGGACTTGACCACCACGATATACCCCTCGACTGGCTTTCCCGACGACTACGACACGACGGTGAGCGGCGCGATCGCGACGGACCGAGCCACCACTACCATCGATGGGGCTTGGAGTGTCAATACAGAATTCTGCTCCATCGAGCCCACTGAAGGAACGATGTCCGTACGCCAAGGTGACCTGCATGCCATTGCGCTCGACGGACGCCTCGCCTGCGATGCATGCGCGGCGTGGGAAGTTCAAGGCCAGCCCATGCCGAGTCTCTGCGGCCTAAACTGGTAAACACTGCTTCGATGCGGTCCGTTCACCTCCGCTTCACTCTGGTGGTCTTTGCCATTGAGTTGGCAGTGCGACTGGCGCTGATTGTGACCCACCCGGACAACTACAGCATGGACGCATACCAACGATGGGGTGGCCGCCACCATCTACTGGTCCAAGATTGGTTGCCTGCCACACAATCGGTGGTGTGGCTCTCAACAGCCTTGGGCGGTAGCATCCTCGCCATGCGCATATCCATGGCTGTCATCGGGTCCGCAGCCGTGACAGCCGGCGCATGGGTCGCCAGAGCACTTGGCGGGCCCGCCGCAGGATGGCTCTTCATCCCCGTCGGTCTGTTTGGACCATTTCTGACATGGTCTGTGGTTCCGTACCAAGAAGGAATGTTTCTGCTCGCCTTGTTTTCGGGACTGGCACTCGCCCTCCACGCGCGGCTGACGAACGTACCGCAAGATGCAGGACTGTGGCGTGCAGCTGACCTCATCATCGGCCTCCTAGCGCTGGTTCGCTACGAGGGCTGGCCGGTGGTCCTTGTGTACGTTGTCTGGCGGCTAAACCCTCGTGCTGCGCTCGCCCTGTGGGGCATGGTCTTATGGAGCCTTTGCAAGGGGGCAGGCGTCGAAGGGTATGCCTCATCGCCAATTTCATATGCGGATTGGGAAGGCATTGATTCTCGATTCGATCCGGCGGTTCTGCAGCGCACACTGGCTCGCTTGTGGACCCAGGCGATCGACACAAAAGCCATCTTCCTGATTCCTGCCGGCCTTGCCGGTTGGAATGCTTTACGGCGTGCGCAGCGACCCGGAGTGTGGCTTTCCGGTGTCATCTTTGCTGGCCAAATTGCTGCCTTGACTGGGTGGTTGATCGGCCTCGAGACCGCAACCTACCGAATGCAAGCATTACCGGGCGTGCTCGCAGGACTCTTCCTGAGTTCCGGCATTGGCATCTGGTGGCACCGCACGCCCGCACGGCTCCCCAAGGTCATCGTCGCCGCCGCTGCACTCGGAGTCGCGGTGATGTTCACCGCACAAGGATTCGACAACGCAAAACGGTCGACCCGTTCGGTGCGGTGGGAACAGCGTCTCGTCGACACCATGAACGACTGCAAGGAGTGCACCTATCTCGTGGTTCCGCGAACGGGCATCGGAACCCGTGATCGCCACGATGGGTGTGAAATTATCCAAGGCCTGAGCACTCACCTTCACGGCGAATCATTCTGGTGCATGCGGTGGGACGATGTTCCCGAAACCTTTCGTGCCAGTCACGCGGCACGGTGGCGGAAGGGTGGATACGTGATTCGAGACGCCCGCGAATCCGACCGAAATGCAAAGGGCAAGCGATAGGTTCGGTTATCGTGCTACATTTTCAACATGCGAACGTTGGCTTTATCGTTGTTACTGGTCGGATGCGGTAAATCCGATGGTGGTGTCCCCATGGGCGGCGGGGGTACGGCCTTTGAACCCAACACGGATCCGCCACCGCAGCCACCGCCTCAGCCGGACACCGCGAATCCGAGCGGTGCAGACGATACCGGTTCCGCCAGCGCCGCCGATGACACGGGGTCAGTAGCCACCGATGCAGATGGAGGCCCCCCAGACGGATCCGACGATACGGGTGTAGTCATTGAGGGCACCGGGTACAACCGAGGGGATGTGGCCTTTAACCTCACAGCAACCGACCAAGCCGGATTGCCGTTCTCCCTCCACAATCGATACGGGTCAAAGGTTGCTCTCGTCGTGGGCAACCTCGATGTGGGAACCACCCGCGACACCCTCAGCAACCTCTCCGACATCGCGAGCGGTCATTCAGACGTGAGCTTTGTCGCCCTGATTGGACGAGACGCGCTCGGCGTTCAATGCAACCAAGCCTGTGCAGCAACCGTTCAGAGTACCTACGGATTTTCACCCGTACTTTGGGAACCCGCCGCTTCGATGGCCGAATTCAATGCGTGGGCTCAGGCCCAGAACACCCGAACGTATCTGATCGACTCGACCATGGTGATCGATTGGACCAAGAATGGAACGGCGAACGGAAGCCAAGTCGACGACAAACTGGATGACCTCGACTGAACTACATGGAGGCGTCGCCGAGCGCCTCCAAAATCGACCGGGCCAACGCTGACCCTACACCGTCGAGCTGCGACAACTCCTCTACGGTAGCGGACCGAACGCCTTGAACGCTTCCAAATCGCGTCAGCAACGCCTTTCGTCGAGCCGGGCCGACTCCCGGAATGCCATCGAGTTCGCTCACCAGTCGACTGGACCGGCGCACCTTGCGATGAAACTGAACCGCCGTCCGGTGAGACTCATCCCGCAAGGCCTGCAGCAGCAAGAGCGCAGGGTCGTTGGATCGCAAGCGCTGCGGATCTTTCAGTCCGGGAACCACCACCTTATCCACCGCAAAACGGTCACCTCGCGCAACCTCAACCCTCGGTTTTGCAAGGCCAATCACCGGTTGATTGTGTGCACCCAGATCCGCCAACACCGCACGCACGACCGACACTTGGCCTTTGCCTCCGTCCACCACGATCAGATCGGGCATCGCATCTTCTGGCTTGGCGTCGGCCTTCCGAGACCGCTTGACACGCCGCTCGAGGATCTCGCGCATCGTCGCGTAATCATCGGGACCCTGCACCGACCGAACCCGATACCGGCGGTATCGCTTGCGGTCTGGAATGCCATCGATGAACACCACCTGACTCGCCACCGGGTCGCTGCCTTGAATGTTGGAATTGTCGAAGCACTCAATGTGATGGGGACGACGACCCAGACGCGCGACTTCTTGGAGTCGCTCGAGGGCTTCATCGGTCCGCGCGTGGCGAAGGCGCGCTCGACGAAGGGCTCCGTCCGCGTTTTTCAGGGCCAACTCAAGCACGCGAACCTTCTCGCCGCGAACCGGCTTGCGCACCTCAACGGCCTTTCCGCGCCGCTCGGCGAGCACTTCCTCCAGCAGCGGTGTGTCGTTGCACTCCGCGCTCACCAAGACAAGGTCGGGTATCAGCGACGCCGTGTCGTACCAAGTCAGCAACAGGGAGGCCAAAACTTCTCCATTCTCGCCGACAACGCCATCCGCAGGAAACGACCGAGCCTCATGCATGCGACCGCCCCGGACGGGCAGCACGACAACCATGGCTCGCTCTCCCTCGCGCACAATCGCCCAAGCATCATGGTTGCCCTCGCTACCACCCGACGCAATCTGGGCCTCTAAACTGGACTGGACCGCCCGAATCACGTCCCGAACTCGGGCCGCATCCTCGAACTCCTCACGGGCAGCATGCGTCATCATTTGCTCGTTCAGTGACCCGATCAGTTCCTTGTTCTTGCCGTCCAAGAACAACATGGACTGCTCCACCACTTGGTTGTACTCCTCTGGGGATACACCCTCGACACAAGGGGCAACGCATCGGTGCATTTGGTGCAGCAAGCAGGGTCGACTTCTTCGCTTCATTTCATCGTCTGTACAGGTTCGAAGCGGGAACCTCCGCGATAAAAACTCGAGCGTCATCCGAGCACGCTGTGCGGATGCGTAGGGCCCAAAATACCGGGCACTGCCGCCACGCTCCCGAGTGACCTGAAACCGGGGCCAGCGGCTCTTGGGGTCGATCTTCAGGTGAAGGAAGGACGAGTCATCACGAAGCCGGACATTGTACCGAGGTCGATGCTTCTTAATCAGGGTGTTCTCTAAGATCAGTGCCTCTTTTTCAGTCCTCACCTCTGTGACGTCGACGCTGGTCGCCACAGCCATCAAATGGCGAACCATGGGCCGCTCATCGTGTCCATCGATGTATTGGGAGACACGGCTCTTCAGATCCTTTGCTTTTCCCACATAGACGACTCGGCCGCGCCGGTCCTTAAACAGATAGACGCCCGGAGCTCGAGGAAGGTCCCGCGCCGCCGCATCCAGTGCATCGTGAACCACGCGGGCCTACTCGCTAATCACGAACCGATACGGATCCTTGAAGGCGAGGGCTTCACCGGTCAAATTCCGACATGTCCGTTCTCTGTTGAACTCCACACATAGCTCATGCGCTCGAGAATCCGTGGGTACCGGTACAGCCGTCGGGGCAGGTCCGTAGTCCACTCCCTCCAAGAACACGCGCGCACCCGTCGGCACCGTATCCACCGTCACAGTGGGGATGCCTGGAGTCGCTGAAGTCACTGTTGAGTTCGTTTCCACTGCTTTATTCGTAGTGGATTCTGGCTGAGGACCCAAGAAGTACCAGCCGATCATCGCCAATAAGATCGCAGACAGCAGGACATACATCCAAGGAATTCCGGCTTCATCAATCTCCAATTCGCGCACAGGAGCCGAGTCCATCGCGGCCTGAAAATCCTTGAGCGGGCGCGCTACGTCGGTCCATTTACCGAGCCCCAATTCTTCTTCTCGTTCGGATGTATTGGTCACCCCGCGCGCGCCAAGCCAACGCGGGACCTCGTCGGGTGTCGACGGTAACGCCTCCGACATCGCCTCCGGGTTGGTGGGCCGTGGCGTTTGAGTCTTGGTTTGCACCGTTGAACGAGGCGCTGGTGTTGTCTCCGGCACAGGGATCCGAAGCGGTTCCGGTTTTACCTCCGGCTCAGGGTCGGGCTCGGGCTTCGGCTCAGGCTCGGGCTCAGGCTCCGGATCCAGCTCGGGCTCAGGATCCGGCTCAGGCTCAGGCTCCGACTCGGGCTCAGGCTCAGGCTCCGACTCGGGCTCGGGCTCAGGCTCAGGCTCAGGCTCAGGCTCCGGATCCGGCTCAGGCTCCGGATCCGGCTCAGGCTCGGGCTCGGGCTCGGGCTCAGGATCC
>DEBL01000051.1 GCA_002348535.1 Deltaproteobacteria bacterium UBA2957 | reverse complement strand
GCACCAGCGTGGTGCCGAAGAATCCAACCGCGCCGAGCGCAGTGATGCCCACACCAAGTCCATCGCTGCCAAGGATCGCGTTGCCCAAGGCATTGACCGGTCCGACCAACCAGTCCCAAAGCGGCAGCGCATCTTGTCCGGCTCCTGCAATCAGGCTCTCGTCGACCAGCTCGATGGCGTAATCCGCGAAATACCAGCAGAACCCAGCAGCCGTCAGGGCGGAAAAACGCTTTGCTAGTCGCGCAGCGCGGCCCGATAAGAGCCTCTCGGTTGCATCCACTGCGAGGTGCTTTCGCTCTCGTGCTGCGAGCGATGAACCCAAAAATCCCACCCAAACCATGAGCACAACAGCCATGTTGGGCCCGCCCTGAATCTCGAAGTCAAAAAAGGAGACCTCACGGCGCATGTAGTCGAGAAATGACAAGGCTGTCATCGCCAGCATCGCAATGCCGATGAGGGCCTTCTCGACATTGGCCCACATCCGATTTGCTTCAGAGAAGGTGCCCTTGATCAGGGCAATGAGTCCGGAAATGGTGATCAGCAGTGCGAAAACAACACTGGTCAAGGGGCCGTTAACGAACCCTCGCCAAAGACGCCGAATGACGCGGTCGAGCGTGTCGACGACACGCTCAACCTGCTTGAAGACCAGCGCAACCATGGTTGTCTACTTGGCCAGTTGTCCAAGTATCTGTTTGTACACCGGGATCAGTTCTTGGTGATTGGCCAAGAAACTTTTGTGCACCGCACGAGTTTTTGCCTTCAGCGCGTCGCGCTCTGCGGTGGTGAGGTCTACGACGGATATGCCCATGCTCTTGATGGTCTCCAGCAGTTCGCCTTCGAGCGCACGGACGGCTGTGCGACCGCGTTTTGACTCAGCGAAGGGATCTCCGATCACGATGGCTTGCAGGTCGGGTGGCATCGCGTCGACAAACTTTTTCGAGTAGACCACCGCGGCCGGTTGGTAGATGTGTCGCGAGAGCGTGTAATGAGTGATGGGCTCGATCCATCCGGCGGCGAGGGAAAACAGTGCCGTGTTGTCGAAGCCGTCCACAATGCCCGTATTGAGCGCTGGCAGCACCTCACTGGTGGGTTTGGCCACAGCCTGAACGCCCAACATCTTGTACATGTCCATATGGACGGGGTTCTCTTGGGCGCGCATTTTGAACTTCGCCACTTGTTCCGGAGTGGACGCGGGCCCTTTGGTTGCGAAGTTGCGCCAGCCATTCTCTGCCCATCCGCCGAGGGCAAATCCTTTTGCCTCAAGCGCAGATTTGGTGGGCTCGTACAACACGTTATCCAGGACGGCATCGGCCTGCTCATTGGTGGAGAACAGGTAGGGAAGTTCGATCATCGTGAGGATGGGGATGTCCATGGCTTCGCCCATCGCTCCGGTGGAAAAGCCGCCTCCCTGAATGCGCTCACCCCGGGCTACGTCGTGGATGGTTTCGATTTCCGAACCGAGTGATCCTCCCAAAAAGACCTTGACTTGAATGCGACCGCCGCTTTCGCTTTCAATTCGCTTTTCAACGCCGCGAAGCTGATCCGCCCACGGGGTGTTGTCCGGCGCTACCGTGGCGAAGTTCATGACGAACTGCGCTTCGGATTGAGCGGTTTGTTCTGGCGAGAACATGACCGCGGCTGCGGCAAGAATGGTGGCAACAGAGGTGCGTAGGCGCATCAGGCTCTCCTTAGTTTGCGAAGAAGTCGGACTTGTTCGCCTTCAGTTTCTTGGCTTTCGCTTGTTCGGCACGATTTTCAGGTCCCAACTCCGGGATGGCGTCGGGGTCGGCCGCAATGACATCATCCAAGAGTGTCTCGAACAGTTCGGCATCTTGGCGCTTGGTCGCATAGAGTTCGGCCTTCAGGACTTTGGTCCCCAAGTACCCGGGCTGAGTTGCAATGGACTCATCGAAGCGGACGATCGATTTATCGAGGTCTCCACCGGCAAACGAAGGCGCCACGGCGTACACCGCGCCGAAGTAACGATCCGGCCCAGAGTAAAAGTAATTTTCGTCAAGTTCTTCAACCCGACGGACATAGGCTTGTGCCGTATCCTTATGCTTCAGCAGGGTTGAAAAACCTTTCAGCTTGGCCCATTTTCCCAAGGCGGATGCAGCCCAGTAAAGGCATCCTGCGTCGTCTTTGTTCATCACCCGGATTGCTGTTCGCTCAGTCTCGTTGCCCTTCTGCATCAATGCTGAAAACTCCGAGTTAATGGCCATGCAGCGGCCACCCCATTGAACGGCAGTGTCCCACGCAGCAAGTTTTTCTTCTTGGTCGTCCGTCTTCACATCGCCCCAAAAGTACCATCCGCGAGTCAGCAACACGGCCGCTTCCCTGTTGGTCGGATCTGCGGTGTAGGCGGCCTCGAACTTGTCGAGAGCGCCCTTGAGGGATGCAGCGTCGTCGCGTCCGGCCCAAAGCTCCATGCCCTCGTTCAGGAGAGACTCGGCTTCGGCTGCGGTGCCTGTGGCGGTCGCCTGCTCGTAGGTGGCTGAGTGCTTGGCGCAGCCGGTTGTCATGGCAAACAGAATGATGAGCGAAGAAAGAACGCGCATGGTGTCTCCGGGGTTGCGTAAAATCGAGATTGATGGAGGGTTTAGTGGGCGAGGGAGAGGGTGTCAAACACCGCACGGGGACCAAATTTTAATAGTTCACGCTGCTGATGCCTCGGGTGGTTGCTCACTTTCCGTCGTAAGGCTACAACCGGCCTCCCGCCCGAGACTTCCGCAGGGGGAGGAGGATC
>DEBL01000044.1:9650-12312 GCA_002348535.1 Deltaproteobacteria bacterium UBA2957 | reverse complement strand
ACAAATGCAAGGCGGCGGCATGGGCGGCATGGGCGGCATGGGCGGCATGGGCGGCATGGGCGGCATGGGCGGCATGGGCGGCATGGGCATGCCGACCGGCGACGGACTCACCAAGGAACAACGCGTGGCAGCGGCCAAAAAGAAGCGGGCTGAGCGCAAGGCTCGAAAGAAAAACCGAAAGAAAAAACGTTGATGCGGAGGCATGCTCCGTTGCCGAGTGATGGCGACGTGCATCCGGCCAACCGGATACGCCGTCCCCATGCATGATGCCCTCCACGCATGGCTGAAAACGGCCAACGCAACACCCGATCCGCTGCAGGCAGCCGAAGCCGCCGCCCGAGCCGTCAGCCACGACTCATGGTCCGTGGTACGCGACGCGGGTTCATTGGCCCGAAGTCGGCTCACACGCAGCGAAACCTCTTTCGGAATCACCGCTTCGCTGACCCGGGTATCGGTGACCCATCCTTCTGCATTGGCCACCGTCTCCGAAGGCGATGTGTACCCTGCCTTCGACGGGCAAGGACGAAAACGCCGGGGTGCATTCGACACACCCATCGAGATGGCGCGCGCCACCGTTAATGCCGCTCTGCAAGCTGCAAGGCGGCCAGTCGAACGAGCCGTGGACCCGGCGTGCGGTGCCGGCGCATTTCTCTTGGCGCTTAGCGAACGCGTCGACTGTGAAATCGTGGGGATCGATCTCGATCCGATCGCCGCCGTGGTCGCGGCTGTAGCCGTTCCTCAAGCATCCATCGTTGTCGGCGATGGCCTCCTGCATCGGGCGCCCTGCGACCTCTTGGTTGGCAACCCCCCATTCATCGCACCGGAACACCAAAACAAGGCCGTCCGCGCGCGTCTCCGACGCGCAATGCCTTGGCTCTCGGGACGGTTCGACCTCGCTGTGCCGTTTGCTGCGCACGCCGTCGAGTGTGTTCGGGAACGGGGCGGAGTGGGCTTGGTCTTGCCGGAGTCCATCATGCATCAACCCTACGCCAAACCTCTTCGAATCGATTGGTTGCGCCGCCACGCAATCATGCACTTGAGTCACAGCACGCCGTTTCCCGGTGCTCAGGTGGGCGTTGTGAGTGTGGGGCTGTCGATCGGTGGCGGTCCAGCCCCACTTCCCAGTGGCATCGAGGCCAGCGCAGTGAGTGGTTTGCCAGCGGCCCCGCTTCATCCATCTCTTCAACCTGGGGATCCCGAACTGATTCGCCAGATCCGATCGGCCTCTCGTCCGCTCGGTGACTTTGCCACGGTCGATACTGGGGTGGTCAGCCACGGAAGCCATGGGAGCAAGCGTGTGCTCCTGCATGACACGCCAGCACCAACACGGGTGCCCTATGTGGATGCACGCGATCTGGTCGAGAACCGTACCCGATGGCTCGACTACCGCCCCGACACCATGCATCGTGCGAAAACACCGGAGCTGTTTGAGCATCCAAAAGTCTTGGTTCAACGAATACGCGGCCGGGGCGCCATTCGGGCTTGGGTGGACCGCAGTGGATTGTACGCTGGCCACACACTCACGGTGGTTCGGCCAGACCGGGCGTCGCTCAGTCCTGAAGCCATACAAGCATTGATCACGGACCCGCTGATCGACGGTCTCATTCGAATGGAGCGCGGTTCGAGGCTGGACCTCTATCCACGCGATGTTCGCAGTATCCCCGTCCCCTTGTGCTGGCTCACAGGGGACACACCGCGATTGAGTCGTGCATTCGGACTGTCCGATTCACAAGTCGAGCGCATCCTCGACTTCGGTCATGAGTAAATCGGCCTTTGACCCCCAATGCACCAAAACGAACTGATTGGTTTGCGCGTACCGGTTAGACCCTTTCCATGAACTCAATGACTGGATTTGGTCGCGGTGAAGCGTCCAACGGAAACCTCACGATCGTTGTCGAAATGAAGAGCGTCAACAATCGATATCGCGATGTGCAGATCCGGCTTCCACGGTCCTACGGGGCCGTTGAACCTCGGATTCAGGCGGCACTTAAAAAGAGATTTACTCGCGGACGGATTGACGTATTTGTCCGGCGCCAAGTCGTCGGTTCTGAACAAACCGTTCGTGCGGATCCAGTCTTGGCGGAACACTACCTTCAGGCCGCAATGGAGGTGACCAAACGGCTTGCGCGGGGCGAGGAAACCATCCCAAGCACCTGGGTCTTAAACCAACCGGGAGTCTTGGTCGCAGCCGAAGCGGAGACGGATGCACTCGCAGAATGGGATCTCGTTTCCACCGCACTCGACTTGGCTGCGGACGAACTCGAGCGGATGCGAGCGAAAGAAGGGCACGCGCTTCAGAAGGATCTTGACCTCCACCTGCTTCGAATCACAGAGCTTCGTGCAGAGGTGGCATCGCACTCTTCCGGAATTGTAAACCGACTCCATGCTCGCCTAGAGGAACGCCTTGCGAGGCTGCTGAAGGACCAAGTCGACGAGGGTCGCTTGGCCCAAGAGGCGGCGATTCTCGCGGACAAAGCAGACGTGGCAGAAGAACTCGCGCGCATCAGCAGTCACTGCACCCAGTTCGCAGAAGCCTTGGCCTCCACCGAGCCTGTCGGCAGGAAACTGGACTTCCTGCTCCAAGAGCTCAACCGCGAAATCAACACCATCGGCTCGAAAGCAGCCGAGACGGATGTTGCAAACAGAGTGGTTGACATGAAGA
>DEBL01000044.1:0-9344 GCA_002348535.1 Deltaproteobacteria bacterium UBA2957 | reverse complement strand
AGAGTGGTTGACATGAAGAGCGTCCTCGAGCGCATGCGCGAGCAAGCCGCCAACGTGGAGTAACGGTGGCCACGGCCGTTCGTCTCTCGAATCAGCGGGCTGCACGCCTACGGGCTCAGTTCGATGAGTTGGCCGAGACCTTTACGGCGGGTGCCGACCCAGTGGATTTCGTGCACCGATATCAAGATGCCGATGACCAAGAAGTTGCGGCCCTCTTCGCTTCAGCGCTCGCTTTCGGTCGCGTTGCCTCGTTTACCCCCGTGCTGGACCGCATCTTCGACCTCAGTGATCAGGTTGGGGGTCCAGCAGCATGGGTAGACCGCTGCACGCACACCGCAGACCCCGGACTCGATCCCGTATTTTACCGGTGGGTACGCGGGGACGACCTCGCGCGCTTTGCAGCGACCATCGGACGATTCCGCGCCCGACACGGCTCCGTTCGGGCGTGGCTCGACAAGAAGGTCCATCCCCAACAGCCTGAACTTGTCCAGTTGTTGGGCCTCCTGATCGACGAGTTTCGTGAACTCAGTGCACCAGAGCCGGACGAAACCTTTGCCACGTTGAGCCGGGGCTACAAGCACTTGCTTCCCCACCCATCGTCCGGCTCGGCCTGCAAGCGGTGGTGCATGCTTGCCCGATGGATGAGTCGGACTGACAGTCCAGACGTGGGGCTCTGGCCGATTCAGCCCGAATCGTTAATTATCCCCTTAGACACTCACATTCATCGTATCGCCCGAATGGTGGGATTGACGCGTCGAAACGACGGGAGTTGGCGCACCGCAACAGAAGTGACCGCCAACCTACGGCGAATCGACCCCGATGACCCGGTCCGATTCGATTTCGTTCTTGCCCACCTTGGAATTGACGGCCGCTGCAAGGGGCGCCGCATTGCGGCGATTTGCAGCGAGTGCAGCCTTGCCCCCGTCTGCAATACCGGGCGGTCCGGTTAAAGCCCTCGAGAGGAGAACCCATGACGCTGCACACGACCTCGTGGACGCCACCCGAACAGGGAGCCCTCTTTGTGGTGGCCGGAGCAAGCGGAACAGGCAAAACGACGCTCGTCAAAGAAGCCTTAGACGCCATTCCGGGCCTTAAGTTTAGCGTCAGCGCCACCACGCGACCGATCCGTCCCGGCGAAAAAGACGGGACCGATTACTGGTTCCTGACACGTGACGCGTTCACGACGCGGGTGGAAAATGGCGACTTTCTCGAGTGGGCCGAAGTGTATGGAAACCTCTACGGGACTCTTCGCGCCCCGGTTCAACAGACCCTTGGCGCTGGCTTCAGCATCTTGCTGGACATCGATACTCAGGGCGCGGAGCAGGTTCGCCAAAGCGGCATCGCCCACACCAGCGTGTTTGTGCTTCCACCCGATCTACAGACCTTGTCGCGAAGGCTGTCCAGTCGCGGAACCGACGAAAAGGCGGTGATTGACCGACGCCTACGAGAAGCCCATGAACAAATTTCAGCGGCAGGCACGTTTGACTGCATCGTTGTCAACGATGATTTGGATTCTGCACACGATCAATTCCAAGCCATCATCGTTGCGGAGTTACTCCGTACAAACCGACATAGTCGATTGGTCGGCCAGTTTCGAGCGCGCTAGCCGGCGAAAAAGCCATCGCGCTGCTCGCTATTGCGCGAGTTTCAATGCTACGCTGTGTCCATGACGGAGGCAGCGAGTCCGAATGCGACTCAATGACATTTTGGACAGGGTCGGCAACTACACCACAGATGCTGACATCGACGTCATCATGCGGGCCTACGTGTTCAGCGCAAAGGCCCATGCGGGACAACTGCGCAAAAGTGGTGAGCCCTATTTGACTCACCCCCTTGCGGTGGCGGGGATCCTGACAGAATGGAAGATGGACGTGGACACAATTGCCACGGGCCTTCTGCACGACACAATGGAAGATTGCCTTGTCACACAGACCGACATCGACGGCATGTTCGGGGTGGAGGTGGCTGAACTGGTCGAAGGTGTGACCAAAATCGGAAAACTTGAATTCCGGTCAAAAGAGGAAGCCCAAGCGGAGAACTTTCGCAAGATGGTTCTCGCGATGGCGAAAGACGTCCGCGTCATCTTGGTCAAACTGGCGGATCGACTCCACAACATGCGCACCATGCAACACATGCGCGCTGACCGGCGCAAAGCCATCAGCCAAGAAACCCTCGATATCTTTGCCCCCATCGCCAACCGGCTCGGACTTTCGAAGGTCAAGCAGGAACTCGAAGACCTTTGTTTTCAGTACCTGCACGAGGATGTCCATGGTGAGATGACACGCAAGCTCACCGCTGGCGCAGACGACCGGGAACAGTACATCATCGACACGGGCAAGCTACTTGAGGATGGGCTTGGGGCCAATGGCGTGCAGTGCACGGTCACAGGTCGGTCGAAGCACCTGTTCAGCGTGTACCGTAAGATGCTCGCACAGAACTTGGAATTCGAGCAGGTCCACGACCTTCTCGCATTCCGCATCTTCGTCGATGACATCGGTGACTGCTACACGGCGCTGGGGCTGATTCATGCAAAATACAGGCACTTTCCGACCAAGCTGAAGGATTACATCAGCCATCCGAAATCGAATGGCTACCAGTCGCTCCACACCGTTGTGATCGGACCGGAGAATCAGCAGATCGAGATTCAGATCCGCACTCAGGCCATGCACGCCATTGCCGAAAACGGGATTGCAGCGCACTGGCGTTACAAAGAAGGCCACCTCGCACTCTCCCGAGAAGATGTCCAGAAGGTGACCAAACTGCGGGAACTGTTCGAGGCGGCCCGAGAGGTGGAGGATCCCCAAGAGTTCCTCGAGACCGTCAAGGTCGACCTGTTTGCCACCGAAGCGTTCGCCTTCACGCCGCGCGGCGACGTGAAGTTCTTCCCGCTGGGCGCGACGGCACTCGACTTTGCCTATGCCATTCACACTGAGGTCGGGAATCGCTGCACGGGCGTAAAAGTCAACGGCCGCATGGTCCCCTTGAAGTACGAACTCAAGAGCGGTGACACTGTTGAGGTGTTGACCCGTGATGACCAGCGACCCAGTCGGGACTGGCTCAACATCGCGCGGACCGGCCGAGCGTTATCGAAGATTCGCCGTGAGATTCGGGAAGATGAGCGCATGAAGGGGCGGCAAATCGGCCACAATCTGCTGGAAAGCGAGGTCCAGAAGCACGGAGGAAATTTCAAGAAACTGCTCAAAAATGGCGAGATTCTCGCCCAAGCCAAAGAAGCCGGCTTTCGAAAAGAGGAAGACCTGTACTTGGCTTTCGCCCAAGGGCGCATCACGGTCAATCGTGTCCTCCACAATCTCCTGCCGCCCGAGGCCTTCGAGAAAAGCGATGACGGCGAGGCCACGGGTGGATTTACGCAACTCTTCCAACGCATTCGTCGGAAAACGGAGAGCCCCGTCCTCATCAACGGCGTGGAAGACGTGATGGTGACCTACGCTCAGTGTTGTCGTCCCGTTCCCGGTGAGTCCGTCACCGGATACGTGACTCGCGGTCGCGGCATTACAGTCCACCTCAGCACCTGCTCTCAAATCCTCGCCATGGATGCAGAGCGCAGAGTCACCGTTCAATGGCACTCGGACACAAGGGGACGGCACTCAGGCGAAGTTCGAATTGTCTGCTCGGATCAAATGGGCATGCTCGCCGAGATCGGTGCCGTGTGCAAAACGACCGGCATCAACGTGACCCAAATGGAGGCGCATCAGATTGAAGACAACAAAGCGGAGATCACTCTCGAAGTCTCCATCGACGACGTGCGCCAACTCAACAAGTTCATGTCACAGGTGGAGCGGGTTTCAGGCGTGATATCCGTCGACCGTGTTCGAACCCAGAGCCAAATGTAGGTCAGCTATCCAGCAGAGAACGGGACTCACCGGTGGCCAGTGAGACAACGGCCTCCCCTCCCCGCAGGGCGAGCCTTCCCTCAGCGGCCCACCGCATCACCATCGGGAACAACCTGTGCTCCATGGCCAGAATTCGCGCGGAAAAATCATCGAGCGTATCGTCGTCCTGTCGGCAAACGGTTCCTTGAGCGATGATGGCACCCGTATCCATCCCGGCATCCACAAAGTGAACCGTCGCGCCCGACACACGGACACCGGCATCGAAGGCCTGTTTCTGTGCCTGAAGACCGGGAAAGCTGGGCAGCAACGCAGGATGAATGTTCACAACCCGGC
This sequence comes from Deltaproteobacteria bacterium UBA2957, assembly GCA_002348535.1. Classification (GTDB taxonomy): domain Bacteria; phylum Myxococcota_A; class UBA796; order UBA796; family UBA796; genus UBA796. Next base: position 5,157 of record DEBL01000044.1, on the reverse strand, counting down.
CGGGGAAGGCCTCCAACAGAACAGGCGATAAGAGGCGCATGAATCCCGCAAGAAACACCCAATCCACGCGGTTTCGACGCAAGATATCGGCGACTTCTTGGTCGTAGGTGGCTCGCGGCTTTCCGCGGTGGTCGTGCCACACTGCATCGATGCCTGCTGTTCGGGCACGCGAGAGGCCATAGGCGCCTTCTTTGTTGGACAGCACGAGCACAATTTCGGCGGGGCAGTCCGAACTCGCAGCCGTGTCGATCAGTGCCTGCAGGTTGGTCCCCGAGCCCGATATCAATACAGCGACTCGGACGGTCATTGGACGCTCACGCCTGAACCATCGGTAACAACGCCTACGACGAACCCACCGACAGCTTCCGCTGCCCTCGCAGCCCGTTCCGCGTCCACTACCGCCACCATGCCGAGCCCATTGTTGAACGTGTGCTCCATGTCACTCGCGGACAGTTCACCGCGCGCGGCCAACCACTCAAAAATGGGCAACTTCGGCCAAGACGAGCGGTTCAATTCCACGCCCATCCCCTCGGGAATGCCGCGAGGGATGTTCTCGTGAAAGCCACCGCCGGTAATGTGCATCAGGCTTTTGGCACCGAACTCGCGAATCAATGTTTGGCATTCACTCACGTAAATTCGGGTGGGAGTCAGCAAGATCTCGCCCAGCGGGGCCCCGAGCCCGTCGTCATGAGACCAATCCAACCCGTCGACAATCTGGCGAACGAGGGAAAATCCATTCGAGTGAATTCCGCTCGATGGAACGCCCACGAGGGCATCGCCAACCTTGACCTGCGAACCATCCAGCAGCTTCTTACGCTCAACGACACCGACACAGAACCCAGCGAGATCGTAGTGGCCCGGAGCATACATCCCCGGCATCTCTGCAGTCTCACCGCCAACAAGAGCCGCCCCGGCTTGCACACACCCCTCTGCGATCCCTTTGACCACCTCCACGGTGACCTCTGGACTGAGCACACCCGTGGCAAAATAGTCGAGAAAGAACAGCGGCTCGGCGCCCGACATGGCGATGTCGTTCGCGCACATCGCGACGAGATCGATTCCAATCGTCTCGTGGTTCCCCATGGCTTGGGCCACCAACAGTTTGGTCCCCACCCCATCGGTACCGCTGACCAAGACCGGGTCCTCATAGCGACCCGACAGGGCAAACAAACCTCCAAACCCGCCGAGTCCACCCAACACTTCAGGTCGAGTGGTTCGCTTCACATGGCGCTTGATGCCATCGACCACTGCGTACCCAGCCTCGATGTCTACCCCTGCGTCTCGATATGCATCTGAGGACATTTCGATCTCCGTGATGCGCGACCCTATCACGGACAACCCAAGCCGGATACTAAGACCCAATGGACAATTCTTTGATGTCACCGTTGAGCCTGCCGCGCATTGTTCGAGGTCAGCTCGGAAGCATCCGGCGGGTCTACCTGCGCGGGAATCGAATCGTTCGTCGGGACGACTTTGCTCAGTTCGACCAGACCGTCCTGTTGCTGCATGGATTCTTCCAGACCCGAAACGTGTGGGAGGTCATGGAGGACCGTCTTCGAGACCACGGATACGGCGTGTTCAGTTTTGACTTGGGCGGCCTCCTCTGGCGGTTCAACACGCGGTCCATCCCTGAGCTCGCCGCAACCATCGCCGAGAAACTGGAGGGCATTTGTGCCCGAACGGGCCTCGAACGCTTCCACATTGTCGGCCACTCCAAGGGCGGGATCATTGCCCGCTACTACGTGCAGAACCTCGGCGGCGACAAGCGTACGAAGAGCCTTACCACGCTTGGAAGTCCCCACCATGGCACACCCACCGCGGCCATCGGTGTAGGACTCATGGCGGGTGGTCTTATCAGCCGAAGCCCACTGCAGATGCTGCCGGGGTCTCCCCTTCTACGACTGCTTCGCAAAGACAGCTTCCCGCCATGGATCCCCTTCGCGAGCATTTATTCACGACACGACATGGTGTGCCCGTGGTGGTGCTCCGTTCTGCGGCCAAGACGCGGGGAGACCGGAATGGCAAACCACGAGGTCCGCAAGGTCGGACACACCGCACTGACGACCGACCCTACGGTCTATCAACTTGTGCGGAAACAACTGGATGGTGCCAGCCGGGTGTGGGCAGAGCGAATGCAGACCTGAAGGCCGGGGATTACTCCGCGGCAGGTTCCGGGTTCGCTGCGGGTTGATCTGGCGCCGTCAGGCAACAGCGGAACCCAAGAGTCGAGTCGCTGAAGTTTTGACGCTCGTCGATGGAATATGCGCACCGAGAGCCCCGCAGGTTGTTGGACCGCAAACCGCCCTTCACGACCCTGCGGTCTACGGACGCTCCGGGCTGGCTCGATGTCCACTCCCGTAGATTGCCGCTCATGTCTGCGACACCGTATCCCGACATACAGGCGTCATTCTTTTGGTCGATGTGGTGCACTTCCTCGACACCTTTTCCGCACATCTCTTCGTCATAGACATCCGCGTAGCTGTACACCGTGTTCTCGGGACCCTTGCAGGCTTTTTCCCACTCTTCCTCTGTACAGAGCCGCTTCCCGACGGAATCGCATGCAGCAGCGGCCTCCTCCCACGTCGTTTTTCCAACCGGCATCACCGGCGACCCGTCCGGGTTCTTGACCCGGTTTGGGAACTCGTATCGGTCAATCAAGAACCCCGGCACATCCACGACCTTGTGGACGGGCTCCGCGGGGGATGCCACCTTCTTTTTGCCTGCAGGCTTCATCACAGGCTTGCCGTTCTCGTCGAGGACCGGTTCTCCGTCCTTGCGAACGGGCTTCATAACCTGGGTCGACATGGGTTCTTGGCGCAGACGGCCTTTCAGGTATGGACCGGGAGGCACATACAGCATGTCTTTGTTGTCGTTGACCATGGCCTTGAGTTCTTCTTCGCTCGGCATCGTGGTCCGTGCACCGACTTGGGCACGTGCCCGGTCGTCGGCTTCAATCGCAAGCTCGATGGCAGACTTCTTTTGTTCCTCGGGGGTGATCGACGATGCATACATCCCGGCAAAGGTCACCACCGCCATCGCCGCACCGAGACCCAGCATGATGTTCTTCAAGCTTGTCCGTGGCTTGCCCGACACAATGAGGCCTTGGAACGACTGTTGAAGGTCGTTGGTCATGTCCTTCGGCGTTGGGTAGCGGTCCTGCGGATCGGCGGCCATTGCCACCTCAACCACGTCATCGATGTGCTCCGGAAGGTCATCGCGAAGCTGGGTGGGTGCGAGATAGGTCCCTCGTGGGGGCTGTCCAACAAGCAACTCGTACATGATTACGCCGACCGAATACAGGTCCGAACCTGACGTTCCATCCGTAGCGAATCCAGCCAACTCCGGTGCGAGGTAACGGGCTTCTTCTCGGCTAATGTAGCCCTCAGCAAAAATGCTTGGATTCACAATGGAACCCAAGCCCACATCGGTGATTTTGATGGTTCGCACCACCTGTCCAGCGGGGCCTACGGGCTTGCTGTGCACCAGAATGTTCTCGGGCTTCAGGTTGCCGTGAATCTGTTCCGAGTCGTGAAGAAACTGAACCGCTTCAAGGATCTTGATGGTCAGCTGGCAAGCCTCAGTGAGGCTGAAGCTTTTCCCGGCCGCCAAGTACTCATCCATCAACTGACGAAGCGACTGCGCCTTGTAATACTCTTGGGTGAAAAACACGGTCGATTCGTAGTTCCCGAGTTCCCCGTACCGGATGATGCCGTCATGCTTCAAACCCTTGGCCGCTCTGAACGCCATCTCGAGGCGTTCTCGATCTTTCGGGTTGCGCACCAGGCGCGCATGGAGAAACTTCATGGCGACTTGTTTGTCGCTCGCCATGTGCTTGGCCAGAAACGTGGCACCGAGCATGCCATCGCCCAAGGCGCGCACAATCTCGTACCGTCCATTGATCACATCACCGCGTTGGAGCGTCTTCATGCCATTGTCTTCGGCCACTTGGTCACCTGTCTTGTGGGGGGACTTTCCGGTTCTCAACCGCTGGGCACGCTACCACACGGTCGAAACGGGTACAACAGTCCTCACGCGCGCGAGGGTTTCGATCAACCTACTTTTTTCCCGGCAGGAAGAATCTCACGACGGCAAACCAGCGACGCAACCACTCCCGAGGGTGAATTCGAGCGGCGAACAGGGTGTGCATCACGAGACTGACACCCAGTAAAATAGCGGCCCCTAAAAACACGAGGCCTGCCGCCAGCACCACAGGAAATTCGCCGACCCTGATGGCCGAGAACGGCTGCAGCATGATCGCCCCTGCGACACCAAGCGCCGCCGCGATCATCGCCATCGACAAGCGGAGCCCCACCCAGCGAATCTCATCGCGCAGACGACCCGATTCTCTGTCCACCGTCCCGATGTCGATGCTACCGGTCTGCAGATCCATCATCATCTGGTTGAGTTGAAGCGGTACATCCCGCACCGCGGCCTGCACCTGCTGCATCAACCGAAGCGCATCTCGACCCAGTCGCTCAGGCCCAAGGCGTTGACCCACAAGTCGCTGCGCATACGGCGTAACCTTCGCCACGATGTCGACATCGGGCATGAACCGCCGCGCCACCCCATCAAGCAGCGACATCGCGCGCGCAAGCACCGCAAAGTCTGTCACAAGCCGAATTCGGTATCGACTCGCAACCTGAATGAAATCCATGAGTGTGCCTCGGTCGGACAACTCCTCAAAGCTGGCCCCATGGTACTTGGTGATCAACCGCTCCACCTCACGTGAAAACCCCTTAAGGTCGACGCGATCCCCCGCCGCTCCCGAGCGATACAACGTCAATGCCACGCTTTCAGCGTCCCGATACACGAGGGCCATGAACAGGTTCATCAGGGTGTCCTGCATCTCCGCCGTCAGCGTCCCTGTCACCCCAAAGTCGAGATACGCAAGGCGGCCATCATTCAAGAGCATCAGGTTTCCAGGGTGCGGGTCTCCGTGAAAAAACCCATGCTCAAAGACCTGCAGATACGTGGCATCAATCAACTTGTCCATCAAGGGTTGGACGGCTTCACGGTCAGCCGGATCAAGCTGCGAGAGCGGACGCCCTTCGAGCAGCTCAAGCACCAACACACGACCGGTGGTCAACTCGTCATAGACGAGAGGTGCCATCACATCTGGATGGTCCCGAAACAGGGCTCGGAATCGAGAACCAGCGC
>DEBL01000078.1 GCA_002348535.1 Deltaproteobacteria bacterium UBA2957 | reverse complement strand
CCCTCCAAGGTCACGGTTCCATCCGAGTGAACAACACCGACATCAGCCGTTTCGATTGCGAGGACCGTCTGGTGGTTCGCGAGGTCCACAAACCGCAAGACGCCACGCGATGCGCGTTGCCCGGTCCACGGATCGACAGCCATCACCCGGAGCCAAGGCGGCGGCACAAATGGAGACCCCGCAGGAACCGCCCACAGCTGGCTCGCCAACTCACTCATACCGTACTCTGCCACGATGGTGGCACCTTGAAAACTGTGCTGCAACCTGGCATGCAGAACCGCGGATGGGACCGTCCGTCTCCGGCCTTTAAACCCCCCCGTAACCATGACCGTCGACCCGACTGGCATGGCAACCGGGTCGTGAGGAGCATCGATGAGATCCGCGAGCGCAAACGCCGTTCCGGGGATAAAGACCGCATTTCCCGTTGCCGCAGCGGCTCGGATATGTGCCCAACCGGCCACCGCATCAACCCCCGTATCTGCGTGAAAACAACTGGGCATATCCGGCACGAAGTCGGCGCACATGTGACCCAGCGAACTGTCGGATGCGTTGGGTACAAACGATACACCCTGATGCGGCATGTCGCCGATGCAACGAACGGCGTGGGTTCGCGCAGCCATTTGGTAGATGTCTGCATCCAGCAGCCGAACCGTACCGCGACGACCGGCTGTGGTCCCGCTCGTCCGGAAGACGACAGTGGCCCGGTCGGCCGGGAAACACGTGAGGGAAAGGTCCCGAAACAGGCCGGTTGGAACCGCTGGAATTTGCGACCATTCTCGAACACGAACATCGCCACAAAACCGGTCGTACTCCGGATTGTGGGTTCGCTGCCATCGATACAGCGCCATGGCAGTCGACTCAAAGTCGCCGCCGCCACGAATGAACTTCCGGATCGTTTCTTTCACGCCAGCACTCCATCAAGCGCCACCAAGAATGACTCGAGCTGGGTCTGAGTAATGGTCAAGGGAGGAGTCACACCCAACACCTCAGCCTGCTCGCCTGCGGGCAACACAATGAAGCCCGCTCTCAACAAGGCCCGACTCACCGCGAGCGTGTTCGGAATCTCGATACCGATCATCAGCCCCCGCCCACGAACGCTATGGCCACGCGCGATCAGTTCTGAGCGAAGCCACTCCCCTTTGGGCCTCACGTCGGGAACCACAGTTTCGAGTTGTTCGATGCACGCCAGCGCCATCGCACACCCCACTGGATTGCCAAGAAAGGTCTGGGTGTGAATGGACTGGCCCTCTGATGCGCCCCAAGCATCCATGGCTTCGGCAGTTCCGATTGCAACCGAGATGGGAAAGCCGCCGGCCATTCCTTTCCCAAGGACCAACACGTCGGGTCGTACCGCCTCATCTTGAAACGCAAACCAATCCCCCGTGCGCCCAAACCCTGTGTAGACCTCATCAAACACCAGTGCCGCGCCGGCGGCGCGTGTGGCATCCGCCAAGGCCCCCAGCCATCCCGCTGGGGGCACGCGAATGCCCCCGCGTCCTTGGACCGGCTCCACGATGACGGTTCCTACATCTGATAGGTCCGGAATCTGTCCACCAAATTCGGCGCGGCGTACGTGAGGCCCCAGTTGGGACTCAAACGGTCCACGAAACGCATCGACGTTGTATCCGGTGACCGCGAGCGCACCGTAGCTGAGGCCGTGGTACCCGGCCGAAAACGACAACACAGTACTCCGGCCGCTGAGCATCATGCCCGTCTTAAGCGCCGCCTCAACCGCATCGGATCCGCTGCTCCCAAGGATCGCGCGATCCAGCCCTGTTAGGGCCGCCAAGCGCTCCAACAGCAACACCCGTGTGGGATCGGGAAAGGCATCGCCCATCACGTGGGGAAGGCGGTTCATCTGTGCAACCCCTGCCGCCATGACGGCTGGATTTCGGTGCCCTGCGCTGGCCACACCAAATCCAGCGGTCAGATCGACAAATCGATTGCCGTCTACGTCCCATACATTGGCCCCTACAGCCGATTCCCAGACGATCGGATCGTCAGCAGCCGCCCCCAAAGCCGATGCACGACGGGAGCGCCGTGCGGTGATCGCGGGGCACTCGCGCACAGCAAGCCGGTCGACCCACTCACAACTGCGCGGCCCGGGCACCTCTGTGACCACCAACGGAATTTCAGTGCCATCACTCATTGTCTATGCCCACCTGCTCGACCTCCCGTTATCCCGTCGTTGAAGTATGGTGAAGGGGGAACAGGTGGCTGACTCGTGATCATTGAACTCCAGCGTCCGGGATACATCCAACGCTTGTTGTATGACGAGTTCGAGGAACGCGTGCGAGACGGTGAAATTCCCGCGGACCTACCCATCCGATTCGATGCAGTGACCGGTGACGACTTTATCCCGGCCGGTGAGCTTGAGTTTTACCGCGAGTTGGTCGACCCGGAGCGTCGGGCATTCAGAGACCAACTCATGCAACGGGGCATCCCCATTGCGACCGCGGTGCTTGTCGGATTTCAGATCCGCGTCTACCTCGCAAGCTGGGCACCTGGAATGGAGAGCCTGTTTCAAACCGATTTTACCAACTGGGCACCGGCCGTTCTTGAGCGGGGCGAGGTCTACCGACTGTTGACGTACGGACTGCTGCACATTGGGTTCACGCACCTTTTGTTTAATCTCACCTTCTTGGCCTACACCGGCTACAACCTCGAGCGCGCATTGGGACGGTCCAACCTGCTGTTGCTTTATTTTGCGAGCGTGTTTTCCGGCGGTGCGTTGAGCATGATGATGGCGCCGGATCGACCCAGTCTCGGAGCATCCGGTGGAGACTTCGGATTGATCGCGGCCGCAGTGGTCTTCGGGTGGAAACACTGGGATGACATTCCACCCTCGGCGCGAACCAAGTTTGGTTGGGCCTTGGCCCCGTATCTGGCCTTTTCCCTCATCAGTGGACTCACTGCAGAAAACGTCGATAACTGGGGGCACCTTGGGGGCCTGATCGCCGGCGCTGTATTGATGACCTTCATCGCCCCGGCAACATCGCCGCAGACGCGGCAACGCAACAGAAGGGTACGCTGGTCCGCTGCGGTCGGAATGATCGTCATCGCTGCAGGCTTGACTATCCGAGGCGATGTGCTGATCGGACTCACCGACCGAAGCGATGAGAACTGGTCTGTGCCCGTCCCTGAGTACTGGCGTGAAGGATGGACATTCACAGGGGACCGTGGATGGTTCTCGCCAATCGGCGGTGCGACGATGGTGGTGGCACGGACGGTTCACGATCGACCCATCACACCACGCGATGCTGCAAATCAGCTCATGAGACGAATCGACTCGGGCGCGTCCAATGTGCAGGCAACAGCGTGGACGGACGTGACGATTGGCGAAGCGCAAGGGGTACGCTCTGAGGTCAACTTTCACCTCGCCGATGAAAACCACACCATGTGGACCATTATGCTGAGTCGAGGCATCGTTTCTTACCGCGCTTCGATTCAAGCTCGAGCCGATATCGCTCATCGCTACGAGCGTCTGCTTGAACGATCCCTCTCGCGAGCCGTACTCAGCGATCCCGAGGACCTCGTTCGAGCCATTGAACGGTCGGAAACCCACCCCCGTTCTTGGCAACCCGCCATTGAGCTGGGTGACGCCCTGTACCGCGCCGGACACCCCAAGCAGTCGATCGATGCGTACGACAAAGCGCTCGCAAAAGTGCCCGATCGTACAGAGGCCATCGTGGGGCGCCTGCGGGTGTTTTCTGACTACGACCTACCGGGCGGGCAAGCCGCCGCGATCGAGGCCATCGAAGCCGATTATGGCGATGCAAGGGTGACGGTTGCTGCTGTTGACCTACTCGATGCTTCGGGCAATGCCGAGCGAGCCCGTATTGCCCTCGATGCAGCGTGGCGCGAGCAACCCGGCAATGGAATCCTTCGCCGGGCTCGATTGCAGCGGAACCTACCGGTCGACCGTTGAGGGACACAAAGACGTCACAGGCGGTCACATAGTCGTCACCCTGTCCGCCCAAAGAACGTTGTAAATGTGGATTCCACTCAACGGAGGTGCCCCGTGCACACTTGGATGAACACAAACTCTCTACTGATCCTTACCGCCCTGATCGGGTGTGGCAGCAACGTCAAGAACGGTGAAGACACCGGATTTGATCTCGGCACGCCTTTCGACGCCGACGCCGACGCCGATGCGGATGCTGACGCCGACGCGGACAACAACGTCGGGCCCGACATTGACATCGACAGCCCCGGCGATGGCGACATCTTTGGCATCGCCGAAGCCATCACCTTCACGGCTTCGGTCTCCGATGACAATGACGCTCCGTCACTGCTCCAGCTGACGTGGTCGTCCGACCGCCAAGGGGCCATCGGTGACGATCCTGCCACCTCATCGGGCAGTGCTGAGCTTGAGATCATGGGCCTTGAGATCGGAACCCACAACATCACGCTCTCCGCAGTCGACACCGATGGGGTGTCCTCCTCCGACACGGTGGTGATACGGGTGCAGGACGGTGAAGCCGATGCCGATGCCGATGCCGATGCCGATGCCGATGCCGACTGGGATGACATGGACGGCGATGGCTACACATTCTATGAAGACTGTGACGATTACGACCCCGAGACCTACCCCGGCGCCGAAGAAATCTGCGACGGATACGACAACAACTGCGACGGCGACGCCGACACCGAGTACTGGGATGCCTACGAGCCCAACGAGCTCATGGCAACGGCCTATGACCTCGGCGAGATCGACGAAGACTGGCTCAGCGGCAGCGTTGCATCTCTCACGGTCGAGAACCTGACCCTCGACAGTCCATACGACGAAGACTGGTTCACATGGGATGCCGATGATGACTGGGGTGAGAGCCCTGAGCCTGCCGTTTACTTGGTGGGCGATTCTTGGACCTACTACATCGTTGAATTGTACGCAGCCGCATGGGATACCACACACCCAATTGCATCCAAGGAAGGATTCGGTGATCAGGTCATCACCCAAGACGATGACTTCCCCGAGGATTTCTCGATCTCCGTGTTCGATGCGGGATGGGACATCTGGTGGGTATCGGTACGGACCGACACATCCATCTGGTCGGAAGAAGTATGCGAAAACGGTGAGTACGATCTGACCATCGAGTCTTGATCTCCGACCGTCTGACAAAAAGCCCGAAGCAATTCGGGCTTTTTTTTGCCCGCGGACCCGTTTTTAGGTGACACTCTGAATGTCGAGGGCCTTTTCTATGCGGATCGTACTGTTGCTAACAACCACCCTGTGCATCGCATCGTGCACGGACGCGGATGGACTTAACGACTCCGCCGGCGAGGCCGATGGGTGCGATGAGACCATCGACACCGATGGAGATGGACTCAGCGACTGCGATGAAGCAGTGCTGGGGACAGACCCGTTGGTGGGCGATACCGATGGCGATGGGGTCACCGATCGTGTCGAGTCAGACTGTTCCAGCGATCCCTTGAATGCGGCCGATGCATGCTACGCGTGCGGCTGGCAAAAGAATGACCCCGGCACACTCTCGGAGTCGGGCGCTGAGGTTGGCGATACAATCGGCAACCTGCAGATGGTCGACCAGTGCGGCGAGACCGTGAGCATGTGGGACTTCTACGGGGACTACCACGTGCTGTTCATGACGGCTGCGTGGTGAGGCAGTTGCACCGCGGAGGCAGTTGGTCTCCAAGAAACACAAGAGCGGTTCATAGAGGAATCCGGACTGGGATTCAGCTTCTTGTTCGCGCTGTACGAGAATGCGAATCATGAGCCTGCATCGCCCTCAGATGTAGCCGACTACGCCAGCTACATTGGGAGCCCCGATTTCCCCATCTTTGCGGACGGTGAGGGGATCCTTCGAGATGCAACGCCAATGACACAGGAAACGCACCCTGAGATGTGTGCCTTGACTGAGGAATTGACGATCATCGAGTGCTCATTTGGCCATGGAGGTCAGCACAAAATGCTCGATGCCATCCGGGCTCACGCCGGCTTGTAGCCGCCGGGCGATGCATCCGCTCATTCGCTCATCTCAAGGTAGCTCGACAGGTCGCCCAACTCGGTCGGCTCGTCTTGCGCAGGCAGGGCTCCGGGTCGCCCGAGTGGTGAACCGGCCGCATCCCACCGAATGCCCGGGAGCTTGGGCAGTCCTTCAAAGGGCCGAACCTCGGTGAGCTGGCTGCGGGGGTGAGTCAGCGTATCCAACACATTGATCCCACCCAATACGCCGTTGCTGCTCGTGCCAAGCCCCACGGCAGGCAATCGCAGACTCGCACCAATTGTGCCTCGATTGATGTTTAGCGCACCGGTGCGCAGCCGTTGTTTGACATCGGTCAATACGGGGTTTTTGGGGTCAGCAAACACACTGGTCGCGATCCTCGAATCCAGCTGGTTGTGAAGGGCTACCGCCTCTTGCCAATCGGCCACCCGGTACATCAGCAATGTCGGCCCCGGGGGTTCAATATCGAGTACGGGATTGGATTCTTCCCAATTCATGGCGATGATGCTGGGGCGCACGTAGAAGCCGCGCCCGGTTCCCCTCGGTGGTTCCGGCTCGAGGACCATGGTGTGACCCATTCCTGCGAGTTTTCGCGAGAATCGACGGAACCGTGTCCGGAGATTTTCAGAGATCAAGGGGCCCATAAATACGCCAGGTTCAAACCCGTACCCAACATGCACATTCTTGGTCTGCTTGATGAGACGCGAAGCAAACCGGTCGTAGACCGCATCCGTGACCATCACGCGCCCCGTGGAATTGTGGCGCTGTCCAGCCGTCAAGAATGCGCCGACCATGACCTCGTACACCGACCGTTCAAGTTCGGCATCGGACAGCACAAGCGCCGTCCCCTTTCCGCCGCATTGCAGCACAATGGGCAGTTCGGGTCGACGCTGGGTCAGACGCGCCAACGTACGGGCCGTCTCGGCCGAGCCGGTAAACAAGACCACGTCTACACGGCTGTGCGTGGCAAGACGGTGACCGACCACACTTCCCGGACCCTGAACCATGTTAACGACACCACGCGGGAGCTTGCATCGGTCCCACAGATCGGTGTGGGCTTGGCCCACGCCCGGCGTGAATTTGCTGGGTTTCACGATCGCTGCATTGCCCGACAAGACCGAACTCGCCGTGTGTGAAGCCGCGACCAACAAGGGAAAATTGTAGGGGCAAAAGATCGCTGCAATCCCGCGCGGGACACGGTCCGACCGCGCGCCCGCATCGTCCACAACGCGTGGGGCCAAGCGATGCACCCCCTCATCCAAAAGCAGATCAATCGATCTCATGGTGGCCATCACTTCTTGGCGAGCCTCCCACAGTGGCTTTCCAATTTCGCGGGTAATCAGCAGCGCAAGCGCCTCCTGATGCTCGTGCAACTGCTCTTGGAACCGATGCACGGCCGAAGCGCGATCGTTGATGGATGTCGAACGCCACGACCGGTAGCCGATCGATGCGTAGTTTATGGCCTGCTCAACCGACGATTCGGCAAACGGAAAGCGCCCCAGCACATCGGAGCGATCTCCCGGATTCATGCCGTTGATATACCCGTCTACCGACTCTGGCTTCACGTACGAACCAAAGATGTAGTCGCCTTTTCGCAACAACCGACCTGTCGATTCGTTCACACCCACTCCCACATGAGGATCTGGAGTATAGCGTGAGCGCCCTAAAGCATGGCCGAACCACGCTGCTTCCGCTATGGTTTGGAACCCAATTCAGCCGGGACGGTGCTCGCATGAAAAATGTCTTCAACAACGTTTTGGATATCGTCGGAAATACACCCTTGGTTCGTCTCAATGCGATGACAGAGGGCCTGCAGTGCACAACCTATGCGAAGGTTGAGTTCACAAACCCAGGCGGGAGCGTCAAGGATCGGATCGCGCTGCACATCATTGCGGAGGCGGAGCGCACTGGAGCGATCAAACCGGGGGGCACCATCGTCGAAGCGACCAGCGGGAACACAGGTGCAGGCTTGGCCATGGTGGCTGCACTCCGCGGATATAAAACCATTTTTGTACTCCCCGACAAGCAGTCGGAAGAAAAACGGGCTGCCCTTCGTGCTTGGGGCGCGAAGGTTGTAGTAACGCCAACAAACGTCGAGCCCGATGACCCGCGCTCCTACTACAAGACGGCTGAACGCATCGTGGAAGAGACGCCGAACTCCTTCTACGCCAATCAGTATCACAACCCCGCCAATCCCGAGGCGCACTACCGTTCAACGGGGCCGGAACTCTACGAACAAATGGACGGCAACATCGACGTGTTCATCGCCGGCGCGGGAACCGGCGGGACGCTGACTGGCGTGGGGCAGTACCTCAAAGAGCAAAACCCGAACATCAAGGTGGTCGCCGTCGACCCCGTGGGATCGCTGTACTACGATTACTTCCACACCGGCCAGATGACGCAGCCGCACTCCTACCTCCTCGAAGGAATCGGCGAGGATTTTTTGCCCTCGACAATGAACTTTGACTTTGTCGATGATGTGGTCCGCGTAAACGATGCTGAGAGTTTTCAGGCTACACGAACCTTGGTCAAAACCGAGGGCCTCTTCTGCGGTGTTAGTTGCGGCGCTGCGATCGCCGGCGGGCTGAAGTATCTCCGCCGAAACGACCGATCGGACATGAACGCCGTCATCCTGCTGCCCGACAACGGCTCTCGCTACCTCTCGAAGGTCTACAACGACAACTGGATGATTGAGAATGGTTTCCTCGAATCCGAGCCTTCCCTTGGCACGCTTGCCGACATGCTTGCCAATCGGGAACCGCGCGCACTCGTCACCGTCCCCGCTGCATCGAGTGTTCCCGAGGTCATTGGCTTGCTGAAGCTGCATGGTGTCAGCCAGTTGCCCGTGATGGACGGATCCAAGCTGGTTGGAATCATCTCTGAGAAACTCCTTCTCGAGCGGGCCCTCCAAGGCGAGCGGAGCAAAACGACCGTCGGCGACTTGGCCCAATCCAACTACTGCACAGTGAACAAAGAAACCTCAATCGCCGTGCTCACAGACCTGTTCCGGCGATTCAAGGTTGCGATTATTCTCTCCGAAGGGGAACCATCCGGAATCATCACGCGGATCGACCTCATTGACTACATGAGCACAATGGCTCGAAAGGCGAAATAAAGCATGAAGATGGAAACCAAGGTGATTCACGCTGGGCAGCATCCCGACCCCCTCACGGGCGCGGTGATGACGCCGGTTTATCAGACCTCCACCTACGCCCAAAAACACCCCGGGGTGGCTGACTGGGAATACAGCCGAACGCACAATCCGACGCGCACGGCGCTGCAAGACTGTCTCGCAGCCGCAGAGAGCGGAACGCACGGCATTTGCTTTGCCTCTGGGCTGGCGGCAGTCGACACTGTGATTCGCACACTCGAACCCGGTGACTCCGTGATTTGTGGTGATGATGTGTACGGCGGGACCTACCGTCTGTTCACCACCGTTTTTGCAAAGTACGGAATCAAGTTCACCTTTGTCGATCTGTCCGATCCGAGCATCGAGATTCCAGCGGACACCAAGCTGGTTTGGGCGGAGACCCCCACCAACCCTCTGCTGAAGACCACTGACATTGCCTCCTTGGCGGCCAAAACGCACGCGGTGGGTGGGCTATTGGCGGTTGACAACACCTTCGCAACCCCCGTGTTCCAGCGTCCACTTGAGCTCGGGGCCGACATCGTCTTGCACAGTACGACAAAATACATCGGCGGACACTCCGACGTGGTGGGGGGTGCACTCATCACGTCGAATGACGCGTTGGCGGACCAGTTCACAACCCTTCAGAACTCTGTCGGCGCCGTACCCGGACCGTGGGACTGCTTTCTCACGCTGCGAGGACTCAAGACCCTCAGCGTTCGCATGCAACGCCACGATGAAAACGCCAAATCGCTGGTCTCGTGGATGGACCAACGGCCTGACGTCGCTTCCGTGATCTATCCGGGTTTCGGAGGAATGGTCTCATTCGTTCTCAACGGAGATTTGGACGCAGCGGTTCGGTTTGTGAAGGCCACAACAGTGTTCACGCTCGCGGAAAGTCTGGGCGGTGTCGAAAGCCTCATCGAACTGCCAGCGATCATGACACACGCCAGCGTCCCGCCAGAAGTCCGCGCCAGCATCGGCATCGACGACGGGTTGATTCGGCTCAGTGTTGGCATCGAGCACATTGATGACCTGCGAGCCGACCTCGAGACCGCATTCGCTTCTGCCCGGGGGTGAGCACCCGATGCGGGTCCGTCGAGTTGCATATTTAGTGGGGGCACCGAGCATCCCGATTCGCGGACCCGGCGGCGCCAGTGCCCACATACGAAACCTCGCGCAAGCCCTGTGCGAAGATCACGACACCCGGGTGTTTGCATCCAAACTGGTCGACCCCAGTGGGTCATTTGGCCACCCCGTGCCCACCATCGCTGCCGGCGCCCCAACTTGGCCTCGGTGGATGAACAAGTACCGGGACATGATCGAGGTATCTGCGGCACGGCGAGTGGCCAATCGGGTCGTCTCTGCCGCGCGGCATGGCTGGACTCCCGATGTCATGATTGAACGCCACACTCTGTTCTCCGATGCAGGGTGGCGCGTAGCCGATGCCATCAATGTCCCATGGGTTCTTGAGGTCAATGCCCCTTCGCTGCTGCAGAGGAGTCGAACGGAAACCCTTCCTCTTCCCGAATTCGCAAGGCGCTGGGAGCAAAAGGTTCTTCAGAATGCGCCGGCCATCGTGACCGTCAGTCGATGGCTGAAAGATTGGCTTGAAACTGAAATTGGCTGCCGGAATGTGGCGTGGGTTCCCAACGGGGTCAACCCACTGCGCGGCAATCGCGAGCGCGGCAGAGCGGCCCTCGGACTCACCCCCGACGAGCCTGCAGTAGGCTATGTGGGGGCGCTTCGAAGAAGCGACGGTGCCGAGCATCTTGAGGCCATCGCATCCGGTGCAAATGCACGATTGGTGATCATCGGGAATGACACACTTGGCTCAACCACCGCGGTGCAGACCGGCCACCTCAATCCGCAAGACCTCGCAGACGCCGTTGCCGCCATCGATGTCGGCCTCGCACCCTACACCGCCGATGCACCCCCGTGGTGTTGCCCCCTTCGGGTTCTTGATTATCGCGCTCAAGGAACCCCAGTGGTCGGAGCGGATGTCGGGGAGACCAAGACCTTGACGGGTGAAGGAGGTACCATCGTACCGCCGGGTGAGGTGGACACAATGATCGATGCAACGCGGTACTGGATGGGACGCCGCACCAAGCGGAAGATTCGCAGTTGGCATCGCGTCGGCAAGCAGTTGATCGATATCGCCGTCGACACCCACCGGTCTCAGGAACGGCTATGAGCAAGCAGCCCCTAGCGACCGCCAGACGCTACAGGAGCGGCATGAGGCGCCAGTTCGGCCTCTTCTTTCATCTCATGGGTCTCAGCATCTTGCTGCGCCGAATGCGTCTGGAAGATCACTCCGCAGAAGAGATCCGAAAGGCGTCGGAGCGAGGCCCGATCGTCTACGTGCTGCACACACGCTCCATTCTTGACTGGCTGGCACTGAACCGCGCGCTCAACGGCCGTCGACTGCCTCTCGCAAAGTTTACAAATGGGCACCGGTCAACCGTCTGGGCGCCCTTCAGGGTGATGCTCAAGGAATGGTGGGACGCGATCGATAGTCGAACCAAGCACGGGCGGGTTCCCGACCCAATGGAGACCGGGTGGCTGACGAACGTTGTCGCCGCTGGTATGCCAACGGCCCTCTTTTTACTGGCCGGACGGAGCATCAAGAGCAGCATAAAGCGCGAACGCAACCGACCCGACCACTTTGATCCCATTCCCGCCTTACTCGATGCGCAGGCCAAGTCCGACCGGCCCATTCAGATCGTGCCGGTGGTTGTGGCATGGCATCGCCGCCCCGAGGTCGCTCGGACTCAAGTGGGTCAGTTCATCTTGGGTTCCCAAGACGAGCCCGGACCGCTTCAGAAGCTGGCCGCCGTCGCTGCTCGGAACACGAAGGCGGTGGTTCAAGCTGGGAAACCCGTCGACCTTTCGGTCGCTCTTCAGCGCTTCTCTGAAGAACCCCAACCCCGACAAACCCGAAAGCTGCGGCTGCTGCTTCGACGATACCTATGGCGCGAGGCCCACCTGATCCGCGGACCGAGAATCCGACCGCATCGATGGACTCGACGGCTGGTCGCTCGATCGCCTGAAGTCCGCGCGATGGTTGCTGAGGAATCAGCTCGAACCGGGAAGTCCGCGGCATCTATTGAACTGGAAGTCGATAAAATCCTCGACCAAATTGCAGCCCGAATGCGGATTACAACCGTTCGTTTCATAGCGTTTATTCTCCGCTTTCTGTGGAATCGAATTTACTCGGGCGTCGACCTTCCAGCCGAGGACATGCGGCGTCTGCGGGACTCGTTTCGAGATGCCACGCCCGTGCTCATTCCGTGTCACCGGTCGCATCTCGACTATCTCCTGATGTCGAGCCAGCTGTTCTATCGCGACATGGTCATCCCCCATGTTGTGGCCGGTGAAAACCTAAACTTTTGGCCGCTTGGACCCTTGTTCCGCCACTGCGGCGCTTTCTTCATCAAGCGGAGCTTCGGCGAGGACCGCATCTTTCCTGCGGTCTTTCAGCGTTACCTTCATCAGTTGGTGCGTGATGGCTTTCCAATCATGTTTTTCATTGAAGGCGGCAGAAGTCGAACGGGGAAACTTCTTCCGGCTCGGCTGGGGGTCCTGAACATGATCATGAAATCGGCCCAGAATCTCCGCGAGGGATGGGACGTCAACCTGGTGCCCATCGGAATTTCATACGAACAAATCGCCGAAGAGCGGGCGTACCGCAGAGAGTTGCAGGGCGCGGACAAAACTCCCGAAAACATGGGCCAAGTGGTCAAGGCCGGCTCGATCTTCAGGCGGCGCTTCGGACCGGTCTACGTTCGAGTGGGCGAGCCCATCCGGCTGAGTGAAGTCTTCGACGCCGCTGAATCATCATTTGATGAGATGAGTCATGAGGAGCGACGCGAATTGCTTCACATGACTGGCGAGCAGGTGATGCATGGAATCGCTAAAAACATGGTCGCCATGCCAACGGGTTTGGTCGGACTCGCGCTTTTGGCACAGTCGGGAAACACCATCAAACAGCACGAACTCAACGCGCGCATCGACCGCTTGTTTGGCGCGTTGAAGATGGTCAACGCGCCCATCGCATACAGCTTAAAAACAACAGAATGGAGTCCTGCCGAGGCGCTCAAACGATTCGAGAACAGCAAACTGATTGCTCAAATCGACATTGGGACCGACTCCGTTATTCGCATCGATCCCGATCGACGCATTACCCTCGAATACTACAAAAACAGCGTCTTGCACCATACTGCGCCCATGAGCATGATGGCCGCATCGATTCGGGCCATGCGAACCGCTTTTAAGGCTCAGTCGCGTATTCAGCTGGACTCCGTGGATGGCCAAGAGATCCAGCGCCTTTTCGCTGAGCAGGTCTTTTTACTTCGATACGAGTTCACCACAGACCCAGACCATGATGTGGCCACCCTCACGACCGC
This sequence comes from Deltaproteobacteria bacterium UBA2957, assembly GCA_002348535.1. Taxonomy (GTDB): domain Bacteria; phylum Myxococcota_A; class UBA796; order UBA796; family UBA796; genus UBA796. The sequence continues at coordinate 927 of DEBL01000078.1, read as the reverse complement.
GGCGCTCGCCCAGCTGCAGGAGTACGGAGCGATCGACCTTAGTGAAGACGGCATCGCCATCAAGAATCGAGACTTCATCATCGAGCTTGCCGAGTTGACTCGAAATCTACTGGAGTCCTCGCTTCTGGCCATCCGCGGAATCGTGGTTCTTCGAAGCCGAGACCTGACGGTAAAAACCATGGGGAAGGCGCTGCAAGAACTGGGGCGAAGCTTCATCGATGCGGAGCAGATTCGCCGACCGGAGGCGCTGTCTCTCGTCAACCTAAACAACGCCGTCCGCGCGTTGAGAGACGAAGGGGTGCTTCGATTTCGCACCGATGGTTCGGGCCTGGAAATCGATGAGTTCTACCGCGAAGCTCACGACGCTGACCTCACCCGACTGCTGACATGAGTGACCGGGTCGACGCCTTGTTTTCTGGGGACCTCCCCGAACCGACCGCGAACCACGAGGCGCGCCTTGAGCGCCTAAATCAGACGGTGTGGGCGGCGATTGCGTTGAACATCCTCGGCATCCCTTGCTGGACATCCGTACCGGGTGCTGCACTGACACTATGGGTTTGGTTCGCGACGGATCCCGATTCGTTCGACGGTGGAGACGACGCGACACCACCTGCCATTCGCGAGCAACTCGATCAAATCCGACGGCGGGCCAATGTGGCACTCACACTGTGCATCGCGGCACTGCTCGTGCAAATCATTCTCTTATCCACCAGCTTCTACGAGCGGTTGTGGGGAGCCGCAGCGGCGCTCCTTCGTCAGCTGTGGCAATCTGGGTGAACAGGGGGGTCAAATGAAGGTCTGGTTCGTGGTGCTCGGGGGTGTGCTTGGGTGCACACCCAAATCGGTGGAGACAAGGTTCGATACCGGATTACCAACCACCGATCAGACCGATGCCGACACCGATGCCGATGCAGACGCCGATGCCGA
>DEBL01000269.1 GCA_002348535.1 Deltaproteobacteria bacterium UBA2957 | reverse complement strand
GTCGATGAGCTTTCGCTCGTCGGTCACCCACGCTTTTTGAGGTGCCCATCCATAATGTCGATACGCGTAGAGACTCTCCAAGTAGACGTTTCGTCCTTTAAGCGGTTCTGCGGGAGTGGGTGACAGCCAAGGGACAAGAGAGACACCATCCAAGCCTTCTGGAAGTGGCAGCCCCGCAAGACCGAGCGTGGTTGGAAAAATGTCGACGATGCTGGTCGGGAAATCAACGCGTGCGCCTCCGCCATCTCGTGTTGGCGGAACAACGATCAGCGGGATTCGGGTCGTTGAATTGTACAAGAGCGAACCGTGCAGTTGCTCGCCGTGGCTGCCGCGGCCTTCACCGTGATCGGAGAGGATGAAAATCCATGTGTTCTTCATTGCTCCGCGCGTTTCGAGTTCACGGAAGAACTCGGCCAGCACTGCGTCTGTCCATGCGATTTCACCGAGGTAGGGTCGCTTTGGAAACGCGCTCGCATGCGGTTCGGGAGGCTCATATGGGTGATGGATATCAAACATATGCAGCCACGAGAAAAACGGCTTTTTTCCATCCCACTCGGTGTCGAACCACGCCAACGCATCGGCGACTACGTCGGTCGCGGGACGCTCAACGCGCCAACGGTTGCGCTCGGTGTCTCGACTGCTCCCCATGTCGTCGTAGTAAGCGTCAAAACCTTGTGCGAAGCCCCAGTGATGCGAAGTGACTTCGGCCCCAACACTGGCCATGGTCTGGTACCCGTCGGCGCTGAGCAGCTCGGCCAGAGTCGTGGCCCCCTCATCCAGAAAAAAATCGCCGTTGTCCTGAACCCCATGACGCGGCGGGAGAAGACTGGTCCACAGTGATGAGTGGGCGGGTATGGTCAACGGCGTCACCGTGTAGGCACGCGTGAAGCGGTACCCTTGGTTGGTCAGCGCATCGATGGTTGGACTTGGACTGGTCTTGTTCCCGTAGGCGCCCAGGGCATCGGCTCGGAGTGTGTCGAGTGTGAAGACCAACACATTGGGCTGTTGGGCCGATGCTGAGCCCTCGCTCTGATCATCGGTGCTGCAGGAGAGGGTCAGAGTAATGAGGAGTGGGATTAGGCTCACGATGGCTCCACGAGACCTCAGTGATGCACGTTCGCTTCACTGCCGAAGGATTTCACGGATAGCGTCTACGTCGGCTGGAGCTTGCACGGGTGCGTTGGCACGATGGGTGTCGATACCATCCAGCGAGCCCGTGTGGTAACCCACCACAACGTCCGGGTCTTTCAGCAGGTGGCCGGTCAACACCCCAACGACTCGAGCGTCGCGGTCAATTACGCCCTCGTGTACAAGTCGCTTTAGTCCGGCGAGCGTGGCGCAAGATGCGGGCTCGGCCCCGATCCCCGATGCATCCACCAACGCCTTTGCGTCCATGATTTCATTGTCGTTGACCTCGGTGACGACGCCGTCGAGCGCCCGCAGACCCCGAACCGACTTGCGCCACGAGACGGGTGCCCCGATCTTGATGGCTGTTGCAATGGTTGCTGCGGTGATCGGCTCCACATCGCGGTCTTGCGTCCATGCCCGGTACAAAGGATTCGCGCCCGCCGCTTGGACCACGGCGATGCGAGGGAGGCGTTCGATGAGTCCCAATGCATGGATTTCTTGAAGCCCTTTCGCAATGGCGGTGTTGTTGCCCAAGTTTCCGCCGGGAAGCACAATCCAGTCTGGAGGATTCCAGTTCAGATCTTGCATAATTTCGAAACCGATCGCTTTTTGACCTTCGATTCGAAACGGATTCACCGAATTGAGGAGATAGATCCCTTCCGACCCGCAGAGGTCTTGCACCAAGGCCATGGCGTCATCGAAGTCGCCGTTGATCTGAATGGTTTTTGCGCCGTAGGCGAGCGCCTGGCTGAGCTTTCCGTACGCAATGTTGCCCTCGGGAATGAACACCACGGCACCCATGCCGCACCGAGCGGCGTATGAAGCCATGGACGCGCTCGTATTTCCAGTTGACGCACAAGCCCCTTGCTTCATGCCAAAGTGCCGGGCCATTGTGATTCCGGCCGTCATGCCGCGGTCTTTGAAGGACCCGGTTGGATTTTCACCTTCGTGTTTGAGATGCACCTGGGCGACACCGATTGATGTCGCCATGGTGGGTGCATCGTACAGATGCGTGTTTCCCTCGCCGCGGGTGACGACTGCCTTCCTGAGTTCAGCGTCTGACAACGGCAGAATGAGTTCCCTAAACCGCCAAACACCAGACCGGTCGATGGGGTCATTGGAATTGCGTCGAGCATCGAGAATTTCGGTAGTGAGCGAAAGGGCTGAGTGGTCGTGAACGACGTCGAGCGTACCGCCACAGTTGCAGCGATATCGCTGGTCAAAGACGGGGTATGATTCGCCACATTTGGCGCATTGCAAGGAATGATTCATGGGGTCACTCTGCGTACACCGGGGCAGTTGGCCGAGCTCAGGTGTACCGTGGTGGAGTTGCCGTGTTCATGCAGAACGGTGGCCATCGCTTCGGCGGCCAGTCGAGCACTTCGCTCGGAACGACACATGGCGAACAAGCTGGGCCCAGCGCCGCTGATTGACGCGCCCAATGCACCGGAACCCAGTGCCGCATCAAGCGCAGGCGCGCCACCGGGTATCAGACCAATTCGGGCCGGGGTGACAACCGGGTCTTCAAGACTGCGGGAGAGCAAGCTTAGGTCGCCCGAGTAGCAAGCGCTAACCAAACTTGCGACCTGTGCGGTGGTCTCGACCATTGTGGCCAGCGGGATGGTGGGTGGAAGCACTGCACGCGCTTGCTTGGTGGGCAACTCGAGTGAAGGCGTGACCACGACCATGGTTAGACCCTCGGGAATGGGGAGCCGGACCAAGTCGATGGGATTGAGTGACCGCACAAGGATCAGGCCCCCAAGCAATGATGGCGCCACATTGTCGGCGTGGCGGCCCGAAACGATGGACTCCGCTTCGATGCACGGCGAAACAAGATCGTACTTTCGAAGTGGATTACCGATTATTATGTTTGTTGCGAATGCGGCCGCAGCGGCACTGGCAGCAGAGCTGCCCAAGCCAGAGCATAGCGGGAGTCCCTTTTTAATGTGTATCCGCAGGTTGGCGTCAACCCCGGCGGCCCGGAGTGTCGCACGGGCTGCGACAGAGGCGGTGTTTAAAGATGGGTCCGTTGGCAGCACACCGTTGTCGCCCGTGATTGATCCGATGTGAATGCCAGACTCTTGGCAGAATTCCACCGTAACGGTGTCACCGAGGCCATCGAGTGCGAGCCCAAGAACATCAAAGCCTGGGCCGAGATTCGCAACAGTGGCGGGAGCAAATGCAGATACAGTCATGGTCGGCTTCGCTCCGCTGCAATCCGCAGAATGTCGCCGAGTACACCCATTGCGGTGACATCAATTCCAGCACCGGGGCCGGTGATGACAAGGGGTCGGTCATTGTATCGGTCGGACCAAAACACAATCATGTTGTCGCTACCGCTCAGTGTCCCAAGGGCCGAGTCGCGGGGTACGGCCACCGGTGCGACCGTGATGGTGTCGGGTTCAACTGCAGCCACGAAGCGAAGAACCTTGTGTTCTGCGTGCGCAGTTTCGACCTGTTGCTTCAGCTGTTCATCCATCGTCTCGAGCATGGCGTAGAGGTCCGGCAGGGCCATGCCTGCATGCTGCGCATCGACCAATCCCGTTAGCTGTACCGGTCGGCTGGCGCTGGGGAATCCCGCAAGCCGGGCAAGAATGGTTGCCTTTCGCGCAACATCCACACCAGACAAGTCTGCGACGGGGTCCGGTTCCGTGTAGCCAAGGTCAACAGCGCGGCGAACGGCTTCAGAGAACCGGGAGCCGTGTTCGAGCTCACTCATCAAGTAGCCGAGCGTCCCGGAGAGGCATCCACGAGCCGAGTGCAGTTGATCCCCAGTGGAGAGCAAAATGTCCAAGGTGTCGATGACGGGAAGACCGGCCCCCACCGTCGCTTCTGCACGAATGACTTGCCCATTCCGTACCGCAGTTGCATGTAAGCGCTCGAACATCTCGGCATCGTCTGCGAGGGGTTTTTTATTTGCCGTCGCGACGTCACAGCCGCGCTCAAGGGCGGTGAGGAAGGCCTCATGCGCATCGTTGGAATCGGATATGTCGACGAGTATCGGCCGGGCCAAGCGAAAATCGAGTGCGGCCTCGACCATCGCCGAAGGGCGTGAGGCGAGGGTGCTTCCTGGAAGGTCAGCAAGCCGGCCCCCTTGCGCTTTCGCCTCGACAATTGCGTCCAGTTCCTTTGTGGATAGGCCCGTTGGCTTCATCATGAATCCGGATCTGTCGGCGATGGCTGCGAAGCGCACATTCAATCCGAATCGATTAGCAATGTGTTCCCGGCGATCGTTGATTTGGCGGATGAGATCCCGACCGATGGCGCCGCATCCGAGCAGCAGCAGGTCGAGTCCATCGGGTGTATCTGCGCCGGTGTCTTTGCGGTGCAGCCCAAACTCTTGGTGCAGGGTCCGAACGGCCAATGGAATTTGGCCCTCGGCAATCGCCAGCGAGATGTTGAGTTCACTGGAACCTTGAGCGATTGCGAGCACGTTGATGCCGCGGTCTCCCAAGGCACCAAAGACCCGTCCGGCGACGCCGGGAGCCTGGGCCATTCCAAGTCCCACGGCCGCCAAGAGGCCGATGTTGGGTTGCAGGGTGATTTCCTCGATGTCGCCGTGGCTCAGATCAGTGCGAAACTCCACCTTGAGAGCTGATGCGGCCGTGCTGGCCTCTGAAAGCGGAACGACGAGACTGATGGACGATTCGGAGCTGCTCTGGCTGATCATGGTGACGGAGATGCTGCGGCCCGCCAAACATTGGAACACCCGAGCCGCTACGCCCGGCACGCCCGACATTCCCTTTCCTTCGATGCTGACCAAGGCTTGAGCCTTGACGGCCGAAATGGCTTTGATTGGGTGCGAACCCGGGGTGAATCGATCGTTTACTACAGTGCCAGAGGCGGTCGGATTGAAGCTGTTCCGCGTGCGGACGGGTATCCGTTGGCGGGCCACGGGTATCATCGTGCGTTGGTGAAGTACTTTGGCGCCGTAGAAGCTGAGTTCGGCCGCCTCACGGTAGTTGAGTTGCTTGACGCACCGAGCATCGGGTACCACCCTCGGATCCGCACTGAATACGCCATCTACATCTGTCCAGATGGTGACTTCATCGGCACACAATGCACTGGCGATGAGGGTCGCCGTGTAATCGGATCCGCCCCGCCCAAGTGTGGTCGTTGCTCCATCAGGGGCAAGACCACAGAAACCAGTCACCACGGGGGTTTTATTGGCGCCCAACAACGGGGTTAGAGCGGCATCAATGGTTCGGTCGGTCACAACACCCAGCGGGCTGGCTTCACCGTGACGTCCATCGGTTTCAAGAAACGTGTCTGCATCGACCGCCACAGCATCGACGCCTTCCGCAGATAGCGCATGGGCCAGCAGGCGGATGCTCAGTTTTTCACCGCTCGCGATGACGCGATCTCGGGTCCGCGCGGTCAGTTCTCCGAGCACATAAATGCCGTTGACCGTGTCTTGTAGTTCACCACAGATCCTTTCAATTTCAGAGGTCGGTTCTGTCATCGATTCGTTCGACGAGTGGATGCGGTTGCTTGCATCAAGGTGGCGCTGAAGGATGGCATCGATGCGATGCAACGCTGCGCCAACGTCCCCATTGACCGCACAGTTCGTCGCGGCAATGAGTTCATCGGTCACACCCGACATTGCGCTAGCGACAACTACGATTTTGGCATCCCGAGAGGCGCCGGAAATGAGGGCGGCATTGTTCCGAATTCTGTCAGCATCACCCACTGAGGTGCCGCCAAACTTGTGCACTTCTACTCTTGACATGCCTATGGCCTAAGCTTGTGACAGGGTGTGCGCCACAAGGCAATCTAAAAGCGCATTCGCACCGTTGTGTGGAGGTTCGATGCGGTCCGCAGCGCGGCGAAAGGACTGGGCGTTTGCCCATCGATGAGGGTGGCCCCGATGTCCAGCTCTGCGGAGTCTGAGTGCAACGTCGTTACGCGTAAGGCAAAAAGGTGACCGCTAAAGTTGGTCGCCCCCGATGCTTCGAAGCGCAGCGTCGGCGTCGCGGACCACGCGGCGCTGAGCAACGCATAGTCGGAAACCTCGTCGGCGGTTCGCTCGGTCAAGAAGCCGTGTAACCATTGTGCGGTGAGGCGAAGTGATCCCAGCGAACGGTCGGCGCCCAAGAGCCAGTGAAACACCGGGGTGCCGTCTTGTGTCACTGTGTATGGAATGGGGTCGGGAACGCTCTCGATTGCACCAACGTTCACCAGCCCTTCCATTTGTGCTTCGCTGGGTGCCACTGAGGCTTTGGCGGCGACAGTGCGAGTGACCTCGATCCAGCTTGTGACGTCGCCGGGCAGTGTTGTCCGCGCTGAGAAACCGAGGATGTCCCGTTTGGGGAATTCCAATGGAACGCCAACGTCAACTCGACCTTCGACGGTTTGAAATCCGATGAGCACCAAGGCTCCGTTGGCTTGAGGCAGGCTATCGCGGCCTCGGTGCCAAGATAGGGCGAAGTCGCCGGCTGCGGGTGTGTACCGAATGCGTGTGGCGATCGAGGTGTCCCTCACCGTGTTCGTGGGCATCGAGGTCCGTGTCGTGACTGACCCGAGTTCAAGAGAGGTGCTCTGAGAAAACTGGTCATCGAAAAAATCAGACCCTGAGTTTATGAGTGCCACACCGGATACGGGAAGCGCTGCAGGAACGAAGAACGGAACAATCACAGCCGATGCATCGAGGTGGCCGGAATACAGAGAGGCGTGTGCGGCCAACACACTGAGCCGTTGATCAAACTGCGTCGGATCGTCGAGGTTCAGGGGATTGATGGTGTCGATGAGGCTGTACCCTTGGCCCACACCCCAAGACACCCGCTGGACGCCGAGGGTAAGGTCTGTGTGGCTCGAGCGCATCGATACCCAAGCATCGGTCAAGCGAGTCGAGGCTTGGAACGGTTGCGCTTGTTCGTTGGATTCACTCTGATGAACACCATTGATTCGAAGGTCAAACGATCCCTTTGCCACCACGGTCGCGCTCGGTTTTGCAAGGGCCCATGGGCTGAGGACCGCCGAATCGTTGAATGACAGCCACGAGCAGGTTGCGGGCGTGGACGCGCAGCCATCGAGGCCAACGCGAGCCGTGGACGAAACCGTGGCTCCGAACGAATTTGGTTCGGCGAAGCCAACCGAGATTCCAAGCAGGGCTAAGGCTGCAGAGGGCATGCGGTCTTACTGTGCAGTTCCGGTGAAGTCGAGCAAGACTTGGCAGCCTTCCACGAGTTGTGGACACAACTCACCTTGGGGGTCATCGATGCTGAGCGCCGCAGAACCAGAGAGGTCAGTGTCGGAGTTCAATACAAGTGTGGCATCGATCGTCATGTCCACTGTACAGTCGCCATGAAGTTCTTCATTGAGAACGACATCATCTTGTTGCGCTCCGGTCATCACCGCAACACCATCCGCATCGCCTTGAGTCACCGTGACCTCCATGGCGTTGAATGGCTCTTGCAGTTGGATTTCATAGGTCACACCCGCGGCCATATCGGTCCATGACGGGATCTCGATGGGGTATTCCCAGTCGTTGGTGGAGCCGTCTCCTTCTGGCAGCAGCAACGTCGTGAAAGAACCGTCAGCGCATTGGTCATCAACACCGGTCGATGTCATGGTGAAGGTATTCCCAGCGAAGTCATATGGCTGTTCATAGGTGTCGGTTCCTGTGGGTGCACAGGCACTCAGTGCCATGGCCGTGATCATTGGACGGAACATGCTTCTCTCCATTTATGGACGCTCCAGATTCATGACGGTGAATACGGAGTCGTCGATTGGGGTGTCGGTGTCAATTCGGTTGATTGTGGCAACAGTAACGCGATTATTCGTGAGGTCGGTCACCCGAATTCGATGTGCGATGGCTGCACTGCCAACCGGTCGGACATCATCCAATTGGAGTCGTCGAACGACGTTGCCTCGTTTACCGAAGTGGTCGATGCGGTGGATGACGGCATCGGCGTCAATCCAAAGTTCGGGCGGATGGGCGTTTGGGTCAGAGGGGTGCGTGAGGCGAAGTCGAGTCAGGCCCTCCTCGACCGAAACCACCGTTGCATCATACGTTCCCGTGTAGGTCATTCGCGACAAGTCTTCGATGGCAAAATCTGTACCCATGAACGAGTCGGAACGCTTGGAGTCGAGCACGCGTCGCGCCGGTGGGTAATGCGGCAGAAACAGGTGCAGTTGATTACCGGGTCGGGCCAGCAAGCTTACGCCTGCGAGGCGGGGTGGAGCCACCATTCGAACCAACCGTTGGTCGTCGCCTCGCTGCCAA
>DEBL01000185.1:2524-9649 GCA_002348535.1 Deltaproteobacteria bacterium UBA2957 | reverse complement strand
GAAAGGCACGGTGCAGCCGCCAAGGCGTCGAATGTTCCACACCTCTTGGATACGGTCGCGGAGAGCGGGGTTGTCACGGTCAATCATCCATGCGAAGCGCAGGTTGTCTTGCGTGTACTCGTGGCCGCAACACACCTTGGTTTCCACCGGTAGGGTGATGAAACGTTGCAGGCTTGCATGCATCTTCGATGCAGGCCCATCAAACAACCGACCGCAGCCGCCACCAAACAGCGTGTCACCGCAGAACAGCACGCCGTCCACGAGAAATGAGATGTGGCCATTGAGGTGGCCCTCAGTCATCCACACTTTGCCGATGGCATCGCCAAGTTGAAATCGGTCACCGTCCGCGACACGTTCAGTGATCCCCGGCACATCCGAAGCGCGGGCGGCTGCGCCAATCACCCGCATCTGACGCAGCAAATGGCGTTCAGCTAAGCCTCGGTTCAGTCCAATGTGATCGGGATGCGTGTGCGTGTTCAGGATGGTCGTCAACCGTATGCCTTGGGCCTTGCAGTAGGTGAGGACGGTCTCCGCATCGGGTCCGTCGACCGCGCCGGCTGAGCCTGTTTCGGTGCAGACTGCGATCCAGACAAGATTGTCGGACGCAGCAGGCAGTTGATGGACCTCGAGCCGTCCGCTGGCACTAAAAAACGGTTTTCTGGGTCGGGTCACGGCGTGGGTCATCGCTGGACCCGTTAACCTGCTCCGTACGAGAAGCGGGTTTTGCCAAGGAGATACCGATGGACCATTCCCTTCATCCGATGGAAGCAAGCCCTCTCCAAGCACGCCGCGAAGTCGTGTTTTTGGTGATTTCGGGGTTGTTCCTTGGCTCCCTCACGATGCTCAACGTGCTTGGGTTGACCCGATTTATCGACTTGAGTTTCACGGTGTTCGGGGTGAGCGTTCCCATGCCGCTTGCGGTGGGTGTGTTGCCGTACCCGATCACGTTTCTGTGCACAGACCTAATTTCAGAGTTGTATGGGCGAAAGCGGGCCTCCAATGTTGTTTGGGTTGGGTTCGGTCTCAATATCTGGGTTGCCTTCATTCTCTGGCTGGGCGGCGTTCTCCCCCCTGAGCTGGGAACCGATCCTGCCACGGGGCTGCCTCCCGAAGGAGTAGATGGCCGGCTGTTCTTTGAAGTTCAGCACCTCGCATTCGGTTCGGTAGTCGCCTCGATGTCGGCGTACTTGATCGCCCAGCTGTGCGATGTCCACCTGTTTCACTTCTGGAAGCGCGTGACCAACGGCAACCACCTTTGGCTTCGCAACAACGCAAGCACGATGGTCAGCCAATTTGTGGATTCGTTTTCAGTGATGACCATCACCCACTTTTACGCAGCGGGCCTTCCGCTCGACGATAGCCAAGCCCTGTGGCCTCAACTCTGGACCTTCATTCTGGCCGGCTATGTGTTCAAGCTGGTGTGTGCCGCATTGGACACGCTGCCGTTGTACGTGCTCGTTCGAAAGCTCGGGGCCTACCTCGAGGTCGACCACAAGTTGACTTAGCCAATCGCGTTGATGATTGCGTTTAGGGTGGCGCTGGGACGCATGGCTTCTGCAGCGCGCGATTCATCGGGCGCATAGTATCCTGAGAGGTTCATTGCGGAGCCTTGGGCGGCGTTGAGTTCGTCCACAATCGTCGCTTCGTTGCTCGCGAGGTCGGCAGCGATTCCCTCGAACTGTGTCGCCAGTTCTGCATCCTCCGTCTGACTGGCGATGGCCTGCGCCCAGTACATTGCAAGGTAGAAGTGAGAACCTCGGTTGTCGAGTTCGCCCACCCGTCGCGACGGCGACTTGTTGGACAGCAAATACTGCGTCGTTGCATCATCGAGCGTCGACCCAAGTACACGTGCACGTGGGTTTTGATAGCGATTGGCCACGTGCTCCAGCGAGACCGCGAGGGCAAGAAATTCGCCGAGGGAGTCCCAGCGGAGGTGGCCCTCTGCCTCAAACTGCTGGACGTGCTTTGGCGCTGACCCGCCTGCGCCCGTTTCAAACAGTCCGCCGCCGTTCATCAGTGGCACAATTGAGAGCATCTTGGCGCTGGTCCCGACCTCAAGAATCGGAAACAGGTCGGTTAAATAATCGCGCAACACGTTGCCGGTGACGGAGACTGTGTCGAGGCCTTTGCGGATGCGCGCAAGAGAAAATCGGGTGGCTTCAACCGGCGAAAGAATTGGAAACTCAAGTCCCTCGAGTTCATGATTCGGCAGATATTGCTCCACCTTCTTGATCAGCTGTGCATCATGGGCCCGTGTCTCGTCCAGCCAAAACACCGCGGGAGCCCCAGTAGCGCGCGCCCTGGACACCGCCAGCTTGACCCAGTCTTGGATGGGCGCGTCCTTGACGGTGCACATGCGCCAGATGTCTCCGGCCTCGACCGTGTGCTGCATCAGTTCAGCCCCGGTGGAGTCGACCACGCGCACGACACCCGCTGAAGCCAGTTCGAAGGTCTTGTCGTGGCTTCCGTACTCCTCAGCTTTCTGCGCCATCAAGCCGACGTTCGAGACGCTGCCCATGGTGACCGGATCGAGGGCTCCATTGGCCTTGCAGTCGTCAATGACCGCTTGGTAGATGCCGGCGTAGCTCGAATCGGGAATCACAGCTTTGGTGTCTTGGGTCGTGCCTTTCGCATTCCACATGCAACCGCTGGTGCGGAGCATGGCGGGCATCGATGCATCGATGATCACGTCGGAAGGAACGTGCAGGTTTGTGATGCCGCGGTCCGAGTCCACCATCGCCAGTGCGGGACCGTTCGCATAGACCGCTTGCATGTCCGCTTCGAGGGCTGCGCGGGTCTCCGGTGCAAGTCCATCCAACTTCCCAAGGAGGTCGCCGAGGCCGTTGTTGACATCGACACCGATGGCGTCGAGCTCCGCCCGGTACTTAGAGAACACATCGCGGAAAAAGACTCGGACTGCATGGCCGAAGATGATGGGGTCCGACACCTTCATCATGGTTGCTTTCATGTGGAGACTGAACAGCACGCCGGTGGTGCGGGCGTCGTCGACCTGTTCGGCGAGGAAGGTCAGGAGTGAAGATTTGCTCATGAAGGTTGAGTCGACCACCTCACCCGCCAACCCAGCGATCCCGTCTTTCAGGACTGTTGCAGTGCCGTCTGTGGCAATGTGCTCAATCCTCAAGGTCGTGTCGCCGGTGAGTGTCACAGATTGTTCATTGGAGCGGAAGTCACCGCTGTTCATGGTCGCGACGTGGCTCTTGCTATCGGCAGTCCAAGCGCCCATGGAGTGGGGGTTGGCACGTGCGTACTCTTTCACGGCCTTGGGGGCTCGGCGGTCTGAGTTCCCTTCGCGAAGCACAGGGTTGACGGCCGACCCCTTCACTTTGTTGTACAGCGAACGGATTCGCTCTTCCTCGGGGGTTTGTGGTTCTTCGGGATAGTCCGGAAGCGCGTAGCCTTGAATCTGCAGCTCGGAGATCGCAGCCTTCAACTGTGGCACCGATGCAGAGATGTTGGGCAGCTTTATGATGTTGGCTTCGGGGCGCTTCGCGAGTTCACCCAGTTCGGCCAGCGAGTCACTCACGCGCTGGTCCTCCGGCAACAGGTCATTCATCCCGGCGAGGATCCGCCCAGCCAGTGAGATGTCACGCGTCTCTACATCGATCCCGGATGAGCCAGTGAAGGCCTTGACGATGGGAAGAAATGAATGCGTGGCGAGCGCGGGGGCTTCATCGGTCTTCGTGTAGATGATCGTTGGCTTGTTCGACATGGTGCACCTCGGTGAAATCAACGAGGCATGCTAACCAACAATCGCGCTTAGACCACCCGACGTTTGTGGTCTTCTGCGAAGTCGCGCATTCGATTGTACGCGCCATGAGGTACAAGAAATCGAACTAACCAGCCATCGCGCAGGGTTTCTCCAATTTCGGCAGGGAACTTCGTCACGTATCCATTGGGCATCATCACACACATCATGAATGCGCGGCGATGAGGGGGCGATCCGTATGCGGGCAGCCGTCCTCGACTCAAGTGGAGTGCCCAATCTCGGCGAAATGCCCTCGGGTCGGTCCACTTCACGATGAGGTTCCGACCATCCGATGACATGGAGACGGAGGGCTCGTGCAGGGGGATCGGCTCCCCGGAACGGCGCGGCATGACCTTCGGACCGCGTGCGGATCGCTCCAGAAAGGCGTGGAGTTGATTCCGATGCTCGGGGCTCATCGACGAAATCCGGGCGAGCACCCGAGATGCTTCGTCGACGTCGCCATCGGCCGTCTTGAGGACCCGGGCTCGAGCGAGAAGCCACTCGCCGCCATTGGGGAGTTCAAGCTTCAACGTAATTTCATCGTTCGGGCGAACGGTCACAGGACTGCGAAGCTGCACTGTACGGCCCTTGATCCAGTCGGTGGTGCCAAAGAAAACACCGGCTGAGCATTGAATCCCGATTGTGGTCTGTACGCGGATTTTCACTTGACCTCCCAGAAACTTCATCGAACGGTCTTGCAAAAATTCGAGGGCGTGCACGATAGTTTTATTGGAGGAGCAGCGGTGGAGTTGGTCGAGACAACGATTCCTGCGGTCAAAATAGTCCGCCTTGAAGCCTTTCCGGATCACAGAGGCACATTCACCCGCTTTTGGAATCGGGACGAGTGGCAAGCGGCGGGAATCGGACCCTTTGTTGAGGACAACGTGTCGACATCGAACTGCAATGTACTTCGCGGTCTTCATCTCCAGACGCTGTCGCCTCAAGGCAAGCTTGTGAGTGTGCTAAGCGGTGCAATCTACGATGTAGCGGTCGATGTCCGTTTGAATTCGGAGACGCTTGGGTGTTGGGTGGGTGTGCATCTCCGCGCGGGTGACGGTCAACAACTCTGGGTTCCGCCGGGTTTTGCCCATGGATTCGCCGTCACCGATGGACCTGCAACCGTTCACTACCGGTGCACAACGGCGTATCAGTCAAACCACCAAGCGGGAATCCGGTGGAATGACCCGAACCTCGCCATCGACTGGCCAGTGCGCGATCCGGTTCTGTCGCCTCGTGATGCAGTGTTGCCGCCGTTCAGCGGAGCGATTGAGTTGCGCAGTAGCTGAGCAGTCGCTGTGCTTCGGCAGGCTTGTTCTTTCCTCGACTCATTAATCTTCCGGCCATGCAATCCACATCGGCCGAACGATTGGGGCGCCGCATTGCCGGTGCGAGTGTGCTCAAAGCGGCATCGTATCGCTGCTGTGAGGCGAACATGCGTGCAAGGTCCACCCGCACGGAGTCGTTGGCGGGCTGCTGTTCGAGTATGCGACGATAGATAGCCTCGGCATCGTCGAAGCGTTGAAGCCTGTGATAGGTGAGTGCGAGGTCACGCTCGATGGTCAGATCGTAGGGTTTCGTGGCGCGGTCATCCTCAATGGCTGTCGCCAACCGACGCAGCTCGTTCAGTGCGCGACTTCGGCTCAAGAACTCACCGTTCAGGTCGTTGTCTTCGGGGTGGGCTGTCGCGGCTTGGCGGACGGTATCCAGCGCGTCCAAGGGCCGGGCCAATGCGTCAAACAGGTCGGCCTTAAACAGCATCAATGCGGGCACCATGCCGTGCTCGTCGATGAGGCTGTTGGCCCGGTCTAGCAGTTGCACTGCCGGTTCCGCTGGTGTGTTGGTCAGCAAGTTGAACAGCTCGATTCGATCCTTCGGGTCAACCCGGCTGGGTTCGTAGGTGGTCGGCGTTCGCATGATGTATCCCAAGGACTCGAGTGCCTCGCGCTCTTCCTCAGAAAGCGTCATGGGATCGCTTGAGGGGGGCCACGCCCGATCGATCTCAGCCAGTGCGGCGTCCATGTCTGCGGCATCCGCATCGCGGTAGCGGTTCACAAGTTGCTTGGGATCCGAGTCGAGGTGGTACTTCTCTCGCTTGGGGAGATCGATCAACGCTCGTGACTGCGCATCGACCATGCCGAAGATGGGCGCAGCATCAAAGTCCATGGCGGGAGTCACAGTCTCGAAGCTCAGCACTCGAGGCGGAACAGCCTCAGCATACCGGCTGTCGAGCAAATCGATGCCTGCGGTCCCGAAGGGTTCTAGGCCCGCGGCGGTGGATAGGGTTGGCGCGATGTCGACGAGCGATGCGGGTCCCGATACGATGGTCCCAGTCGTGGGCTTGGCGGTTCGGACATCCTCGCCAACCCAGACCATGAGGGGCACTCGAAGTGTGCTGTCGTAGGCGTAATAGCCGTGAGTTTCCTCGCCGTGTTCGCCGAGACCCTCTCCATGGTCACTGGTGACTGCAATGATTGAAGAATTTAAGCGGCCCCGTGCATCCATGACGTCGACTATGCGCTTCGTGACTCGGTCGGCCTCGCCGATTGCGGCTTGGTAGTCAGAGATGTCCGGGTCCTCGCTCGACTCCCAAGGGCGGTGCGGGTCGAACAGGTGGACCCACAGAAACACCGGCTGGTCAGCGGGCCGATCTCCGAGCCAAGCGACGGCTTGTTCAACGGTTTCGGTGCCAGATCGATGGGCGACGACGCGGTCTTTTCCCGGTCGAATGTGGTCGTTGTAGGTCGAAAAACCGCGGGCGATGCCGTAGCGGCTATCCAGAACGGAGGCAGATACAAATGCTCCGGTGGTCCAGCCTGCGGAGCGGAATTGTTCGGCCAAAATGGGTATGCCATCCACAACGGGCCACGTCCCGTTGTCTCGCGCACCGTGGCGGGGCGGATTCTCTCCGGTCATCATGGAGGCGTGTGCGGGCAGTGTAAGTGGCACGGGACTCCGTGCCTCGGTGAAGACCGCACCATTGCCGGCCAACGCATTCCACGTCGGTGTGGATGCATTGCCCACGTGGTCGGCCCGAACTGTGTCCCACGTGATGAGGACTACGTCGGGACGGTCGGGTGCACGGGTCGTGCATCCAGTGACAAACCCGACCAGAAGATTGAGGATGGTGATGGCGACACGCAAAGGAACTCCAGAGGCGCGCAGCAAGATAACCCACAGCATTGAACCGATCCCTTGGCCCCCGATTCGAGTATGATCCCGCGAGGGAGTGGTTATGGTAACGGGGATTGTTGTTGCGATGATTGGAGGGTGCGCCCCAACCTACAAGGGGGCGTCCAGTGGCGGTTCGGAACCGTCGATGGCGACCGCGACTGATTCGGATGCCGACGCGGATGCGGATG
>DEBL01000185.1:0-2178 GCA_002348535.1 Deltaproteobacteria bacterium UBA2957 | reverse complement strand
GATGCCGACGCCGATGCGGATGCCGACGCGGACGGCGACGCGGACGCCGACGCAGATGCCGACAGCGATACCGGCGAACCAATCCGCCGGAAGAAAGTCCTCACCATCATGGTGGACGGTTGGCGACCGGACGTCATAACGGTGGCCGATACGCCTACGATTGATGGGTTGTGGGCACGCTCGGCCTACAGCCTCGAGGCCCGCGTGGAGGATACAACCATCAGTGGTTCAGGTCAGTCGACATTCGTAACCGGTGTGCATCGCGACAAGCATGGGGTCGATGATAATAGCTTCTCGGGGGCGAACTACGAAGAGTATCCATACTGGTTTCGGTTGCTCGACGAGGCGGCCCCTGAACTGCAGACTGCCGCGTACCACACATGGCGACCGATGTACGAGACTGCGCTCGGTGGCGATGACGGCGCCGATTGGGTTTACTATTGGGATTACGGTGACGACGATGGCGATGCGCGCACAACGACGCAGTTGCAGTTGGACGTCTTGACGCAGGACTTGGATGCCATCGTATGGATGCTGTCTGACCTCGACACCAATGGCCATGCTCATGGCTTTTCACCCGCCGTGGTCGAGTACGTTGATGCCATGGAGCTGATCGACGATCAGATCGGATTGGTTCTTGAGGCCTTGAAGAGCCGTCCATCGTACCTCGAAGAAGATTGGATGATCATCGTGTCGACGGACCATGCTGGGTCAGGTCGTGGGCACGGAGACAACGTGCCCGAACACCGTTTGGTACCTCTATTTATTCATGGCGGAGATGCGGTCCCTGGGCCGATTTGGCCGGCGCCCAACACGGTGAGCATTGTGCCGACCGCGCTTGCCCACCTCGGGGTTGCGGTGGAGGCCGATTGGGGCCTCGATGGCACAGCGGTTGGGTTCGAACCCACCGCACCACCGGCAGTCGCCCTCGAGCGCAATGTCATTGTAAACGGGGACGCGGAGATGGAACGAGGTTTCGATGGATTCCTGCCCGATGCAGCGCTGCCCGGATGGGTTGACCCGGGATACAGCACGGCGACCTTGTATGGGAGCTCTGGCTTCCCGTCGTTGACGGATGCTGGTCCCGACGACCGGGGCAATAGCTTTTTGTGCGGTGGCGATGCTTCTCGAGATTCGTCGATTTGGCAGGACATTGATCTCGCCGATATCGCCGCTGCGATTGACACGGGTTCAATTGGTTATCGGTTGTCAGGGTGGCTCGGCGGTTACTCGGACCAGAATGACCGCGCGCGCGTGACGGTTGACATGTACGATTTATCGGGCGCTGTGGTTGCATCGGAGACCCTCCCGCCGGTGACGGATGCGGATCGTGACGACACCACTGGGCTGGCGCTTCGGACCCGTTTTGGAATGGTTCCACCCTTTGTTCGTTCGGTGCGTGTGACGGTTGATTTTTTGCACTCATCCGGTGGAAACGATGGCTACGTGGACAACCTCGAACTGGTGTTTACGGAAGGAAAGTAGGCGGGTTTACCGCGGCGAGTGTGACCGCAACTGGAGGGCTTGGTGATTAAGAGTGCATGGTTGGTGGCCGGTTGGTTCACGCTGCAACCCGCGGTGGCGGGCGGCGAGCTGCTTCGAAACGATAGCTTTGAGTCAGGTGATGCAGCCTACTTTTCCGGGGGATTCATCGAGAATGAATGTTGGGGGTCAGTGTTTGTTCCCGACCGTGACTTAGGACCGTTCACCTTGAAGCATGTTGATGCGCTGGTCGGAGGCTCGGGCGCCACACAGGTCTTCATCGTGGAGGTGTTTGAGGTCGATGATACGGACCTCTCCGGTCGGACAATGGTCGGTGCGGCGGCCATCACGATGACCGGTTCGGATGTGGCGCTCAACCGTATCGAGATTGCTGATTTAGAGGCTGGCATAGAAGACCATGTGTTTGATGGCACATTGCCAATGGTTGCAGTGTGCCATGATGAGCATGCCGGCTACCCTTCGATTGCTCGGGATTCATGGATCGACCATGGCGATCGAAATTGGCTGTACGCCACATCATTGGACTTCCCGGACCTGTTTCCTTGGGATTGGTACCGGAGCGGCGATTTTCTCGTGATGGGCGACTGGATCATGCGCGCATGCGTGGAGGGCCCGGGCCTCGATGGCGAGTGCGGTTTTTCTGGTGATTCAGATGCGGACGCGGATGCCGATGCG
>DEBL01000239.1 GCA_002348535.1 Deltaproteobacteria bacterium UBA2957 | reverse complement strand
GCTCACAACATGTTCCGCGGCAATTTCCTATCCTCACCAAATCGTAAACTAAAAATAATACGAAATGGTTACGAATAGGGCGATGTCAACGTTTACCGCTATCGCACTATGGTTTTGTTTCACGACCCTTCTTGGGCTTGGAAACACCGTTGGATACCACCGGCTGCTCACGCACCGGGCGTTCCAGACTGGGCCTGTGGTCCGCGGGATGTGGACTGTGCTGGGCGCAATGCATTCCGGATCGCCGGTGTTCTGGGTAGGCCTCCACCGCTTTCATCACGCACGGTCGGACACCGAGGAGGATCCCCATTCCCCCGTTGAGGGTTTTTGGCAGGGCCATACGGGATGGATGGTCGGCACCAGTCACCCCCTGCCGTGCATTCTGTTCGCGTTGAGCGGGTTCGGACAGCAAGCACTGATCCTCGTCCATGATCTCAAGCGGCTGGTCGGCCGGAACCCACCCACATGGCGGAAGGTCTGTCCCGACCTGATGAAAGAACGGTTAATGCGATGGCTCGACATTCCTTTGGTGATGCCCGTTGTTTTCGTGGCACAGGTCGCCACCGCAGCGGTACTTGGGGGTGTGGCGGGAGTCGCGTGGCTTTGGCTTGCGCACCTGTTTCTCACGAATGCGTCATGGGCGGTGAACTCGATTTGCCACTGGCCAACGTTTGGAACCCAGCCCTACGATACCGGCGAGGGCTCACGCGATGTGCCGTGGGTGGCGTGGTTTACCAATGGCGAGGGGTACCACAACAGTCACCACCGGTTCCCGCGTAGCGCCAAGCATGCACTTCACGGCGGCGTCGACTTGTCTTGGAATGTAATCCAGCTGATGGTCGCCACTGGCCTCGCCAAAGAACCTTGGCTGCCCCGTAGTTTCCGATCCAAATGATGAGCGCGCTATTGCTGGTTTCAACCGTCTTCGCCAGCAGTCCGGCCACTCGGCTGGTCGCTCGTCATCAGACCCCCATCGTGGTGGCGCATCGCGGGGCCAGTGCAGTCGCCCCCGAAAACACCGTTGCGGCCATCCAAGAGGCATCCAAGCTCGGGGTGCCTCTCGTGGAGTTCGATGTTCGGTCGTCCAGCGATGGAGAGCTGTTCGTGATTCACGACAGAACGCTGGCTCGAACCACCGATGGAACGGGAAGAGTAAGCCGAACCACGGCGGAAGACCTCCGGCTTCTCGATGCCGGATCGTGGTTTTCGGACACGTTCACCGGTGAACGCATTCCGAGTTTGGCGCAAGCGCTTGACGCCCTTGGCCCCGATACGGTCGCGGCCATCGAAATAAAAACGCGAGCATCGGTGATGCCCTTGGTCATGGCCGCAATGAGGGCGGCTGGCAAGGTTGACCAGACCGTCGTGTTTTCCTTTCACCCCCGGCAGGTTCAAGCAGCGCGCCGGGTCGCGCCGACAGTTCCAACATTGCTCTTGATCGATCCGATTCGAACTGGGGTTCCGTACTCGCTGGCGGCCATTGAGACGGCAGTGGCCATCGGAGCTTCCGCGGTTGGCCTGAACCACGAGTCCGTGACGCGTCCTGTTGTAGACCACGCTCATTCGCTGGGTCTTCCGGTGTTTGTGTACACCGTCGACGCCCAAACCGACGTTAAGCGCATGGTCGCCCTCGGCGTGGATGGGGTCATTTCAAATCGTCCGCGTGCAACCAAAACCCACATTGCAGTTGCGCAGCACCGGCTAACTGCAGGCCAGCCAGAGTGAGGCGGAGCCAAGTCCGATGAGCACAATGCTGCAGCCCTGAGCCCAGCCACGAAACCGCTTTCGCGTCCAATCTGAATCATTCATGGGCCGATCATACCCCAATGCGCCGCCCTGACCGGATGGAACCAGTTACGCTGCACCGGTGAGTACCGTTGCCCCCGAACTTGTCGCCATGTGTGAGCGTATGCCCGCGTTCCCCGCAAGTGTGCAAAAGGTGATCACGCTGACGTCAGACATCAACTCCAGCCCTCGAGACCTCGTGAGGGTGATCGACCACGACCCCGTGCTGACGATGAAGATTTTGAAGGTGGCGAACTCGGCCTATTTTGGCCTGTCCAGAAAGGTGGTCTCCATCAACCATGCCGTGGTTTATCTCGGCCTCAATACGGTCAAGCATGTCGCCCTTGCCATCGCAGCCATCGGCTCGTTGCCCACTGAGAATGATGCCGGCTTCGACATGCAGGACTTTCTACAGCATTCGCTCACCACCGCCGTGATCACGCGAGCATTGGCCCGCAAAATTCGCGTTCCTGAAGTGGACGCAGCGAACTATTTCGTCGCTGGTTTGTTGCATGACATCGGTAAAGTAGTCTTCGCTCAGTTCCGTCCGACCGAGTTCCGAGGAGCGCTCAGCGCCGCACGGGAGCGGGGTGTACCGCTGTATCAAACCGAAGAAGAGTTTATCGGCCATAGTCATGCGGAAGTCGGGGCGTTCTTGTGTGAATCGTGGGACTTCCCGGCCACTCTTGTCGGTGCGATACGCGCCCATCACATTCCCGGCACGGGCCGCACCGAAGAACGAATTCGGCACTGCCTTTTTTTCGGCAATGTGTTGGCGAACCACCTCTTCGAATCCGTGAATGCCCCCGTTTCCGCAACCGAAGATGACATGCCCCCGTGGGTATTTCGCATGTTTGGAAACGACTTTGACTCCATCCTCGGCAGCATCGAAGGGCTTCAGACCGACCTCGACCAAGCCACAAATATGCTGACCATCGGAATGAAGTCGTGAAGGTCCGGTTCTGGGGTGT
>DEBL01000031.1 GCA_002348535.1 Deltaproteobacteria bacterium UBA2957 | reverse complement strand
GTGTGGCGATACCCATGCTCCGCCTCCTTGGCGAGATCGATGCCTTGATGAACATCTGCAACCCTGCAAATGCCAACCACCGGCATCAGCTTCTCCAACTGAATGAAGGGGTGTGAAGCCGGAACTTCGCAGATGATGAGCCGGGGATCGCCCTTGAACGGCACGTCAATCTCTCGCAGCATCTTTCCGGCGTCTTGCCCCACCCAGTCGCGGTTGATGTGCTCTCGGTCCGGCGCCAAGATGAGCTTTTCGAGGCGAGTAATCTGATGATTGCGCAGCAACACTGCACCCTCATCAATCATCGTCTCGATTAGTCGGTCTGCAACCTTGTCCACCACAAATACTTCTTTTTCATCGGTGCAGATCACATTGTTATCGAAACTCGCACCGCGAACGATTCCGCGACCCGCAAGATCGATATCAGCGGTTTCATCGACGACAACTGGAGGGTTTCCCGGTCCTGCAGCGACACACTTTTTACCCGAGTTCATGGCCGCTTTAACAACAGCACCGCCGCCGGTAACAACGACCATCGCGGTCGTCTTGTGCGTCATTACTGCGTTGGCGGATGCAATGGTCGGAGTCTCGACACACGTCATCAGATTTTCGGGACCGCCCACCTCGATGCTGGCCTTGTTGATCAGGTCAATGCAGTACGCGCTGACCCCTTTCGCCGCTGGGTGAGTGTTGAACACCACCGTGTTCCCCGCAGCAACCATCCCGATGCCGTTGTTGATGATGGTCTCGGTTGGATTGGTGCAGGGTGTAATCGACCCCATCACGCCATAGGGCGCGCGTTCAATCAGCGTCAATCCGTCATCACCGGTGTACGCGATGGGCTCCAATATCTCAGGCCCGGGGGTCTTGTGGATCACCAAAAGGTTCTTCTTAATTTTGTCTTCGTACCGACCCAATCCAGTCTCATCGACTGCCAATCGGGCGAGTGACGAAACATCTTGGGCGGCACGCTTGCGAATGTTTGCGATGATTTCCCGGCGCTTTTCGAGCGGCATCGACACCAGTGTGAGTTGCGCATGGTCGGCTGCGTCCATCGCCGCATCAACAGTCTTGAAGACGCCGCGTGGCGCCCCCGGCATGTCGATCTCGCGGTCTGGCACCTCGCCATTTCGAACCCTTGCAAGGACGCGTTCCACAAGTTCCGTGACCTGGTCAGCCATCACTCCGCCCCTTTGTTAAAAACGACCTTGTTGTCGATGTCGATGACGTCAACAATCGCCATCACGGTCGCGTCGATTGGCCGACCGTCAGTCGATTTGGTCTGGCGTGCCGACGAACCCGATGCATAGAGCACAACCTCGCCGACACCCGCGCCGACGGAGTCAGCAGCGACAACAAAACTGCTTTTGTCCGCCATCTCCATCGAGAGGTCGCGAACAATGTACAGTCTGAGACCGTCGATTTTTTCGTCTTTGGTCGACGACACGACGGTGCCTACGATCCGCCCCAACTTCATGAGCGAACCCTACTTCTTGCGAGCAGGGGCGCGGCCGAGCGGCAACACTTCGTCGATGTTCTCGTGTGGGCGTGGAATGACGTGCACGCTCACCAACTCGCCGACGCGTTGCGCCTGTCGAGCGCCGGCCTCAGTAGCAGCCTTCACCGCAGCCACGTCACCGCGAACGATGGCAGTCACGTATCCGCCACCAATTTTTTCCATGCTGACGAGCTCAACGCGTGCGGCTTTCACCATCGCGTCTGCCGCTTCAACCATGGCCACAAGGCCACGAGTTTCAATCATTCCGAGTGCATCTGCCATCACAACTCCTACAGGTAAATTTCCTTAAATTTCAACTATTTGCAAGAGACTCAATCGCGGCGATTGCCGCTTCTCTCGCGCAATCAATTTCGGCTTCTGAGCCGCTCATCCACAATCGCCCGAAGGCGCCAAATGGGCGCAGGTTGATCAAATTTACGTTCGCGGCCTTCTCTGCCTCGTTGGCGGCAGCCACAACCCATGCTGCGGGTTCGGTCTCAAGAATAAACAGACTCTCGCCCGGAATCAGCATCATTCCCTGCCGGTTTCGGTTGATCAACTGGGCCTGATAGGCTTCAACCGAACGGATGACTTGGTCGCTGACTACTCTGGGTCGCAACCGATCATCGGCCTTGATGTCGAGGTATTCGAGGACCGTGTCGCCCGCGCTCATCACCTCGCCTTTGTCGTCGTGGTGAATTTCCAACAGGCCGAATGCACGCTCGACAACCTGGACGGCGGGGACCGCCTTGGTGGCTTTTAGCGCGACATCAGTCACCCGATTGATGATCATTCCCGGGGCCGTCTCAATCCACAGCGACGCTTGCCCCGCCAAGGGCAGGAACCCCCGGCAAGTGGTTCCCGTGAATGCGGCCAACTGTGGTTGCAGGCTGTCCAAAAAGACATAGCCCCGAAGGGTCACCGACAAAGCATCACCTCTCTGTGCGTTATTTAGTTGCCTAAGGCGGCCATACCGGACCCGCAACCCAGTTCATGTGTGCGTGGCCAGTGGAAGAACGGCAGGGTACACACCTCACTGGAGGGCCCCTTGCTAATCCAAGTCTTAATGCTCACGTTGTTTGCCTGCCCCGACCCAACCACAGCTGCGGATCTGGGCAACCCCGGTCCCGGTGGTGCCGCACCCGGCGCTCCTGGCGGTCCAGGACCCACCATGGACGGCCCGCCGCCAGCACCGGGAGATTTCAACATGGCTGACGGTGCAGGTGTGGTCGTATCTGGAACGTTGTCCTACGCTGGCACTCAGACTGGGCAGCTGCGAATCGAGTTTTTAGCCACTGAAGACGATGCACCACCGAGGCTGCTGCACGTGGAGAAACTGGAGGCCTTCGGTTCCTTTTCAGTGTCGACCCCACCCAACACGGGACCCGTAGCTCTTGTGGCCTTTGTTGATGTGAATGGAGATG
>DEBL01000045.1 GCA_002348535.1 Deltaproteobacteria bacterium UBA2957 | reverse complement strand
CGGGGGCCGGAGAACTCGAATTTTTAGGCTACTCGGGTCTCGGCTTTGTTGACGACGGCGGTCTGTACCGGCTCGAGGTCAGCGCCATGTCGGGGTCGAACTGCCAAGTTCCGTACACCGTGGTTCTGAACGTCGGCAGCTAAGCGACGATCCGACCAAGGGTGGGTTGTGCTACCCTTCGGCCATGAAGTGGCTGGGGTTGATTGCGGTACTGAGTGCGGTCGGATGCACGACCGATGAAACGCCGAAGAATCCATTTCCGGTGAGTGCCTCGGACGATACGGCGACAACGCACCCGTCGGACGATACCGCACGCCCACAGGGATCAGACGACACAGGGCCATTGTCGCCCGATGACACGGCCTCTGACTGCGACGCGTGTCCAGCCTCGACGGTCTCGGCGATGTGGTCCCTCGATGCCACGGCATGGGGAACCGATCGCAGCCGCACCCGCGACAATCCGCTCAAAGGCTTTATGACCTCGTACCTCTGGGGAACTCCAGTGACCGATTTTCCGGATCAGTTGGAGTTTCTGTACATCCCCATGAACCAGGTATGGGGCCCCGATGGAGACACCATCGAAGAGGGCCTTGAGCCCCTGATGGCTGCGGCTGCAGCGCGCCACCATCACGTCGTGTTGCGCATCTTTGTGGACTATCCAAACCGGCCGACTGGGCTTCCTGAACACCTGTCTGAGACCGTGAGTTGCAGCCCCTACACTGAACACGGCGGTGGATGTTCACCCGACTACGATCACCCCGACATGGTGGCGGCGATGGTGGGGTTGATCGAAGCATTGGGCGACCGCTACAACGGCGACCCGAGGCTGGGCTTTGTGCAGTTGGGTCTGCTCGGCTTCTGGGGCGAGTGGCACACGTGGCCCCACGGTGATTGGTTCCCGAGTGATGCGACCCAGAATGCTGTGCTTGATGCCTACGAATCGGCCTTCACCCAAACCCATCTGCAGGCCCGGTATCCATCGACTGGCATGGTCACTCGGTCCGTGGGGTACCACGACGATTCGTTCGCCCACAGCACCCTCGGCACCATCGAGTGGTTCTTCTACCCACGTATGGTCGCTGCCGGTGCGGAGTACCGATGGCAGCAGATGGCCATTGGCGGCGAACTCCGTCCCGAACTGCAAGGCGAGGTATTTGGCGATGCCTACACGCTGGGCGAGTATGCGCAAGACATGAACGAGTGCATTGACACGACGCACGCCAGCTATTTGCTCAACTACTACGCCTTCAATGGCGAAGAGACGGGCTACACTGGTGACGAACGGGACCGCGCTGAAGCCGCAGCGCTGCGCATGGGCTACGAGTTTGAACTCCGCGGTGCAGCCTTGCGATTGGCCGACCTCGACGACACTACGGTGAGCGCAACGGTCATTGCCGAGGTGGAGCAAACGGGCGTAGCGCCCTTCTACTATGCATTGGCGCTCACGACGGATAGCGATGGAATGGAGTCTCCAGCGGCCTCTGGGGACGACTTGAGCACGCTGCTTCCGGGTGAACGCCGAACCATTGAGGTTCCGCTCGGTCGGATTCCGGTGGAACGGGTGAGCGAACCGTGGACCGTGTCGCTCACCGGTCCGATGATCCAGTCCGGACAACGGGTTCAGTTTGCCACGGAGACACCGTGGACGGATTCAGACGGCAACACGGTGCTCCAGTGGGATCCGCAGTGCATGGTGGACGGCGAGGCCCATCCGGTTGGGTCGCTGGTCGCGGTCAGCGGCCACGATTGCGAGTGTCGGTGCGATGTGGACGGCGCCGTGCGGGACTGCGGCGGCACCATTTGCGACACGTCGGTGCCTCAATGACCCCTACTTGCAGGTTTTCGCGAGGGTGGCTGTGACCTTGAGCTGGACCTCCGTCCACGTCTTGGAGATGCCATCGGGACCCATGTGGAGGGCTTTGCACGCCGTGTGAATGGCATCGAAAGCCTTGCCGAGGCTGAAGTCCATCATGTCCATGGTGGCTTCGGCCGTGAGTTCACCGGCGGCCGAGACTGTGTAGGGGAATTCAAGGTTTCGCTTCACACCGTTGATGTCGACGGTCAGCGTCGCGGTCCCCGATTCGTCGTCGCCGTCCACCTTCGTCACAGACGCGCGGAAGGGCGTGTCGGGCAAAAACTTTGAGAAGTAGTGTTCGGCGATGGTTTTGTTGCGTACGTCGAGTCCGCTATCGACCGAGGATGGGACGATGTCCATGGACACCCCCTGGATGGCGGCCGGCACCGTATTGGCGGGTGTAGTGGTGCTGAGTGTGGTGTCGGAAAACGAGCCTTCGACAGCCAGCTTCTGGGTCGTCTTGTAGGCCACCCACCCGGGTTTGGCACTCGTCACTTGGTGGGTGCAGGTCTCGGCGCTTGCCTTGGGGGCAGTGAGCCCGATGAGGGCGAGGGCAGTCAGTGTGCGCATAGTGGTCTCCAGTCGATGTCGTAATCTGACGTTTGGGGCTTTGTCGCGCAAGGGTGAGACCGCATTCGATGCATTTTTTTAGCGGAATGACCAGGGGACGATGGCCGGGTGGAGTTCAACATCCGCTAGGATTTTCTGGCAAATGCGAGCCTTAGGGTGGTGATTCGTCCCATCCCTTGTGCATGCGGCTGTGGTAGACAGAAGGGGGTGGGACGGTCGACACGGATTCATCTAAGGAGTGTTTGGTGCGTGTTGCATTCGCCATATTCGGACTGGGCGCATTCACGGGGTGCAGGGACTCGAAGAGCGCTCAACAAGCGTGTTCACCTTCGTGCGAGGAACCGGAACCGGTTGAAGAGACGGGGTCGGCTTCGACGGACTCTGGAACGAGCCCTTCGGCAGAAGAAACGGGTGATGCCCGGGTGGATACCGGGACCGACGCGGACGACACCGGAAGTCCGCCTGTGAACCTGCTGGAAGACCCCGGCTTCGAGAGTGGTGCCGGCGCATGGAGCATTTGGGGAGGCGCTGAGCGGTCGGAATCGGCACCCCATTCCGGCCGATGGGCGCTGAAAGCCACCGCAACCAATGGGGCTGAGCAGCGCGTTGGCGGCCTCGAACCGAATACGGTGTATCGACTGAAGGGGTGGGGGAAGAACAACGACACGGAACCGCTGCTGATCGGCGTAAAGGATTACGGCGGTGACGAGGTTCGCGTCTCGTTCACAGCACCCGAGTATCGCGAGAATGAACTGACCTTCACCACAGGGTTCACCAACACCGCTGCGACAATTTACGCGTACAAACATGCAGGCGATACTCCCGCGTACGCCGACGACCTTGTGCTCACTGCCGATGGCCCGTCCGGCCGAGCGTTGGTCTGGTCGGATGAGTTTGACGGTTCGGGTCCGGTGGACACCAGTCGCTGGAATACCGAATCAGGCTTTGTTCGCAACGAAGAAGTGCAGTGGTACCAAGCGAGCAATGCGGCCCGAGTGGATGGGATGCTGGTCATCGAGGCCCGCTCCGAGGATCGCCCGAACCCTGATTTTGTGGCAGGCTCATCGGATTGGCGAACCAATCGCGAGACCATCACCCATTCGTCGGCCAGCCTCACCACGAAGGGCCTCTTTGGGTTTCAGTACGGCCATCTCGTGGTGCGGGCAAAGGTCACCAACGAGGCCGGTACGTGGCCCGCCATCTGGACCCTTGGGGACGAGTGCGAATGGCCATCCAACGGCGAAGTGGATGTCATGGAAAACTACGGGGGCAATGTTCTGGCCAACTTTGCGTGGGGCAGCGACAGCCGATGGAGCCCCATCTGGGACTCTTCGCACTGGCCGGTCAGTGACTTTGGACCAGGATGGGCGGACGCTTTTCATCTGTGGGAGATGGAATGGTCGGAAGACCGCATTACGATTCGGCTGGACGGAGCCGTACTCAACGACGTCGACCTCAGCGGGACGGTCAATGGAGCGGCGGCGTGTGAAGGCCTGAATCCCTTCCGTCAAGCGCACCACATTCGCCTTAACTTGGCGTTGGGCGGTGCCGGTGGCAGCGTGGAGGATCTGGTGCTCCCCACGCAGTACGTGGTCGACTACGTGCGCGTCTACCGGTAACCGGTGCGCTCGATGACTCGCGGGAAGTGGTCCACGATCACCATGCCGCGTTCGGTGTCGCCCACCACAACGTGGTCGCCGTAGGTCCAGAGCCCCCACGCACCTTCGATGGGCGGCCCGGGAAGCGGTGCGCCATCGGGTGGAGTGGGCGGTGAGCCGTCGTAGGTGTCGTAGTGGCCCGTCTCGGTGAGCATGTCGTCCTCGACGCTAAAGCTGAACACGCCGTCGATGTACCAAGATGCGAAGACGGTTTCGCCGTCAAAATAGCCATTGTGAACGCTGCGGTCGTCGCCCGTCGACCGGCTGTCCAGCAGCTCGATCGCGTTGGGGTCGGCGATGTCCCACAGCGTGAGGGCCCCGCCGAAGATCTCTTGGGTTCCCACCATCCGCGTGCCGTCGGCGTTGGGCCATACGTTGTGCATGCCCATGTCCACGCGGGTGTTGGAGAGTGTGACGGGGTTGATGGGGTCAGCGATGTCAACGACGCTGAATCCGGTCACGTGCGCGACGTATAGACGGTCACCCTGCGCCGTCATGTCGTGGGTTGAGCCGCCGGGTCCGTGCGCCGGCCCGGGGGTCTCGTCGGCGTACCATGTGGCGACACGCTGCGGGGTGTCCGGGTCGCGAACATCAATGATGGCGACCGCTCCCTCGGCCATGCTGGCCAAATAGAGATAGCCGTTGCTGTAGGTCATGTTGTGGACGGCCCACGCGGGTGAACCGATGGTCGAGAGTAGCTTCGGATTGCTGGGCTCACTGAACTCGTAGATGCGAACGCCGATATCGTCGCACAGCTCACAGCCGTCGGAGTCGGGGTCGACGGCGGTGAACAACAGGTCGTCAAACACCTTGATGTCCCTCACGAAGCCTATTCCTTCCATGGTGTGCAGCACGCGAGGGTTGAGCGGGTCGGATACATTCACGACCAGTGCGCTCGTGGAGAGGTTGGTCCCGCCGCCAATCACGGCCACATCGCCGGTGCCCCACACATCCATTGCTCGGTCCAAGGGCACCTCAGAGCGAAAGACGATTCGGTTGGCGCCCACGTAGTGCTTTACCGTTGCAGAGAGTTCGAGTCCGGTAGAAGGATTGAGCGCAGTGACGGTTGCTGTGTACTCGCCTGCTGGAAGGTCGCTGAATGCATGCTGCATCGTCTCGTCGGTATTCGCGGTTCTGGTGGTGCCGTCGGATGACGTCAGGGCGATTGAATAGGTCGCTCCTGGCACTTCACTCCACTCAAACGCTAGGGTGCTGGGCGAGGACCAAGTGCCTCGAAGGGTAACCGCAGCCGAGTCCGCCGGGAGGTCGTCACCGGCGCTCTCGTCTGCTCCCGAATGGCTCTCTGCAGTGGTTCGCGGCGCGTACTTTGCATCGATGCAGCCGCTTAGCAATACCCATCCAACCAATCGTCCACGCATGCTACCCCCCATAGGTGCTATACCCCTACCCACACCTCAATGGAAGATTGCCTGCTCATGAACGACTTGCTTTTACGACCCAGTCCCTCCGATTCGGATGCAGCGCAGCCCGTCACCGCAGATGAGCCTCCCGATGCCGCTGCGCGGACGCTGCTGGCGGGCCAGTACCGAAGGGTCACCGATCACTACACGACTGGAACGGCCATCTTAACGGCGCTCCATGCAGTCATCGGCCCATTGAGCGAACGAGCCTCGTTTGCCCAGCGCAGGAACCGAGAACATCGGTATCGCATGGCGGCGCTCCGACTGGTGGTGTCCATTGTCAACCACCAAGCCGCTCTTGAGGGTGTTGAGCCCAATGGGCTGTTTCGCGAATTGTACCCCGACCGAAAGCATTTTGACCTCCCACTGTTTGAGGTGCAGGCGCTTCATGGAGCGTGGCAGCGCCACCAAAAAGGGGTTCGGATGGCTGTTTTGGGTCACGCGGTGCACCCGTACTACGGGACGTATGCCCCCAGTCGTACGTCTCATCTTGAATTGTTTGGCACATGGCTGAGTCAGTATGCGGGTGCACGATCGTATGGAGTCGATGTGGGGACCGGATGCGGCGTGCTGGCGTTTATGATGGCCAAAGCCGGGTTTGAGCGGGTGACCGCGACGGACAACAACCCCAACGCTGTTGAAAGTGTTCGGCGAGATGTGGCGCGACTTCAGGCGGCCAACACCATTGAACCCGTGTGTGCAGACTTACTCGAGGCGATCGAAGACCGGCCGGATGTCATCGTCTTCAATCCGCCATGGGTACGCGGAACTGCAGACGATGTGCTCGATCAAGCGCTCTGTTTTCAAGATGGACTCTTCGAACGGTTCTTTGACCACGCAGCAGAACGGCTGGGCCCCGAAGGCCGATTGGTCATCGTGTTCTCCACTATCATTCGGTTGGTGCAGCCTGAGGTTTCACACCCCATCGATGCGGAGTTGGAAGGCGACCGGTTTCGTCTGGTCCAGCGTCTTCAACGCAAGGTCAAGCCAGCCCGCGGCCCCGATGGCAGCAAGCGGCGAACCCGCGAGAAGGTCGAGGTGTGGGAGCTGGCGCGCGCTGGCGGGTAGCGCTGCGGTGTGGTGTGCCGTGGGACGAGTAATGCGGTTGAACCGCGTTACGCAGTCGTACGAAGATGGTTCGTGAGGATCGCCGATTCTGAGTTTTTGAATGGATTCTGATTTGGTGCGTCTGACCGGCTCGCGCGCAGGAGGTGTACTCATGAATAAGCCGTTGATGGTCGCCGCCGCAGTGTTGGGCATGGTGACCCCTGAGGTGGCCAATGCAGGGCCGAAGAAACAAACTAAGCGAACACAGTCTGCTCCGTTCAACACGGCGAACATCCAAGGCGCTCCCGAGGGCGCCCCCGAGGCCGCAGTGTGGCGCTCGGTGTCAAAAGCGTCGAATTCGGCTGGGATTACCATCGAGCGAATCTCAGGGTGCCACGGCGAACGCGATGCGGCTCGAAATCGGGTTCTCGGCCATAAAGGCGTTGTGGTGCAGCCGGAGCTTCGAGGCGACACGTTTACGCCCGGTGTACTCGACGCAAGTGCAATCGGCGTTGCGGGGTGCGTGACCGATGACGAGCCGACAGAGATGGACGCACTGTACGACGAGATCCTTGAGTTGGAATTCTACATGGCCTTGGAGGTGTATGAATGCAACTGCGGTCAGTGCGTGGACTTGGAGACCGATAAGTGGTTCGACGAAAGTGAGATGGATGCGATGACCAAGCCCGCCCACAGGGCGGCCTATGAGCGCTACCGGATCAAGCGCACGGCAGAGGTCGCCAAGAACCGGATCGCCTATGCGGGCTACAGCGCCAACTACAACGAATGGCTTGCCAAGCGGTCGGCAACGCTGACCCAGTCAGCGATTCGAATTCAAGTCACGGTCGACCAACCCATGCCCGCGGGTCGGCTTGCGGTCTACACCTACGATTGGAGCCAATATTCTTGGTGTGGTGACACCTCTGAGGCGAAGCGTGTGTCCATGGACCACTGGACCATTGAACGTCCCGCCCTGGCTGTGGGTGAAACGCTCGAAGTGTGGGTGGATGGCATCGATGTGCGACGCGCATGGGGCGTCGTTCTGGGAAACGACGCAGCGGGTCTCCAACGTGACGTCGCAGCCATTGAGGCGGAATCCGAGCGCCGCATGCAGTCGGGCGAAGGCGATCTGCGTGCCCTACCAGCGTCTGTGCAGGGGCGATCCGCTGAAACCACTGGAGGGGCGTCAGCCTACGTGATGGACGAGTGCTGCTCGTGTTGAGCGACGAGGCTTAAGGCCGCTCGACGCGGCCGTCTGCATGCCGAGCGAATCGACCCTCCTCTCGGGGTAAGACCGGTCCGTTGGACGGCCATGGCCACCCACCAAACCGGTCTCGCTCGTAATCGCGGAACGCGGTCGCCAACTCTGCGCGCGTGTTCATGACGAATGGCCCGTGCTGGGCCACCGGCTCGCCGATCGGTTGACCTTCGAGCAGAAGCAGCTCTGTGGATTCGGCGCCATTGACGATCTCAATCGCTGCAGTGGGATCGACTTGGAAGCCGGCGGGCGACGCCGACTGCTGGCCAGCGACGGAGATGCCACCCGTTTGGTAGGCGTACACGACACGGCTTCGGTTGGGTGCGGTTGCCGGGAGGGTCCATGTTGCCTTGGGTTCCATTCGAATGGTCCAGATGTTGACGCCGTGGGCAGGATCTGCAGCCCATGAGTCCGGTGGGGTGGCCGCCCCTTGTGCGGAGCCCAACGCACCCGCAACTACGGTCACTACGGTCGTGTGGCCTGCAGCGTCGGTGTGTCGAGCCGTTGCGATTTGGTCGGACCAGATCATGGTGAAATAGGGGTCAACGAGCTTGCTGGTGGACGGCAGGTTCAACCAAATTTGGAACAACTCGGCGGGGTTGTCGGCCGTTGCGTCCACTAGGGGGAACATCTCGGAGTGAACCACGCCACGGCCTGCCGTCATCCACTGCACATCGCCTTGACCAAACCGTGCTTGAGCCCCCAACGAGTCGGCGTGGTCGATGTAGCCAGAGCGGGCAATCGTTACCGTCTCGAATCCCCGATGGGGGTGCTGTGGAAACCCGGGGACTTCTCGGCCGTGGTACATCCGCCATCCGTCTTTTAACGTAAAATCGCTGCCGACGTTCCGCCCCGTCAGCGCGCTCGGGTCGACGCCCTGATTCGCGTTACCCGGCGGATATTCGTCACGATGGTGAGCACAGAACAGAAAGGGGTCGAGAGTGGGCCAGTGGAGGCCCAAGGGCACGACGGCTTGGATGGGTGACTGCATGGGATCGGGTATCCCAAGGGTCGATGCGAACCAAGCCATGCGGCTGGGCCGGGGGGGACTCCATTGCACGCATCGTGCGGCGCACCGGCAGCCATGGGGGCGACACAGGGGGAGGGAGGCATTCAATCGATGCATGCCACCGGAGGGACACAGGAACACCCTCAGCATGGCGTGGCCTGTGTCACACTGCGGGGGACCTTCTCTCGTCCAAGGATGTGTGCGTGCCTCAAGGGTTGTCCATGAAAGAGCGGTTAGCCGCTGGTTCGGCACGGCTCATGGCCGTGTGGGCGATGCTTGCGGCATTTTCAACCTACTTCTGCATGTATGCCTTCCGAAAGCCCTTCGCCGTCGGGACCTTTGATGGGGACGCAGTCATTCCGGGCCTGCCAGAGATGGACCTGAAGATTCTGTACATCTTGGCGCAGGTCATTGGCTACGCGGCCAGCAAGTTCCTCGGCATCAAGGTGGTCAGCGAGATGCCCGCGGCGAAACGGGCACAAACCATCGGGCTGTTTATTGGCGTCGCGTGGCTGGCACTGTTGCTGTTTGCCGTGCTGCCCGCCCCGTGGGGTGCCCTTGCGCTTGTCCTCAACGGCCTGCCTCTGGGCATGATCTGGGGGCTTGTGTTCGGGTTCTTAGAAGGCCGGATCGTTTCCGATTTGTTGGGAGCGGGACTCTGCGCCAGTTTCATTGTGGCCAGTGGGTTTGTGAAGTCCGTCGGAAAGTGGGTCATGGCCGCGGGTGTGACAGAGGCATGGATGCCCTTCGCCACGGGCGCTGTATTTCTACCGCCGCTCGCGGGATGTCTGTGGATGCTCAGTCAGATTCCGGACCCCACAGAAGAAGACGTGGCGGAGCGCACAGAACGCAAGCCCATGACGGGAGACGACCGGCGGTCATTTTTTGCCGACTATGCGCTGGGTTTGAGCCTGCTCGTACTTGGTTATGTCGTGCTGACGGCCTACCGAGACTTCCGAGACAACTTCGCCGTCGAAATCTGGGACGCGCTTGGCTATGCCGATGAACCGGCGATTCTGACCACTGCAGAGGTTCCCGTCGCCGTTGGTTCGCTGATCGCGGTGGCCTTGCTGGTGCGGATAAACAACAATCGACGCGCGTTGTTGGCCGTCCACGGCCTGATGCTCAGCGGCGCTCTCTTGACCGGCGCATCGACGGTATTGCACGAGGCGGACCTGATCTCGTCGGCGGCATGGATGGTGAGCGTCGGAATTGGCCTGTACCTTGGGTATGTCCCGGTGAACTGTGTGCTCTTCGATCGTCTCATCGCCGTGGTGGGGCGCGCGGCAACCGCCGGGTTCTTGATCTATGTGGCTGATGCTTCAGGCTACGTCGGTTCGGTGGCGCTCTTGCTGTACAAGAACTTCGGCCAACCCACCTTGTCATGGCTCGAGTTCTTTACGTCGTTTAGCTACGGCATGTCCGTGTTTTGTTTTGCATGCTTTGCCATATCTGCCGTTTATTTTCACCGCCTCTCGGGACCGTCAACGTGAACCGGTTGTGGGCTGTTGCGTTTGTGGGGGCCTGCTCAAAGATGGACGGCGGCGAAGGGGAGACCGGCGCCCGATCTGCGTCGCCAGTCCGGGCTGTATTTGTGGCCGACACCCACGTCATCGGGCCCCAATACGAGTGCTGTTCAGAGGGCGCAGGACTCGACACCGACAGCATCATGAAGACCCCCGAGCGGCTGCGGGAAGTGGTCGAATCCATCAATGCAATTGCACCGCCTCCCGACCGCGTCTTCCTTCTCGGTGATGTCGTTCACGATGCTCACCACGGGACCGATTTGTCGTTCTACCTCGATCAAGAGACGGCCTTTTCTCGTGCAGCCGATTTACTCTCTGAACTGACGGTTCCGCTCCACATTGTGTGGGGGAATCACGACTATGAGGTGCGCTGCGGCGGCGGCGACAGTCACCACAGTCGCGAATTTACCCACAGCTTGTTTGAGCATTTTTTTGATGCGCCCGTCACGGATGCAGTGTCGGCGGGTGAGTGGCGGTTTGTAATGTTGAACTCTCAGTTGGGCCCAACATGGGACGCCGGGAGCGACCAATGCGCCACGGGGGTGGGCTCGTTTGGTGCCGAACAGTTGGCATGGCTGGAGTCTGAGTTGTCCGCCGGAGACCCGACGGTGGTGATGTCCCACCACCACATGATTGCGTCGACTGCGCGGAATGAGAATGACGGGCCGAACCCTGACTTGTCCACCGTTATCGGTCGCCATGACAATGCACGCCTGCATCTCGCCGGCCATCTGCATCGCTGGGTTGATATCGCAGCGACGGATGTGCACCCCGTTCAGCACATCATCATGGGTGCCACCCGGTACGATGATGACAACTTCTGGGTCGGTGAATTCGGTGCGGACGGGTCCATCGCATTTCGTGACTACTCAAAGCCAAAGTGGAATACGACCTGCGCAGACACATGGAGCTACACCGAACCATGGGGTCGGGTGGCTGGCGCGGTGGAGGGCGGCGATTGTGGACGCTGAGGCGCGCTCAGGGATTGAGAAGGATGTGCACCTTGCCCGGGGATCCACCGGGCGCATCGCCCTGCCATGCAGCCACCATGAGGTCCACCAAGCCATCGCCATTGATGTCGCCGGGGCTGGCCACCTTATAGCCTGCGCCATCCCAGGCGCGATTTCCATCGAAGATGTGGTCAGCGTCTGAATTGAGATGCGTTCCGGGTGCTGTGTTCCCCGCAAGGAATAGATAAGCGCGGCCCGCCACCTCCTTGCCGTCCTCGGTATGCCCCAGCGCCCCAATGAGGACATCGTCCAAGCCGTCCGTGTCGAAGTCACCCGCGGAGCCTGTAGCGAAGCCGCTCCAGTCCATGAATCCCTCGCCGACGAAACCATAGGAGGCCTCTGCGAGGCTGCGCATGCCGTCCGTGCGCATGTCGCTCCCAGTGATCACGTAGGTCTTGCCCGAGGCCTCGCCATTGATGGAGGTTCCAAACGCGCCTGCCAGCACATCACTCAATCCATCCCCATCGAAATCACCGACAAGCTCCACGCCATAGCCCAGTGCCGCGCCGCCTTCCTCGCCGTACCAAGCAAGAGTGACATCAGCAAAGCTGAGGGTTGTGCCGTTCGGAATGGACGCGAGATCGCCGCCTCGCACCACGTAGGCTTTCCCTGCGCCGCGCCGCTCATCATCTGGATCCTCGGTGAAGCCGCCCTCTTGGTTTCGCAATGCAGTGAACAGCACATCCGCGAGGCCGTCTCCGTCGATGTCGCCTGCGGAGCTGTTGAGCTTTCCAGCATCGTCTCCCTCCACCTCGCCGACCCACGTGTAGGCCGCATCGTCAGGCAGATGGATGTCAGTGCCCGCAGCGATGGTTTCGGATGCGATGAGGTATCCGTGACCCCGCTCTTCGGCGTTGTGGGCTCCCGCGATGATGTCTGCCAATCCGTCGCCATCGGTGTCGCCTGCCCAAACAATGCTGTGGCCCATGATTCCGCGGTCGATGCCGCCAAAAATGGTGAAGGCATCGTCACCGACTTCGAAGTGCCCGGGAGTGGATAGTTGTTGACCGCTAAAAAAGTGGACTTTGCCTGTATTGAAGGCGCCGGTGTCGCTCCGGTACGAGCAGATCAGGAGGTCGTCGAGGCCATCGCCGTCGCCATCCATTCCGCCGGCCAGCGAGTGTCCCGACCAGTCTGCACCGCATCGGTCATCCTCATCGGCAATGCCCTCGCAGTCGGGATCATCCTCGAGTTTTCCCCATTCACCCGTGAACGAGTAGGCTGCATCCTTGATGGAAACCCGCTGTGAGGCGCCGAGGTCCTTGCCCAGCATGATGTAGGTTCGGCCCGCATCCCGGCCCCGTTCGGGATGGTCCCACCAGTAGTCACTCACAAAGATGTCATCGAGCCCATCGTCATCGATGTCGCCCACCACACCGACGGTGCCGCCCAGACAGTCGCCGCCGTCTTCCTCACCTTCGATGATGTAGTCGGATTCACCGAGGTCGATGATCCGGTCTGAAAAGCCTTCGTATGGAGGCCCAATGGTCACGGAAACCGATCCGTTTGGCCCTTCGTCGGTACCATCCAAGGGCGTCACGCTGCACGTCCACCGGTCACCTTCAACAAGCCGGGTGCCGGCGATTACAGCGTCAGTCAGGCCCCGGGCATCCGCGTCTGCGCCGGTGCGTTCGTCATTGCGGGTCCACGCGACACGGTAGGTGACTGCATCACCGTCGACATCAGTAGCATCGACGCGGACCCTGCATTCGAGGTCTCGGCCGCCGGCTCTGGCGGCCATGGGAACCAGTTCGATTCCAGGTGCGGTGGGAGGTGTATTGCCGACGCGGCCCGTATCGCGAATGGGCGAGCATCGGCCAGCCGAGTCCTTGGCGAAGCCATCAGCGCAGTCTGATTCGGTCTTGCCGCAGCCAACGAACGGCGTGAGGACCGCGAGTAGGAGGATGCGAACAGTCATTCGGGGTTCAGCATGATGTACACCTTGCCCGGTGCGTTGTCAGGAGCGTCACCTTGCCATGCGCTGATCACGAGGTCTGGCATCCCGTCCCCGTTGAGATCGCCGGGCCCCAAGGTCCGGTAGCCTGCGCCGTCCCATGCGCGCTCTCCATCAAAGATATGGTCGGCGTCCGCCAACTGATGCGTGCCCGGTTCAGTGTTGCCCGCATAAAACAGGTAGGCCCGGCCTGACATCTCGCGACCGGGTTCGGAATGGCCCATCGCGCCAACGGTCAGGTCGTTCCGGCCATCGCGGTCGAGATCGCCAGCGGAGGCGACACCCAGTCCACTCCAGTCGTTGGCGTCCTCACCCACAAAGCCGTAGGATGCCTCCGCAAGACTGCGGGTGCCGTCGGAGAGCATGTCAGCGCCGCTGATGACGTACGATTTTCCGGCTGCGTCTCCGTTTTCACTGTGTCCAAATGACCCGGCGCAGATGTCGTCCAGCCCATCTCCGTCGAAGTCCCCCATAGTGTCGACCCCATAGCCCATGGCGTCGCCGCCCTCTTCACCCATCCACGCGAGGGGAGCGTCTCCAATGCTGGTGATTGTGCCCGGCGGTGTCGCATTGATGTCGCCGCTCAGGACGATGTAGAACTTACCGCTTCCGCGGCGTTCGCCATCCGGGTCCAGTCCAGCCCCGTTGTCTCGGTTGCGGAGAGCAACGGTTGCGATGTCACCCAGCCCGTCGCCGTCGATGTCGCCAACATAGACGTTGCGTTTGCCAGACTGGTCGTCTTCGTACTCGCCATCCCAGATGTAGTCGGCCGCGTCCGGAAAGTGGAGGTCATCGCTGGACGCAAATCGCCCAGAGAGCATCAGGTAGGTTCGCCCTGCTGATGCGGCCACCGTGCCGTGAATGTGCGAACCCGTGACGAGGTCGGCCACCCCGTCTCCGTCAACATCGCCAGCCCAGTTCACACTGTGGCCCATGCTGTCGCCGATGTTCTCGCCGTACAAGGTGACGTCTGCATCGCCAATGGAGCGGACGCCGCGCGCGCCAAGATTGGCCCCCGAGTAGAACGCCGCCTTCCCGAGGTTGAATCCCCCGTCGTCGCTCTTGTACGAGCAGATCAGCAAGTCCGACACGCCGTCGCCGTCGCCATCCATTCCACCGGCAACCGAGTGGCCGGACCAGTCCCCGCCGCAGCGTGTCGCACCATCGCTGGCGCCTTCGCAGTCGGGGTCGTTGTCGATGGTCCCGTGCTCGCCTTCGAAGGCCCATGCAGCGTCGGACAGCGAGATTTGTTCGTTTGCACCCAAATCAGCGGCGAGAAACACGTAGGACTTGCCGGCATCGGGCCCACGTTCGGGGTGATCCCACCAATAGTCGTTGATCAGGATGTCCATCAGGCCGTCGTCATCGAGGTCTCCCGCCGGGGCAAGCGCCGCTCCCGCACAGCTTCCACCCTCTTCACCAATCAGCGTGTAGTCGGCATCACCCAAGGACACGACTTGGTCATCCCAGCCCCGGAAGCCCGGGCCAATTGTGACGTGTGCTGTGGCGCTTGGGCCATCGCTGTAGCCGTCAGTGGGTGTGATGGTGCAGGACCACTCGTCGCCCTCCACGAGGCGATCCCCTGCAACGGTGTCTCCGTCCCGATGGGTTCGGCCTGAGGCGTCAGCAGGCGCACCTCCCCGCGTCCACTCCAGCGTGTAGGCGACCGGAGCACCGTCGGTATCCACGCTCGGCGCTTGAACCACGCACACCAAGTCCGCGCCTCCGGCGCGGGGGCGCTCCGGTTGGAGGGAGGCTGCGGGGGCCGTTGGCGGCGTGTTTCCGTATGCTCCCGTATCGGCTGCGACCGGCTGACAGCGGCCTTGGTTGTCGCGAGCGAACCCTTCGATGCAATTCTCTGCCTTCGTTGAGCAGCCACACACCCAAGCAAGTCCAAGGGCGCCGATGGTGGGCAGGGTCGGGATGGATGGGCGGGTCATTAGGGGTTCAAGAATACATATATCCTGCCATTCGCCCCATCGGCAGCATCGCCTTGCCACGCTCCAAACACGAGGTCTGGCAGCCCGTCGCCGTTGATGTCACCCGGTCCCAGCACAGCGGACCCGGCCGAGTCCCATGCTGCTGCTCCGTCGAAGATATAGTCGGCGTCGTCAAGAGTGTGGGCTCCCTCGGTCGCCGTGGACGAAAGCACGAGGTACGTCCGCCCGGCCAACTCGGCGCCGTTTGGCTCGAAGCCCATGGCTCCGGTTACGACATCGCCCCGTCCATCTCTGTCGATGTCGCCCGCTGCTGCGAGGCTCTTCCCAGCCCATGCATGGTCTGAATGTCCGGAAAAGCTGTACGCAGCGTCGACGAGCGAGTGGCGACCGGCCTGCTCCAGTTGAGCGCTTGGAACGATGTAGATCTTGCCGGCCTCTCGCCCGCCATTGCTGTGGCCGTATGCGCCAACGCCCATATCGCTCAGGCCATCGCCGTCGAAATCTCCGAGCATCGATCCAGCCCCTGCGGCGTCGCCTCCGATCTCACCCATCCACGCGCTGTGGGCATCCGCCACCGATTGAAGGCTGCCGAGCTCCATCTGCGCAGCATCGGCCCCAAGGACAACATAAATGATCCCCGATCCCCGGAACTCAAGTTCTCCGACACCCACTCCATTGGCTTGGCTGCGCAGGGAAGTGAGCGAGAAGTCTGCAAGGCCATCGCCGTCGATGTCACCCAGTGGCTCAGTCAGCTGCCCAAGGCGGTCTTCGGGGGCTTCTCCATCCCAAGCCACGGCGTCCAGTTCGTTGATGTCGGTTGAACCCGATGCCGCGAAGGTCGACGCGGGGAGGAGGTATGCGCGACCGGCCCGCGCGTCATTGGCGGAGTGGTAAGCCGAGCCCGTCAGCGCTTCGGAGAGGCCGTCTCCGTCCACGTCGCCGGCCCATTTCACGCTGTGCCCCAGCTTGTCGCCATTCACTTCGCCATGGATCTGCAGCGAGGCGGACCCGAATGGCTTGGCGCCATGCGGGCCAAGGTTGGCACCGGAGAAGAACCCGAACTTACCTCGGTTGACGCCACGGTCGTCGGATCGGTAGGCGCTGATGAGCAGGTCCGGAACACCGTCTCCGTCGGCATCCATACCCCCCGAGGCAGAGTGTCCAGCCCAGTCTCCACCGCAGCGTGTGACGACCTCTTCACTTGAGGTGCTGCAGTCCGGGTCGTCGCTGAGGGCACCCTGTTCCCCCTCGATGCTCCATGCCGCATCACTAAGGGACAGGGAGTGTTGGCCCGTAAGTTGACTGCCGAGAACGACATATGCCTTGCCGGCCATCGCACCGGTCGCTTCGTGATTCCACCAAGTGTCGCCCACAACGAAGTCCATGAGCCCATCGCCGTCCACGTCGCCCGCCGAGGCCAGCATGCTGCCCGCGCTCTTCCCACTGGACTCGCCCGTCAGTGTGTAGTCTGCGTCGGTCATCACCAACGTATCGACCTCCCACAGCGAAGGTTCTGCGCCGACTGTGACGGTCGAATCAGCGACGGGGCCGGCTTCTTCGCCGTCGCTGGGGATGACGGTGCACGTCCACTTGTCGCCCTCGATGAGCCGTTCGGCCGCGATGGTGTCTGCCGTTCGTTGGGTAGTCGCGTCTGCCTGCACCGCGGTGCCATTCTGGGTCCACGAGACCGTGTAGGCCACCGGATCACCGTCGGTGTCGATGCTCGGCGTTTGAATAATGCACACCAAGTCGGTGCCCAGCGGGCGTGGCGAAGCGGGAAGGATCGCCAGCGACGGGGCTGTGGGTGGCGTGTTGAATCGTGCACTCGATTCGTTGGCGATCGGCTGGCATTGCCCGTTTTGAGCGCGCGCATACCCCTCCATGCAGTCCGGGATCTCCGGAACGCAGCCAAACGCCGTTACGCACACCAAAGGATGTAGGATGCGCCGGTGAATGTTCAGGGGGGGCTTGAACATGCGGAACTTCCGCTTGCATTATACCCATGAAGTCATCGAACGGTGTGCGATTGAGGTCGATCATGAACAATAACGAAGAAAAGTCCGGGCCCAACCCCCGCGTCGTGCGCGCCGTGTGGGGTGTGGTTGCCCTTGTTGCAGTGGGGTGTGTTTGGGTCGTGTGGGACGCCTATCAGACGCAGGTTGAGCGAAACGAGGCTGGGATTTTTGACGGCAAGGCCCCCGAGGCTGCCTTTCGGCCGGCGGAGGAACACCCCGATCACAAGCTCGATGCCCCCTTGGGCGAAATCAGCCTTGGATTGAAGTCGAACCTCAAGGCGGTCGAAACCACGGTGCCCGATCGTCCCCACAACCCCAACGAGGTGCGCAGTCGCACGATTGGCGATGAGTTCAAGCGCCGTCGTTCGTTCACCATCAGCACTGATGCGAATGGGATCCGCATCCCCGATGGCAAGGCCGGTCAAAATCGTTCGTACATCGGTCAGAAGAAGGGGTTCCGTGTGGTGGCCATGGGCGCATCGGAGAGCTTCGGATGGGGCGTTCCCTACGAAGAAAGTTACCCCGCACACCTCGAGCGCTTGCTGGGGGTTGAGGTCGTCAATGCTTCGGCCCCGGCCGGCATTTCATCGGGCATGGTGCGATGGGCCAAGAAATACTTGGCCGACTTGGAGCCTGACCTTGTGATCTACTCGCTCCGACCACCGTACCCCGAAGCGGATCCGGTCGGCATGTTCGCCAAGTCCATGAAGGAGCTCGCGGCCTTGGCGGGCAATGCGCCTCTTGTGGTGGTGCTGCCGGCGTTGTCGACCTTTGACCTGCAGATGCCTGACATCGCCAATGCTTACGAGGGAGCCGCGGACCCGGTAGCGGCCGACGTCGCTGCAGTAACAGCCGCGATGAACCCGGTTCCGGTCATCGGACTCACTCGTGCCTTTCGCGCGGGTCAGGCGGCCTACACGGGGGCCAAGGCTGGCGAGGTGATCGTGACAATGCAGACGGTGACTGGACAGCAACGTCTGGTGACCCCACAGGGCGAGACCGTTGCATCGGCGGTGGCGCCGGAGGTGCCCAAGCGCTCTCCGTTCTTTGGGGTTCCGCCTTCCGTCATCGCCAAAGAAATCTTGGCCGAGTTTGAGTCCCGACCGTCGATGCGGGAGCCGCTCTTTTTTGACGGCGGTCACCCGGACGCCGATGGCTACAGACTGATGGCCGAGGTCATCGCCGGGGTGGTGAAGGAACGGGGCCTCGTGCCCTAGGCGGCTGACCGGGCCCTGACGGTGGCATGGGGACGACCTCGGGTGGGACCACGTTGGGGTCCAGCGTCTCTTCTTGCGGCGGCTGCATCTTGTTGGTGAGTGAACGCCCCATGCGCTCCAGCACCTCGAAGTGGGGGTTGGAGGCTTCTCTCCACAGCAAGGCGTACTCGTCGTCGCAGCATGAAGCGGTCTGTGGGTTTTGGAGGTCCCACAGCACGTACTGGCCGTCCACCATAAGCGCGGGACCGAGGTGTTCACTGATGGCCCGCTGCACATCGAAGGCCGTCTTAAAGCGCATTTGTTCAAAGCTCTGGGTTGGCGTGTCGGCATCGGCGGAGTCGTTGTAAAACCGCGTCTGCGTGGCCAGAACCTGCTCGCGGAACAGCACCACCCATCGGAACCCTTGCGCTTCGATGGTCGACTTATCGGCCGCAGCGAAGGACAAGGCTTCGTCGCGTTCCAGTACGATCTCGTCCAAGAAGCGGAGGAACGTGTTGTTCTCCATCCGCTCAAGGTGCTCGGTGGGTTTGAAGTAGGCGGAGTTTTCGCCCATCCCGCTCAGGATGGGTTGGCCGTGGGCGACCTGCAGCAGCACCGATACATCGCCGGAATCGAACGGCACGTTGATGACGGGTCCGCCTTCCTCACGGATTCGGTCGGCAATGGTGGGGGCGGTGATGTCGGTGGTCATCAGCGGAATGGCCTTCAGTCGGACCGATTCGGCCACCCCGGCGCCCCACAGCAC
Source organism: Deltaproteobacteria bacterium UBA2957 (assembly GCA_002348535.1). Taxonomy (GTDB): domain Bacteria; phylum Myxococcota_A; class UBA796; order UBA796; family UBA796; genus UBA796. The sequence goes on along the minus strand of DEBL01000045.1, from coordinate 663 downwards.
GAGGGCCGCGGGAAGGACCCAGCGCAGGCGAATGTGTTTGTCGATGAGCAGGGCGCCGGCCACCGATAGGGCGATGAACGTGAAGCCCAAGATTCGGTAGGGAAACCACAGCCGCTCGAAGAACGGCAGCACGTGGTAGAGCACCATGTACTGCGGCATGCGGAACAGCGTGTCGCCCACCACCCACTCGGGCCCGGTGGCTACAGCTAAGGTGACGACCGCCGCGCCCAGCCACAGCAGGCGCCGTTTGCCGACGACGAGTGCCGCCAGCAGCAGCGGTGCCCACAGCCAGCTTTGGAGCATGGGATAGCCGTGGCCTTCGGTGACTTGGTAGCCGAGAATAAAGCCGCTCACGTAGTTGGCGAGCGTATCCGGCACGAGCCAGTTGCCGCTGGCAATGCTGTCCATGGGGATGGTTCCGCCGTCGGCCTTGTTCACGATGCGAGCGACCGATCGGGCCAGCAGCACGCCGCAGGCAGCCGCTCCGGTGGCGTACAGCCCGGCAAGCTTGGCTGGACCCACCTTGGCGGCTGCAGCTCGGCCGAGGCAGATGGCCATCCAGCCGAGCACGAAGGCCAAGAAATAGCCCGCGTACCAGTAGGTGAGACCCTGCAGCCCCACCCACACACCGGTCCACACCGCATGACGGAGGGTTGGGTCGCG
>DEBL01000077.1:17549-22953 GCA_002348535.1 Deltaproteobacteria bacterium UBA2957 | reverse complement strand
TCGTGAGTGCGCGCCTCAATGCTTTCGCGGTATTTCTCGAGCGTAAAGAGAGACAACCCACCTCGATTCCCGTCATTGCCAATGGCGACGAGTCGATTGATGCCGTGAGCGCTCAATGCGTGCCGAAGCTGGATGGGCAGAGTCAGGCGACCCTTGGGATCCAGCGTGAGGCGTGTGTTGAATGGCTCGAACAGCATCGATGGGTACCGGAGAGGAGAAAAAACGCGAGACAGAAGCGCATAACCTGCCAATCTCCACTTTGATCCACCTTGGCCCACTTTTCAATATTATTGATCCACGTTGACATGTCAATAGTTTGTAAGGTGCTGTAAAAGCTAAAGAAAATTTATTGATCAAAACGATCGCCTCGCGCGCGCGAGGCTTAAAGAGGACGATCACCTTGCGCGAAATGGGCGATCAACGCCGTGAAACATGGCCGTGGAACAGGTGGATTAAAAACCAGTGGATCCAAGTGGGCCAATGTCCAATTAGGGGGGAGTATGGCGGCAAAAAATAAGAAATCGTCAGACGGTCGTCGAAGCATTTGTGAGAACCGCAGAGCGCGTCACAGCTACCACATCCTCGATACCATGGAGGTTGGTGTCGTCTTGACCGGGTCCGAGGTCAAGTCGCTCCGGGCGGGAAATGCCAACCTGATCGATTCCTACGTCCGAATCGAGCGTGGTGAGATGTGGATGGTTGGTGTTCACATTGCTGAATACGAACAAGCGAATCGCTACAACCACCAATCGCGAGCCACACGGAAGTTGTTGGCCAAACGATCGGAGATCGAGTCATGGCACCGAAAAATTCGAGAGAAAGGGCTCACGAGTGTGCCGCTTGAATTGTACTTCAAGGGATCATGGGTGAAGGCGAAAGTGGCGCTTGTCAAGGGTAAGGCCGAGCACGATAAGCGCCATGCTTTGCGAGAGAAGCAGGACAAGCGAGAGATGGAACGCGCGATGAAAGACCGTTCTCGGTGATTCCACCAGTCCTTCGTGTTAGGCAGCGGCCATGAGCGACACAACTTCAACACGCAACATTGTTCCTTGGACTGCCTACACTGTTGGCTGGCTGGCATATTTCGCCTACACAATCACGACGGACTCGGTCACAACCGGTGCCCTCATCGCATCGACGCTGTTCTTGTGGGTCACGGTTTGGTGGGCCTCGCGGTTCAACGCGTGGTTCGGGTTGCTGGCAGCATCCGTTGCGGCCTTGATGGTGAGCCTCTACCTTGGCGTTCGACACAAAGACACGGCTGGAGAATCGTTCTGCACCGTCAGTGAGGTGTTCAACTGCGATAAGGTCAACAGCAGCGTGTACTCGGAGTTGTTTGATATCCCCATCGCGTTTCTGGGCAGCAGTTTCTACGCCGGGGTGATAGCGCTGGCGCTCCTGAGTTTGCGGAGCCGAGAACAGTATCCATTGGCGTCCCATCTTGTTGCCTTGGGAGGCGGGATCGCAGTGGCGTATTCGCTGTTTCTCGCCTACGCCTCCATGACACTTGGTGCCTTGTGCATTTTATGCATTAGCTTGTACGGATTGAATGCAATGGTCCTTATGTTCAGTTTCGGGCTTTCAAAAGGCAGCGAAGTGGGGATCTTAAAAGGTGCACTCGCCGGTGGTCGGTCGACCAATGCATTTGTTGGTGCCGCGGTGGTGATGTTGATCGGCACGATGGGGTGGTACTCATCGGGGGCCAGTGCGTTGCCCGAAGGCGACAAGGTGGAAGACTTAGGGTCGCTGTTCTCTGCGGTCGAGGGGAGCCTCACGGTTGATGGAACGGAACCCACGTACGGTTCAGATGCCGCCAAGTACAAGGTGGTCGAGTTCGCAGACTTTGAGTGCTCGTATTGCGGTCGATTGTTCCCGGAAATCCACCAATTGCCAAAAGACGAGCCCGACATCCAACTCACCTTCAAGCATTATCCATTGAGTGGAATGTGCAATGAAGGCCTACCGAAAGACCGCCACGTAAACGCCTGCGGTGCTGCACGGGCTGCGGATTGCGCGAATCGGCAAGGAAAGTTTTGGGACCTTGCGCGACTCATGTTTAAAAATCAGAGAAACGTGGACCCCGATGGTGTTCGGTTCATGGCCCAGCAAGTGGGTCTCGATGTCGATGCATTAATGGCTTGCGTGGACGACCCGATGACGGACCAGAAAGTCCGGCGGGACGTCAAGCACGGCTCCGACGCGGGAGTTCACGCAACGCCAAGCTTGTACCTCAAGGGCCTTTACGGTGATGAGTGGGTCATGGTAACGGGCGGTCCAAAGGCCGTGGCCAAGCTCGTGGCTGCGCACAAGGCTGGCAAAGCCTTTCCCGATACTCCTCCCGCGCCCAAGCCACACCGACATTGAGTTGGATTGAGCTCCAACTGGACGTGCCTCGGCGCGTGATCGGGCCCGTCAGTGCTGCATTGTTCGAGTCGGGAGCAGTCGGCGTGCATGAAGATTTCCGACCCGGCGAAGCCCCTGCTCCGCGGCAACCATGGGACCAAGGGCCGGCGGCGGCTGTTCCGGAGCGGGCGCTGTTGCGTGTATGGTGGGAGGCCAACAGCGAGCAGCAGGCTCGCGCTGCAGTCGATGACCTTCAAGGCCGGGTTCCGGGTCTCGGGCCAGCTGAGTGGTCTCCCGTCGAGCAGGAAGACTGGGCGGAGGCGTGGCGATCGCAGTGCGTGCGTGTTGTCGTGACGGAAGGGCTTGCAGTGGCTCCGCCGTGGAAGGCGGAGTCGGGTGACCTTGTGATTGAGCCCGGTATGGCCTTCGGTTCCGGTGACCACCCAACCACCCTGAGTTGTCTACGGCGGGTGCTGCAGCACGCAGTGCGAGGCGAGCGTTGCCTCGACGTAGGCACCGGATCAGGCGTGCTGGCTATCGCTGCTGCACGCCTTGGTATGGTCTGCTGGGGGGTCGACATTGAGCCACACGCGATCGAGGCCGCGCGAGAAAACGCCGATCGAAACCAAGTGTCGTTGCGCGCCGACAACACTCCGCTTGCGTTGGTCACGGGCTCTTTTGAATTGGTCGTAGCGAACTTATTCGCTGAGGTTTTGGTCGATCTGAGTGATGACCTCAAGCGTGTGTGCAGTCGGCGATTGGTCGTCGCCGGCGTGCTCGCTGATCGGGCCGAAACGGTGATTGAAGCGCTTTCGCCCATGAAACTCGAGGTGCAAGAGAATGAAGGCGATTGGTGCCATCTTGGGTTCGTCTGGTGAGACGATTTCTTGCCGATTCTCTGCCTGACGCTGGGCAGTTGGTGGTGCTTTCCGCAGAGCGGTCGCACCACCTTCTTCGGGTCACTGGGATCGGGCCGGGAGAATCTGTCGAGTTGTTTGATGGAAAAGGCGTCTGTTGCCGAGCAGAGTTGGTCGACCTTGATGAAGGACTGGCGCGTCTGCGCGTCCATGAGAGGCTCGATCCCGCACCGACCCCCGCTTCTGTGCATCTGATGGTGGCGCAGACTCGAGCGACGGTGATGGATACGGTGGTTCGTATGGCCACGGAGCTTGGTGTAGAGGCCGTGTCCGTCGTTCACTCGGAGCGGTGTGTTGCGAAAGGAAACAAACGCGACCGGTGGCTTCGGATAGCCGAGTCCGCAGCCGCTCAAAGCGGCCGCGCAGCCGTGCCCACGATACGGGGGCCTCAGCCGCTTATGCTGGCCCTTCAGTCGGTAACGGGTCCCCGAATCATCTGCGTACCGGGTGTGCCATCAAGCCGCGTTGCTGGCGAAGGCATCACCATTCTGCTGGGACCGGAGGGTGGATTTTCAGAGGCAGAGGTGGCGTCTGCCATCCGCTGCGGGTGGGAGCCAGTCGGGCTGGGTTCCACCGTCCTCCGAGCGGATACCGCGGCGGTCGCGGCAGTGGTGCAGTACGGTCAGGTCAAATCGAGTTGATTATTCGCGCCGTCGTCTGAGTCCGATTGCAAGGAGCAGAAGGGGCGCAACAATCGCAGCGGACGATGCATCATCATCATCGCTTCCACATCCAGATTCTTCAGCCTCAATGGCACCCAGCGCCATCGCGACCGGGTCAGGGTACACCGTGACCTCGCCGAATGCCCAGTCGGTCTGACCCTCGGGATCGGTGACCACCACGTACAGCGTGTACACCTCGCCCGGCGACGAACTGCTGAGATTGCTGGGCGCCGTCCACGTCACCGTTTGGGTGGTCACGCTGTCAAACCCGTTGTGGCCGGCTTCAAGCAACAGCGGGTCTTCTTGCCACGCAAAGACCAGCTCTGTGCCGTCAGCATCATAAACGTCGAGGGACATGATGGTGCTTTCGCCAGCACCCAAGGCTGTGGCTTCCATCTGAATTTCGCCGAGGATGATGGGTGCGGCGTCGATCTCGATACACCCGTCTCGATCGTCTTTCAGACCATTGCAGTTGTTGTCAATACCGTCGCAATATTCGGTGGCTGCGGGATGGATTTCGCTGTTGTTGTCATTGCAGTCGTTGTCTGTTTCCGCGAAGCCATCGCCGTCATCATCGTACAGACCGGTCTTGTCGTCCACAATTCCATTGCAGTCATTGTCTTTGGTGTCGCTCTGTTCTGGCGCGTCGGGAAATACAGTGTCGTCGTAGTCGTTGCAGTCGCCTTCTTCTTCGGAGAACCCATCTCCGTCGTCATCCATGCCATCTGTTCCTTCATCGATGATGCCGTCGCAGTCGTTGTCTTTGCCGTCGAAGCGCTCGGTCGCGTTGGGGTAGACCCAAGGGTCGGTATCGTCACAATCGACGTGCTCTACTGGCCCATCGGCAAAGCCATCGCCATCGTCATCAGAGGGGGGGTGAGCGCTGTTAAACAGCACACTCACCGATGCAGAAGTCTCGAGGCCACAACTGTCTTGGACCGTGATGACCAACGTATCCGTGCCAACCATAAGCATGGAGTTGGGGACCGTCGCTACGGTGTATCCGCTCTCCTCAGTGGGCGTGCAGTTCGCAAGTTCGTCCACCTCCTCATCGGGGTTGAAGGAGGTGTGAACCGAGCAATACAGTGTGGTCGGAGATTGCTCAGCATCGGCGATTTGCATGGTCAGAGTCAGACCTTCAGCGGCACCGTGAACCATTCCCGGTTCGGGGGAAATCAGATTCAGCGTTGGAGGCGTGCAGAGCGGATTTGTGCCCACCTGCGCTCGCAGCGATACTCGACTGCTTGGTGTATCGAGGTCGCTGGATGCAATCGTCATCTCACACTCGGCGCGACCAAGAGATGTGCCGAGATACTGAACGGGAATCAGCGTCGATGTACGGCCATCGAGCGTGGTGCCGGTTTCGAGGCGACCAAAATCAAACACAAACCGTTCATCGCACGCAGCGTCCGTCTCGGGCCGTTCAAGTTGGAGAGGGCCTGCTCCGACATTGTAGACCTCAATGTAGCGCTGCATGTCGAT
>DEBL01000077.1:0-17159 GCA_002348535.1 Deltaproteobacteria bacterium UBA2957 | reverse complement strand
TTCCCTTTTTCGGCGGTGGCTTGCAGCAGAACCGTTTCCCGGAATCGGTCGGGGTCTCGGTAGTAGGATGGTTCAGAACCGCTTTCAGTGGCGTAGTCGACGATGATGGATCCGTAGAGTTGTCCCACAGACGATGGGGTTGCACTCACCTGAAACCGATAGGTGCAGTCGGGCTCAACCACCATGGTTTTCCGAAGTGCGTTGCTGGAGCTTGCATCGTCTGCGTCCGGGGTGTGACCGTCATTCGTGTCGATGCCTGTGTCGTCGCCACCCTCATCGCCGCCATCATCGCCGCCATCATCGCCCTCATCGCCGCTGGATGGAGGCGAGTCGTCTGTAGTCCCGTCGCCGTCGCAATCAACGGACGGCGCCAAGTGGAGGGTGAAGTTTTCCTCCATTTCGTTGGTTCCGATTGCGATGCTCGCGATCCCGAGCGGTAAGGCGCCGCGGTTGGTGATCGCGACATCCTTGAACACCGTTTCACCCCAGTCGAGTGCGCCAAAATCGAGGCGACTGGTGGAGATTTCCGCCTGGGGCAGCGCCTGCCCCGCACGGTTGTATGGTTCTCCGCAGGCGGCGAGCAACACTACGTATGGGATCACGAGTCCAAAGTGGGACATGAGGCTCCTTCAGGGAGCCGAAAAAACGCGACCCCGTCCGTCGGTTTTAGCCGCGATAGGACCGTTCTGTCAACGCACGTCTGTGCAGATGAGTGTGGAACGGCCCGATCGGCTGGCCCAGGGCTTCGCGTTTACAGGTCGTGACCGCAGCGCTCGCGCTTGGTGTCAAGATAGAACTGATTGTGCGGTGTGGTCTCCGTGATGCACCCAACGCTGTCGCGGACATCGATTCCGTGACGCAGCAGGTCGGCGCGCTTCTCGGGGTTGTTGGACATCAGTTTGACACTACGGACATCGAGATGATTTAAGATTTCTGCGGCCACCTCGTAGGTACGGCTGTCGACCTCAAACCCCAGCTCGAGGTTCGCATCTACGGTGTCGCGGCCTTGGTCCTGCAATGCGTAGGCACGGATTTTATTGAGAAGTCCGATCCCGCGCCCCTCTTGCCGGAGGTAAACAACGACGCCGTCTTCCTCCGCGATGATGTCGAGTGCTTTTTCAAGTTGTGCGCGGCAGTCGCAGCGGAGGCTTCCCATTACGTCACCGGTGAAGCACTCGCTATGCACGCGGACGAGTACGTCGTCCTTGCCGGTTACATCGCCGGAAACGACGGCTGCGGCCTCCCGACCATCGTTCATTTCAAAAGCATATACCGTGAGGTCGCCGGCCCGGCTTGGCATTAGCGCTGTCGCGCTGCGGTCGATCGCCGTTTTGGCGATTCGAAGGCTTTTTGGTGGTGTCATTTACGTCTCCTGACGACTGCCACTGCAGTCGCGTGGGTTTTTGGCCCCTTTACGGTCCGTCCCCTCGGGGGGGCTGCCGTCGGCCACGCGATTGTGCCGGTAGGGACTGTATGCCGTCATACAGCTTGGGAATCATACCCGAAAAAGTGCCAGTGTCAACGTGTGACCCGAAACGGTCACACTGGAGAGAGGTGCGGCGGGTTGGAAAGTCGCCGCACCCCAACCAAAGTAGGTGTTCTCAGGTATTCAGCGATTCCTTCAGGCCTTTTCCGGCGCGGAATACTGGGATCTTACGGGCAGGTACGCGGATCTCCGAACCGTTTTTTGGGTTGTGGCCTACGAATTCGCGTCTCTGAGACACGGTGAATGTACCGAAGTCAGAGATGGTGACTTTCTCACCCGTGACGAGTGCATCTTGGATGGTGCCCATGATGATGTTGATGTAGTTCGCGGCCCGCACCTTTGGAATACTGGCACGTGAAGCGAGGGCTTCTGTGAGGTCGGCTTTGTTCATGTTGGCTCCGGTAGGTTTTAGTTTTTTTAGTTTTTGGCTGTATACAAGTCAGCTCGGTCGAACGATATGAAGCTATCGGAGTATGTATTGCTCCGTCAATGACGGATCTGAAAAATTTTTGGAATCGTTCGCCGGATCGCAAGAAAACTAAAAATTCAAAACTACCGACCCCAAGAACCACGGATGGTGATCGCCTCCGGCAACACCTCAAACTGTGCCGGCAACATGCCTCGAGTCTCCCCATCCAATTCGATCGATACGGGTCTGTCGTCCGTTGGTCGAGCCGTAATTTTGGTCGCAACGGCTCGCGTCGCCCCGTACGCCTTGTGGAGCGTGCCGTCGTACAAGCGTCGAAAGTCGATCAGTTGTTGGAACAGTGGGCTGCGACCAAGAATGTTGACATCAAGCAAGCCGTCTTGCATGGTTCCTCCGGAACCGACGAGCATGCCGCTGCCGCAAAATTGACCGTTCGCGATGAACGCGCTGAACAACTCTTCAGCCCACTCAATGGTTCCATCCGGGCCTTCGATGCGCACGTTTACTGCTCTGGGCGTGTAGCTCACCATGGTCTTCAGTGATGCGCTGACAAAGGTTGCTACGCCTCCGAAGCGCTTGGAGCTTCGGTTGGTGCGTGCCGCAACTTCGCCGTTCGCACCAAAGCCAGCTGCATTGACAAACACTTCGCTGAGTTCGCCATGGTCGGTGGTTACGGTCGCTAGTCCCAAATCGGAAGTCAGGGATATGCCGTTTGCGGCGATTCGGAGCGCCTCATCTGTATCATTCGGTATTCCCAAGGTTCGAACAAGGTCGGATCCAGTACCGAAGGGGATAGCCGTAAAAGCGGTTTTGCGTCGCACCGCGGATCCGTCTTGCATCATCCCATTTACGACTTCGTGGCAGGTCCCATCGCCCCCTACTGCCGCAACAATGTTGATTCCCTGCTCGGCAGCCTCTCGAGCAAGGGCCGTAGCGTGGCCTGGTGCTTCGGTGGCAATCACCTCCCACTGTGCAAAGTGGACGGATGTCAGACGCTTGAGGCGATCGAGTTGCGATCCGGCGCGCCCGGCGCCCGCTCGAGGGTTGACGATCAGTCGGATCGACTCGCGACTGTTTCGTCCAGTTTGGGTGTCGGCAGCGGTCTTGGATTCGTCATTGGACATGAGGCACTCCCTGCAGATCGAAGGGCGTCAGCACGCTCGATCGAGCCGGCGCCGCTTCTAATCGACGTTCGGGCTGCCATCCAGTCCTCGGATGATTTGTGGGTAGACACCGCAATTAAAAACACCCGGCAGGCCGGGTGTTTCATGCGGTGAAGAGGAGGGGGGTCGCCCCGCCAGAGCCTTCACAGCGTCTCCGATTGGAGGGTTTGCATGTTTTGTGCCAAACTCAAAGTATTTCAAAAAAGGTTAGCATTAACGTGCACTTGAGAAAATTGCCGGCGTGACATGATGGTGGCTGCGGCGAAAAAAAATGAGAATTCACGACATTTGTGTCGCGGTGGCTTCGTTTCGTAACCACCCGGCGATTCGGTCAGCGAGTTCCCAAGGCCGTTCCAGCGGATGAAGAAACCGCCCACCAGGAATGGGGTTGAGGGTAATATTTTCGGGATTGTTATCGCGGAAATTCAATCCATTGCAGTCGGTTATGCGGTCGCCGTCACCGCAACAAAGAAGTGTGTTTTTCCCGCCATTCGGTGCTGGCCACTCGACCGTTCGGATGAATTCTCGCATCTGTTGTCGCCGGGTCTTGTTCTTCAAAATTGGTGCACAGACCGCGACAGTCGTGTCGTGGTCCATCACATAGGGGTTGACCACCAACCGCCGAAGGCCGAATGATGAGCGCAGCCAAGGCATGGTGGCTCGACTGGGCATCGCACTCAATGCCTGAACTGCTCGGTACAACAATCCACCGCGATTAAAAGCTCCGTTGGTGTAGACGACGCCTGCGATGGATTCAGAGCAAGAGGCCGCGGCCACAAGAGGGTTGCCAAGACCGTGCCCAACCAAAACGGTTGGGCTCGTCTTCGATGTCAAGTGACTCAGAAGCCTCCCGAGCTCGTCTTGGAACCGTCCTGAATCGCCACGAAACAAGGCCCAAGACTCTGTATCGAATCCATGCGATTGCAAGCGGGCTTCGACATCCGCCCACAGCGGCGCATCGAAAGGAGGTCCGCTAATGAAAACGATTGGGTACATGCGGCATGTCATAGCGGGAAATGTGGACGGAAGCTGCAAAGTGGATAGCAGAGGGGCCAAAGGTAGCGGAGTCGATCATGTATGACGTCATCATTCGAGATGGAACCATTGTGCGCTCGAGCGGAAGGCTTGTTGCGGACATCGGCATCGAAGATGGAAAGATCGCCTATGTTGGCGGCAACCCTGCCGGTTCGGCCAAGGAAGAAATCTCGGCGATTGGTCGCTTTGTCATGCCCGGGGTGATCGACACGCATGTGCATTTCCGTGATCCCGGGAACCCCGACAAGGAAAGCTGGGCAACCGGTTCTGTTGAAGCGCTTCGCGGCGGAGTGACCACAGTGTTCGATATGCCCAACACCAACCCCCCCACGATCGACCGGGCCACAGTGGACGCGAAGTTGGCAAAAGCGGCTGCAAACTCAGTGGTGAACTACGGGATCTGGGCGGGTGCTACTGCAGAGAGTATTCCTCAGATCAATGATTTGTGGGACTCGGGTGTGATCTGCGGAACCAAGGTGTTCATGGGCGATTCGACGGGGGCGCTGGCAGTCACGCCGGAAGTGCTTGAGGGCGTATTTTCGAAAACAAAAGGACTGATTGGTGTGCACGCTGAAGACCAGCCGGCACTCGATGCAGCGCACAAAAAATGGGCTGGGCACCCCAACCCCGTACACAATGATGTTCGACCCCCTGAGGCCGTAGTGTTGGCGGTGGAGAAGTTGATCGAACTGGTCAAGCAGACCGGTCGAGAAGTCCACATCTGCCACCTTTCTACGGCGGGTGAGTTGGCGGCCCTTGACGCATACCGCGGGGATCTGCCGATCACGTGTGAGGTTACCCCACACCACCTCTTCCTCAGCACCGATAACGCCGGAGAGTTGGGGAACCTCATTAAGGTCAACCCGCCTGTTCGAACCGAACTCGACCGCCGCGCCGTCATGGCGGCGCTGAAGCGAGGGCGGTTGGACACGTTCGGTAGTCACCATGCGCCGCATACAATGGAAGAAAAAATGCAGGATTATTGGCAGGCACCTTCGGGCCTTCCCGGAGTCGGCACCATGCTTCCTCTGGTTCTAGGTGCATTGAAGAACGGGCGAATCGGGTTGGAGTTGATGGTCTCGATGCTGTCAGAAAATCCAGCACGAATTTTTGGCCTCTACGGCAAAGGGTGCATCGAAGAAGGGGCAGATGCAGACTTGGTCTTGTTCCGTGAAGGCGTGACGACTCGCCTCACCCAAGAAATGGTGAAATGCCATTGCGGCTGGTCGCCCTTCGTCGGTCGCGAGGTCGGTGTCCCACCCGATATTGTGATGGTGAACGGTCACATTGCTGCCCGGAATGGCGTGATTGGAAACGACCTGCCTCTTGGCAAACAGGTGCGGTTCACTGGACGCTAAAAGAGCGCACCCGCTCCGGACGGATTGATCGATCGAACTCCTTGTGGGTTGTGGGTGAATCCGACTCGGGTGCGCTCGAAACCGCGTCGATTCAGTGAGCATCTGATTTTGGGACTTCCAGTGCTTGACTGCTGCTCGAATCCAACGTGATGAACACCGGTACCGGTGGGTCTGCTTGTCCAAGTGGAACGTGGACGATCCACCGTGAACCTTCTTTGGGGCGAGTCGGAAATCGATCCAGAGCGACATCACCAAATGTGGGCATGTGGTTCCATTCAGCGATTGCCCACGGCGGTTCAATCCGATCGATAACAAATGCCAAGTGAAGGCACAGGGAAAGACACAAGCCTGTCATTTGGCCTCCTTCATCAGGCGATAGCTGCTGGCTTCGAGAATGTGTGTTGACGATACGGAGCCCACGCCGGCGAGGTCGGCAATCGTTCGGGCGACCTTCAGGATGCGAGCCCAAGCTCTCGCTGAGAGTGAGTTGGCTTCACACACAGCCTTTAGCGCTTGAACCGCCTCGGGTGTGGGCGCGGCTACAGACCTGATCGCGCCACCTGACAGCTCCGCATTGCACGTGATGGTCATGTTGGCATAGCGAGCATGTTGAATAGCGCGCGCGGCATTGACGCGTTTGCGAATGAGCATGGACGGCTCGCCTTGGTCCATCGATGCGAGTTGATCCGGGTCGACCGGTTGGGTCCAGATCATCAGATCGATTCGGTCCAAGAGGGGTCCACTCAGGCGTTTTCGATAGCGAACCACCTGCGACGGGGTGCAGGAGCATGGGACCGTCGAGTGCCCAAAGAAGCCACAGGGGCATGGGTTTGCCGCAGCAATGAGAGAAAAGCTGGCAGGGTAGACTGTGGTGCCTCTGGCGCGGCTGAGGCGCACATGTCGGCTCTCCAAGGGTCCCCGAAGCAACTCCAAAGCACTTCGGCGGAACTCGGGTACTTCATCGAGAAAAAGGACCCCGCGGTGAGCCAGCGACACCTCACCCGGTTCGAGTCTGGCATTTCCCAAGAGACCCGCGTTCGAAATGGAGTGGTGCGGTGCACGAAATGGACGGATCCGAATCAATCCATCTCCGGATTTCAAGAGGCCAGCCGCCGAGTGAAGTCGCGTGATCTCAATGGATTCGGCTCGCTCGAGCTTTGGTAGAATTGTCGGCATTCGAGTCGCCAGCATTGTTTTTCCGCAGCCCGGGGCGCCCATCATCAACACATTGTGGCCGCCAGCTGCTGCGATTTCCAGCCCACGACGGGCTTGGTGCTGACCTCGTATTTCCGACATGTCGATTTCGGAGACGGGAGGGTCATGGCATGGAGGCTCCGCACGGACAAACGTCCGGTTTCCGTCAAGCCAATCCATGACCTCCAAAAGCGTACTTGCCGGCAGCACGTCGATCCCCTCGACGACCGCTGCTTCCTTGGCGGATGCCTGCGGCAGGACGATGTGCTTAAATCCATGGCGAACTGCTGCGAGGGTCATTGAGAGCGCCCCGGGAATCGCCCTTAAACCCCCATCGAGCGACAGTTCACCTGCAAAGGCTGTGGATAGGAGTCGAGGGGAATCAATCGGTCGGGATGCGTAGAGGATCCCCAGTGCGATGGGCAGGTCGAGCCCCGCTCCAACCTTGGGGACATTGGCCGGTGCTAAGTTTACGACCACGCACTTTTTCGGATAACCTTGGCCCGATGCGGCGATGGCCGAGCGGACCCGATGGGTACTTTCCTTAATGGCCGATCCCGGTAGCCCGACAATGATGGTCGCTGGTAATCGATGCAGTAAATCAACTTCGATGGCTACAGGCTGACCTTCGATCCCGGTCAGTGTGAAAGAGTTGACGGTGAGTGGCATGTGGTTCCTCCCACGGCACTCGCTGCAAGGTACAGGCCCCGTTGACTTTGGCGTGTTTGCCCGATTGTGTGTTGTCGATTGGTCGGACGGGTGTCAGTCAGTTGCCAAGCCAGCTCTCCAAATCGGGAACACGAGCGGCGCTTAGCTTGGCGAGCATTTCCGACGGCTCATGACTGACTGCGATGAGTGACCTCAGTTCAGGGCGTATGAAGCCTTCGTCGACTGCGTGGTGGAGGAAGGCGATGAGGCTGTCAAAGAAGCCGCCCACATTCAACAGCGCCACCGGTTTGCGATGAAAGTTTAGCTGCGCCCATGTCACAACTTCGAACAACTCTTCGAGGGTCCCATAGCCACCCGGGAGGGCAATGAAACCATCCGAAAAATCCATCATCATCTGCTTCCGTTCGTGCATGGTTTGCACGACGTGGAGTTTGGTGCACCCGTCGTGGCCCAGTTCAAGGCGTTGCAGCTTCTCGGGAATCACACCGATCACCTCGCCTCCATGCTGAAGCACTGCATCTGCGATGGTCCCCATCAATCCGACGCGGCCACCTCCAAACACCAATCCAATCCCTCGTGCAGCCATGGCTCGTCCGAGATCGTGGGCAGCGGCCCTGTAGGTCTCGCTGATGGCATCAGAGGATGCGCAATAGACTGCGAGTCGGCGGAATTGGCTCATGGTCGCCGGTTAACCGGATCCAGCTTGATGTGACCAAGGACAGTGGTGATCGGTTCCATGGGGTGCGTTAGGCGAGAGTCTCTCGATGGAGGTCCTATGCGTGAAGTGCTGCCCTTGATGGTGTTGTTGTCGTGCGATCCGGTGGTCGAACCGGACGGTGGGGCCGATACAAGCGCTGAGCCATGGCGTCCCACCGTTGTGTGTCCGGGCGATGAAGGGTGCGACTCTGCAGACGGCCCACTGGAAGTGGGTGCGGCGGCCGTGGTCATTACTCCCACCTGCTATGAGCGTTTTTATGACTGCGGAGAGGACGGCGTCTGCCCGGACGATGAAGGCTGGGTTGAGGCCGATTCGGGCGAGGGTGATGCGGAGTGGGACAAGCAAACCGAGGCCTTCGAAGACTGCGGTTGCGACCGACTCTGCGAGGGCGATGAAGGGTACCCCGGGCCCGATGAGGGTGAGGCCAACGGTGAGTTTGACGCAATCTGGATCGCGGGGTTCCAGACGGGCCGGCCGGTCAATACCGTGCACGATGATCTGTGGGCACGCACAATTGCTCTCCAGCAGGGAACGACCACTGTGGCCATCGTAAGTCTCGATGTCTTCGGGTATTTCTTTGACGATGTGCAAGAAGTGCGCGCGATGGTGGACGAGGCAGGAATCCCCGTTGACCACGTGATCATTAGCTCGACCCACAACCATGAGGGTCCGGACACGCTGGGGCAGTACGGGCTGCAAATCGGAAAGCGTGGCGTGAATGATCCTTGGATGGCCGAGGTCAAGCAGCACATTGTGACTTCGGTTGCAGAAGCGGTGGCGGCGCTTCAGCCTGCTGAAATGTTCGCCGTCGAGGTAGACATCTCGAAGGCCGTTCCCGAGAAGGGCACGCGAAACTTCATCAACGACAAGCGCGATCCGCGGATTGTTGATGAAATGATGGGAGTCGCATGGTTTCGGGCTGCAGGTGGCGGTGACACGATCGCTACACTGGTGAGCTTTGGGAATCATCCCGAGGCGCTGGCCCACATTAACAACGCCATTACGAGTGATTTTGCCCACTACTTGCGCGAGACCATGGAGCAGGGTGTCGACTGGGAATCAGGCCCCGTCGAAGGACTGGGCGGAATGAGCATGTATCTGCAGGCTTCAGTGGGCGGCATGATGACGCCGCTCGGGGTGGAAGTCACAAACATCGACGGTGACGTCTACTCAGCGGCGACCTTCGAGAAGGCCGAGGCGATCGGGCAGTCGCTGGGGACATTGGCGCTGCGGGAGTTGTCTGCAGCCAGTCCGGTAGATGACCCCAATCTCCGATTGTTGGCAGCCGAGATGTACCTGCCCATCGACAATCACTCATTTCAAGCAATGTTTCTGATGGGTGTGTTCGAGCGGGAGGCGTACAACTACGACAAGACGGCCAACCTGACAGACCAGAATGTTCCCGAGTTGCTGACGGAGATGGATCTGTTGGACATCGGCCCCGTCCGCATGTTGTCGGTCCCCGGCGAGTTGTTGCCGGAGTTGGCCATTGGCGGCTACGACGGTTCGCACACAAACATTGGGGAGTACACCGACCCCATCGTCGACCTCGAAAAGGAGTACCCAGCCGACCTGAGTCTGGCTCCAGAAGGTCCGTACCTTAAAGACCAGATGGCCCGTCCATTTAACTGGATCATCGGCCTCGGGAACGACGAACTGGGGTACATCATTCCCGAGTACAACTTTGTGATCAGCGAGCGTGTGCCCTTCATCGAAGAAGCCGGTGGGGACCATTACGAGGAAACCAATTCGCTGGGTCCGCGGACAGCGCCGCTTGTGCAGGAATGGGCAGAGAAGCTGATTGGGTACGCGGCGGAGTCGCAGTAGGGATTGACAACTGGCCAGCCTCCACCATACGTGCCGATAGAGGAGAGAGCCGTACGAAACGGTTCATCTCACGAAGGAGTTTACCCATGCGTACATTGATGTTGATGAGTCTTGCCTTGGCGAGTGGTTGCGGCGATGACAAAGCCGAAGACACGGCAAGCGATGCGGCCACAGATGCCGACGGCGATGCCGATGGCGGCAGCGATGGAGGCGGAACATTCGAAGACTTCATCTCAGTGACCGATGAGCCCACCGGGGACCTGACCTGCTTCAGCGGGAGCCTTGTCACGGAACAGCCGGCTGCAGGGTGTGTTGCGCAGCGAAGCATGTACGGCGAAGTCCTCGACTTCCAAGAAGACGACCCGGTGGATGAAGCCACCGTCGAGTTTTTCTTCGAAGACGGTATTTTTGGCCCAGCCGATACCACTGTGACCACCGATGCGAACGGCATGTTTAATGTCGAAATCAACACGTGCGACCCCTACACCTACCGGATCACGACCGATCCGGTCTTGGACGCGACGAAGACGACCATCGAATCGCACGATGTGGTTCCCAATCAAGGTGTTGTGAACCCGTCGCATGAACTTCAGAGTGTGTCATCGACGACCTATGCTCTGATTCCCACATTGCTTGGTGTGAGCCCAAAGGTGGACAAAGGGATTGTTGCCGGTCGTGCCTATGACTGTGCTGGCAACAATCTTCAGGGCCTGCAGGTCATGATTGAAGATGCATCCGGATCGATACCGAGCGATGTCGTCGCGAAGTACTTCATCGATGATTTTCCAAACCGAAACCAAGCGTACACGTCAGAAGATGGACTCTGGATCCTGATGGATGTCCCAGTCGGCGACTGGGTCGTCAAGGGCTATGTCGCGGACGGCCTTGGTGGACATACATTGGTCGCACGCACCGAACTGAAGGTGCTTGCTGACAGCATCAATATATCCAGCATCTACGCAGGGATTGAAGACGGCGTGAAGATGCCGCCTGAGTGCCTCACACCCTGCAACTAGTCTTGTTCACCTTCACCCTCGATAGAGAGGCGACCCATGCACCTTCTCGCTGCATTGATCTGCGCGTTTGGCTTTGGAACGGCTTCAGCATCTGACGACGAATCCACCATCGATTTTGACATAGAAGGCTATTACCGGACGCGAGGATACGTCTTCAAAGACTTGTTCGCGAGTCCGATGTCGGGTCCCGGTGCTGGTCGGCCGGCTCAAACGGGGCGATACATGACCCAGCGGCTTCGCTTGCAGCCCAGCTTTGCGTTTGAGAAGCGGGCCAAGCTGAGCATGATGGCCGATGTAATGGACGATGTCGTCTGGGGCGACAATGCGTCCCTCTCTTCGACGGCGCTCTTTGCGTCGGATCCATCGAATACGGGAGTGGATGGCCAAGAGTCAGAAACCTTCAAACTCAAGCGCGCGTGGCTGGAGTTTGACATCCCGGTCGGTAAGATTCGTGTCGGGCGACAGCCATCCAATTGGGGGCTTGGCTTGCTGGCCAACGACGGCAACGGTTTTGATGACCTCTTTGGAGAAAACCACGGGGGTTCGACCTACGACCGATTCATGTTTGCGACCCGTCCCGTCGCTGTTGCGCAGACCATCTTGGGCAAGTCCGACACCAACGTACCGCTGTTTTTTGTGGTGGGTGTCGACCGAATCGTCGAGGATTCGAAGGACCAATACTACGGGTACAACTGCACGGAGAACCCCGCTGGTGGCGGTTGGGTTGACGGCACCCATCCGGACTATGACGAGCGGTGTGACCTCTATGATTACGAAGGAAACCCGGGCCGCGACGGCGTGACCGATACGGTTCATGACTACACCGAAGAACGAGACGCATCGTACCGTTCCGATGACTGGTGGGCCGACAATCAAGACGATGTGAAGCAGATCATCTATGCCTTGATTTACAAAGGCGAGGGTGTGGAAATCGGCGGTCAGTCATCGGATCTCTCGCTGGGTGTCTACACGGTTCACCGGACGCAAGATGAAACGAAATCCGACGTCTGGATTCTCGATGCTTATGGGCACCTGTTGTGGGGCTCATTGCTCATGGAAGGCGAGGTGCTGAACATTCGAGGCACCAGCTCTGCGATTGCACTTCCGGGTGCATTCGACCCCAACAGTGAGTTGGCCAACCCGCTCGAGAAAGAGGTTGATATCTGGGGTTACGTCGCACGTCTGGGATACGAACAGTCGTCGTCTTCGGTGATTGTTGAGACCGGGTACGCCAGCGGCGATGAAAATGTGATTGATGACAAGTTCACCGGTCGGCCGATTCACTCCGATTACAATGTGGGTCTATTGCTGTACGACGAAATTCTGAGCCGCGTCACGGCTGCCAACTACACCGACAGCGTCAAAGGGTTGTGGTCGAAAGGCGGCGTGTACAACTCTCGGTACATTTACCCGCACATCAAGGTACGCCCTTCGGAAAACATTGAGTTTCGGGCCGCCTATCTCCTCGCGTGGCCAGATAGACCCGACGGCACCAACATCCTGTGTGCAGAAGGCGACGAAGTCGATGGAGAGTCTCTTGACTGCGCGTCGAACGACGCCTCCGACTCGCATCTCGGTTCAGAGTGGAATGTTGGCGTCCACCACACCTTTCACCAGCACGTGAAGGTCGCCCTTGAGGCTGCGTGGGCCAAGACTTCTGATCGGATCCCACTGGATCGTGCAGGGCTCAACCCAAGCGGCGAGTTCTTTACGCTTCAAGCCCGTGCGGCGTTCGAGTTCTAATGCTGTTTTCCTTGGCCTCCCTTGTGGTCGCAATCGATACGGTACTTGGATGGGTTCAAGAGGATCCCCATCGGTGGCCACGGCGGCTGACTCACGCGGTGACCGAGCCCGCCTTGCGCCCGCTCAGGCGCTTCAACACGATGCTACCGATGGGTGATTTAGACTGGAGTCCTGTACTATTAATTGCACTCCTGACGGTTCTGAAGGTGGTGGTCTCGTGAGCATCCTGTTGTCGATGATTGGCCTATGCGTGGCAAGTCCTCAAGAAGACTTGGCGCTGGCCGCCTCGAAGGCGGCAACCGAAGAAGTCCGAATGGCTGCGTTCCGCCGTCTGGTTGATTTGGGTTCCACCGATATGGATTGGGTCACCACGGTCGGACAAGATGGCGAAGCCGACAGTCGACAGCGATGGGTTGCCATTCGTGTGCTCGGGCAGATTCAGGGTGACAGGAGCCGAAATCTATTGATTGGTCTATCCAAAGACCCCGAGCCAGCCATCCGGGCGGCATCTGCAGCAGCGATGGGCGACTTTGGTGATGATGCCTTCGTTCCGTATTTGGTCGCACTCATCCAAGATCCTGCCGTAATTGTGCGTGCATCGGCTGCGCAAGCACTGACACAGATGGGGGACGCGCGTGCGGTGGAGGCGTTATCAGCAGCACTGCAAGACAAGAAGAATACCTTTCGAGGACGCTCCATTTGGGTACGGAAATACTTCGTAGAGGCGTTGGGGGGAATCGGTTCAACCGATGCGTACCCGGCACTGCTCCGCGCCATGGATGACTCGGACGAGTCGGTGGCGGCGATGGTGATCCCTGCACTGGAGCAAATTGCAGGGTTCTCGTACAAGGAAGGTCGCACGTCGGCTCAAGAACAAGAGGCCTGGCGTCGTTACGTCGCCGACCAACTCCGACGTTAGCTGCGAATGTCGAGCTTGAGTACGGAGCGACCCACTCCAATGGTATCGCCGTTGTGAAGTCTACTGACGGTGACCCGCTGGCCGTTGTGGTAGGTACCGTTGGTGCTGCCGAGGTCACGGAGGAAGATCATCTCTCGACCAAACACCTCGATCACTGCATGGCGTCGAGAGATTTCGAGATCCGTGAGCGGGATTTCACCGGTTTTGCGCCCGATGGACACGTTGCCGCGGGTGAACCGAAACACCTTTCCGGCATCCGAACCGGCGACACACTCTACAGCTGCGTGCATCCCCGGGGGTAAGCGCAGATCTTGGTCGATGACATCCGAACTGGATTTGGTGCGATCGTTGGAACCGTGGAGTTCCACGAGTTCTTCATCAAGCAGCCAAGCGATCTCGGTTGCAGTCTTGCGGGTGGAGTCTTCCTCAAGGTGGGACTCGGATGCATCATCGAGACCAACAAACAGAACAAGGCGGGTGTTTCCGATTGCGATCTCAGACCCGGGCCGCAGGGGTGCTTCTCGGACGAGTCGCCCGTCGACGAGCGTTCCATTTGTGCTGCCCAAGTCCTGAATCATCCACCCGTCGTTTCGAGCAATGATTTGGGCGTGACTGCTGCTGACGAGCGGGTCATCCAAGAGCAGGTCGCCACGCTTGCGTCCGATGACGAGTGGACCGTCCGGACTCAGGGCAACGTTGAACCCTTGGCGTGCTCCGGCAACTACCTTCAGGAATGCGTCGGCCATCAGGCGCTACAAGACTCTTCTTCTTCGCGGTTCGCCAAATACACCTGATGCATTCGACCAGGGAGTGATCGGCCCAACTCTTCGCCCAAGAATGCCCCAGACTCGCAGGCCAAGTCGAGATCGATTCCCGTGCTCCAGCCCATCGACTCCAACACGGCGATGAGGTCTTCGCTGGCAGCGTTGCCCGCGGCGCCGGGTGCGTAGGGACACCCCCCGACACCCGCAACGGAACCGTCAAAGATGCGAATCCCCTCATTGAGACCAGCAATGACGTTGGCCACCGCGGTACCGCGGGTATCGTGCATGTGCAGAGCCGTTTGGTCGATGGGTACTCCAGCCTCAGCGACCGATCGTAAGACTCGTTTCACCTGCGCGGGGTTGGCGGAACCGATTGTGTCCCCGAGAACGATGTAGTCGGCTCCAGATTCGAGGAGCGCCTGGCTGAGGCGGATGGTCTGTTCAACGTTTACGTAGCCCTCGTAGGGGCACCCAAAGACCGTAGAGATGTAGGCTCTTACGGTCAGTCCCTCAGCCTTTGCGGTTTCGATGACTTCTTGCTGAGCAGCGAGGGTCTCGCGCTGTGTGCGATTGAGGTTCTTCTGGTTGTGTGTTTCCGATGCCGACAGGAAGGTTGCCACATGGGAGAGGCCGCAGTCGATGGCGCGATCGAGGCCGCGTCGATTGGGAATCAGACCCCAATATCGAACATCATCATGCGCAGGCAACGATGCGACAACCTCGGCAGCGTCTGCGAGTTGCGGAATCCAACTGGGTCGAACGAAGCTCGTGACCTCGATGTCCTTCATTCCCGACGCGACCAAACGGTGGATGAGTTCCACTTTTGCACGGGTGGAGATGACGGTTGACTCGTTCTGAAGGCCATCCCGCGGGGAGACCTCGTAGATGGTGAGCCGGTTATCGAACTGAGCATTCATGGGCTGAGTGTATCACGCGAGCGGAGTTTGTCGGTCTAATGTCGTCGACCCATCAGTGAAATCATGATGGCTTTTTGGGCATGCAGACGGTTCTCGGCTTGGTCAAAAACCACTGACTGGGGTCCGTCGATGACGGCCGCAGAGACTTCTTCGCCGCGGTGGGCCGGGAGGCAGTGCATGAAGATGGCCGTGGGCTTCGCGGCGGCCATCAGTGCGCTGTTCACTTCGAACCCTTCAAAACGCTTTAGGCGTTCGGCTGCTTCATCCTCTTGACCCATGCTCGCCCATACATCCGTGTAGACAACGTCAGCATCGGTGACGGCTTCGATCGGGCTCTCAGTGACCTGAACCGCCGTGCCGTGTACTGCAGCCATCTCTCTGGTTCTCCGGGTTACTTCTGCATCCGGAGCGTACCCTTTCGGGTGTCCGACTGCGACGTGGAGACCCATCTTGGCGCAGCCAAACATGATGGAGTGAGCCATGTTGTTGCCATCGCCGATGTAGGCGAACTTCAATCCTTCAAGGCGACCAAATTTCTCGGATACAGTCTGCAAATCAGCCAGAACTTGGCACGGGTGATTGAAGTCAGAGAGCCCATTGATCACCGGAACGGATGCATGAGCTGCGAGGTCCACGACGTCTGAGTGGCCAAATACACGAGCCATGATTCCATCGACATAGCGGGACAGCACGGCTGCTGTGTCCGCGATGGTCTCACCTCGATGCAGTTGAATGTCTGTTGGACCGAGGTAAATTCCCTGACCACCGAGTTGGTAGATGCCAGTCTGGAAGCTCACCCGTGTCCGCAGCGAGGGCTTTTGAAAGATCATCGCCAGAGTTTGTCCCTCGCACGAATCTCGGTACGCACGAGGGTTCCGCTTTACATCATGGGCCAGTTCAATGAGCTTCCGGAGTTCTTCGGTGGAGAAGTCTGCGAGGGATACAAAGTGATTGGGCATGCGAACCTCGGGCTGAGGGGTATTTGGAGTGGTGTACAGGGCCGTGAGGCGCGTCATGTACGGGCAGTTTGATTCAGCCACCGCCAAGCGGGAACCGTGATGAGCGTAACCGCTGCGAACCAAGCCGCCCCGCATCCCACAACGATACCCAACGATGGAATCGTCCATGCAGCGACCCATGCAAACAGACTGACGCTGGTTCCACCGAGCATCATGGGACCAATTGCACCGGCCCCAACGGCTTCCCCATGGCTTAACCAAAGGGCCACCATGGTTGTCATATAGATGGCTGGAAATACGGCTGCAAGTCCTGCGATGAGGGGAATGCCTTGGGTTCCCAACCACACCGATAAGCCGATCGCAGCGCCCGCTAGAATCCCCCTAGCGATCAATGTCGGGAGTCCAATGGCGCGTTTTTGCTTGGGGGCAGGCGGATTGCGCCGGCAGGCCCAAACGCCGGTTGCAGCTGTGACAACAATGACCACCAACGATGCAATGGCGAGTTGGTCTCCGGCGTTGCGACCGAGGGCGACGAAGGCTGAAGCCATCGCAGCCCAGACCAAGAGGGCCGTCAATAATGTGGACAAAAGGCGAGGCGTGCTCGGCCAAGCTGGCAATCGAGGCGGAGCCAAACGCCACACAAGCAAGAACAGCGAGTTGATCAGCATGCCTGCAGGCGTGATGAACATTGCATGTTGGAAGTCTGCGGTCGTGGGTGAGGCGGCAAAGAGGCCGAATGAGGCGGGAATGATGGTCGTGGGAATCGAGCCGATCAGTCCGCCTTTCTTTCCACCGAGGCGCTCGATTGCGACGGTGACGCCGATGGCGACCGTGCCGGCAAATAGTGCGGGAAGGACCCAGTCAGGCATGGGGTCAAGAGTACCTGAAACGGTACCGCCCCGAAGCCTCTTTGGCTCCGGGGCGGTAGGAAAGTGACCCCTACGGGATTCGAACCCGTGTTGCC
>DEBL01000379.1 GCA_002348535.1 Deltaproteobacteria bacterium UBA2957 | reverse complement strand
GGCGGTGGCGGCACCTCTTTCTTGCAGCCGGTCTGGGTCACCAAAGTGACCGTGCCGACCGAAAGCGCCATCGCGAAGGCTAAGGCTTTGCTTCGGTTCATGAGAGTTCTCCAAGGTTTGGGGTCCTACTATGACCCGATGACCAACATGACAACGTTGCGCCCAGCTTTTTCATTCCACGTTTTGAGACCCCATTGTGTTGAACTGAATAGGTCTCTTCAAACCGAGGACAAATCGTGACACCAACGCTCGATATCTTGAACCACTGGAACATCACTCAGACGGTCAACCCCGCGGATGACGGAGGCTTGATCAACGACACGTTCATCGTCGGTGAGCCTCCCACAGCCGTACTTCAACGTGTCAACCCCATCTTTGCCCCTTCGATTCACCACGACATTGAAGTCATCACCCAGCACCTCGCCAAGCGTGGCGTCCAAACACCGAAACTGGTGCGCACAACCAAAGGCGAACTGTGTGTCCCGACCGAAGCAGGCACGTGGCGGGTTCTCAGCTATCTGCCTGGAATCACCGTTCACCGTGTGACCTCACCATCCCAGGCCGCAAGCGCCGCCGCGTTGGTGGGACGGTTCCACAGCGCGACCGAAGATCTCGACCATCGGTTTCACTTCGTTCGTCCCGGCGCCCACGACACCGTTGCCCATATGCAGTCACTCCGTACTGCACTCGACACCGCATCGGGTGACCCGTTGGAGAAGGAAGCTTGTACGATCGGCAGGGAGGTGCTTCATCGCTGGGAAGGCTGGTCAGGCACCCTCGATCTGCCGATGAGAATTAGCCATGGCGACTTAAAAATATCCAACCTTCGCTTCAGCAGTGATGGCGACACAGCGACAGGAATTCTGGACCTCGACACCCTGAGCCACCAGAGTCTCGCCGTCGAGATGGGCGATGCGTGGCGGAGTTGGTGCAATCCGGCGGGAGAGGACCAACCCGAATCCGCCCGCTTCGATCAAGAGATTTTTGAAGCCAGTGCGGGAGCTTGGCTGGACCATGGTCCATCGATAAGCAAAGACGAACGCGAGAACCTCGTAGCGGGCATTGAGCGAATTTGCCTCGAACTGACGGCGCGATTCTGCGCCGACGCCATCAATCGATGCTACTTCAAGGAGGACCTCGTCCGCTTTCCACAACCCGGTGCTCACAATGTCCACCGTGCGTTGGGGCAACTCAACCTTGCCCGCTCCGTCCACCAAGCCCGCTCCCACGCCGAACAATTTGTTCGGTCACGTTAGAGGCTCTTCATGTCCATACAACAACCGACCGGACCCAGCGGGAGCTACTTCGCCGCATTGGGTGTCACCACAGAGGTCCTGAACAGCGTACTCAAGGCTGCAATGAGCCGCGGCGGCGACGACTGCGATCTGTACTTTGAGCACTCGAGTTCGACATCTGTGGTGCTCACGGATGGAACGGTAAATCAGGCATCCACGCAGGTGACCTTGGGCATGGGTGTCCGGGTCCGTGCCGGTGAACAAGTCGGCTACGCGTACTCTGAGGACCTCGCACCGGAAGCCCTTCGAACCGCCGCCAGAACCGCTGCAGGCATCGCCCAGTCCGCAGCTCCCCAGTCCATCCCAACCCCAGCGGCGATCGAACTCCCAAATCACTACCCGGTGGTTCAACCTTGGGACCGCGTTGAAATCGCGACACGCGTTCAGATGGTCCGCGATTGGGAGCAAGCCGCCTTCGCGCGCGACGACCGGATTAAACGGGTCGAGGTTTCACTGTCCGATGCTGCGAAGGTGGTCATGGTGGTGCGGCCCGATGGGCGTCTCGCTGAGGACTGGAGACCGATGACTCGAGCGTCCGTACGCTGCACTGCCGAGGGAATGGGCCCCAAGGGAGAAATCGTCCGCGAGTCCAACGGCTACAACATCGCTGGCCGAGCCGGCCTCGAGTATTTTCACCCGACCCGCCAACAGCGACTGGTCGAGACAGCCGTCGATCGCACACTGTTTTTGATCGATGCGACCAGCCCGGAGCCCGGTGAGATGCCTGTGGTTCTCGCCGCCGGACCCAGCGCGATCTTGCTGCATGAAGCCATCGGTCACGGAATGGAAGCTGACTTCAACCGCAAGCGGATCAGCATCTATGCCGACAAGATGAATGCCTCCATCGCCAACAACCAAGTCACCATTGTCGATGATGGCACGCTGGTCGGCGCTCGGGGTTCAATCAATGTCGATGATGAAGGCAATCACACGGAGCGAACCGTCCTCGTCGAAAACGGTGTGCTCCGTTCCTACATGCACGATGAACTCTCTGCCGCCCACTACGGCATCAAACCCACCGGGTCCGGACGCCGCCAAAGCTTCCGGCATGTTCCGATGCCGAGGATGCGCAGCACAGTGATGGAGTCGGGCCCTCACGATCCCAGTGAGATCATTGAGAGCGTCGAAAGCGGAATCTATTGTGTCAGCTTTTCCAACGGCGCTGTCCACATCGGGGGTGGTGATTTCAGCTTCTATATGAAGACTGGATACCGCATCGAGAACGGCAGACTGGGCGCACCGATAAAAGACGTCAACATCATCGGGAACGGTCCAGAAGCGCTGGCTCGTATCGATATGGTCGGAAATGACCTTCGCGTCGACGAAGGCGGCTGGACTTGTGGGAAGGATGGGCAGTCTGTGCCCGTCAGTCAAGGCATGCCGACGGTCCGTGTGAGCAGTCTCGTCGTGGGAGGTGAACGGTGAGCCATAGCCTACGCGAAACGGCAGCGCTGATGGTTGAAATTGCGACCCGCCACGGGGCGTCTGAAGCCACGGCCTGGGCCTCCACCGGCACCTATACCGATGTCAAACAACGGGATGGAAGCATCGAGAAGTGGCAGGACTCCCAATCAAAGTCCGGCTCGATCGCCGTGTTTGTCGACGAACGGTACTCGGTGCACAGCACGAACGATCTCCGCCGTGATGCCCTTGAAGGATTTCTCAAGCGCGCCATCGAGGCCACACGCCACCTTGAGCCCGATCCGGCTCGTCGGTTGCCGGATCCGAAGGAAATGGGCATGGCGGACATCACTGAAGTCGATTTGGTCGACACGGGAGCAACCGTCGACCATAGAGACTGGGTCAACCGGATGCAAACGGCAACCACAGCCGCGATCCCCGCCCAACTGCGCAGCGCGGAGGGGTTTGTATGGAGCGGATCGTCTTCCTCCATCATGTTGACCTCCAATGGGTTCGAAGGCCATCACGCCACCACGGAGTTCGGCCATGGAGCCGAGGTGAGCATGGAGGATACCGATGGCCGGCTCCCAGAAGCCTACGACTACACGGTCTCCCGTCACTTCAATGACTTAGAGCCCATCGCGCGCGTCGCTGGAAAAGTTGCCCTTCGGGGACGGCGTGCGCTCGGATCAGCACCGTTGAAGAGCTGCCGGGGTGCCATGTTGGTCGAGAATCGGATTGCCAGTCGGATCATTGGGACCTTGGTTGGGCCGATGGCCGGCTCCGCTATCTACGAACAGCGAAGTTGCCTGCACGACAAACTCAATCAAACCGTGGCCTCGTCTGCATTTACGCTGATCGATGACCCGCATGTGATCCGAGGCATGGGAACTCGCTCCTACGACGGAGACGGCCGCCCCACACGAGTACGAACTCTGGTGGATTCCGGGACCTTGAAGGAGTGGCTCGTCGGCGTTTACTACGGCCGCAAGCTGGGCATCGAGCCCACCTCCGCCGGGACGTCAAACCTCATCGTACCGATCGGAACTCGTTCGGTGGAAGCGATCCTCGGCGACCTCGACTGGTGCATTCACGTTGACGGATTCCTTGGCGGCAATTCCAACCCTGCTACGGGTCGGTACTCCTTTGGAATCCGAGGCACTCTTTTCGAACGCGGTGAGCCGGTGGCACCGGTATCGGAGATGAACATCAGCGGCTCCATCTTCGAGTTGATGGGAGGATTCATTGAAGCGGCCGACGACCCGTGGATCAACGGATCCTGCCGTAGCCCTAGCCTGTTGTTCGATGCGGTTCAGTTTTCTGGTCAATAGTGCCGCCTTGGCCCTGCTTCCCGCGGCTCGGGCCGACACGGGATCTCCCGAGCAGGCGACCGTTGCATCGCCGACGGAGGAGATGATCATCTATGGGGAGCAGGAGATTGCTCGACGCCGCGGCGAAGTCGTCCAAAACCTTCGGCATCTTGGGTATCGAGAGCTTCGCAGACGCGATGGAAAAACAGTCTTTGCGCCCACGGTTCCTTACCGGCCCACCATTGTTCTCGATGATGATGCATGGATGCAAGTCAAACGAACGCCGGTCCGAATCGATCCACCGGGCTCATCGAATTGGCGGTACCTGTGGTGTTTGCCCCCGTTCACGGTCACGGCCGCATGCATTCAAGTGGGCGGCCAGGTTATTGGAAAACGGAAACTGGCACCCTTCAAAGAAGATGTGGTCAGAGCGACGCAGTTTGAGATGCGGGCTTGGCAACGCGCCGTCGTCGCAAACGCGATGGCCAAGCGTTTAAATCAGGAGCTTCCCGACATGCTCGATGCCACGTGGCACACCGGACAGCCCCTCGGTGACGACGGGCCGTTTATCGAGTCACCAAAGAGTCGGCGCGAGCTGATCTTCGACTTCTGGGCGAGTCGCAGTTGCGTCGCAGAGGGGCAACAGGTCCGCGAGCTTGTTGCCACATTCATCCAAGCAGAGATTCAAACGGGACCCGACCCTGCAAGTGCCGAGGAAATCCGCGTGGCTAACAGTGCGCAGCGATGTGCGGAGGCAAAACCGATTCCCATTCCATGATCCGATTTGACTGTCCGCAGAGTGAGCGATAAACGCCCGCCACATTCGGAACGCACACGTAGAGTGGAGCGGCCGTTCGGCCCCTCGCTCTTTTTTTTTGGTCAAACACAATGGAAGCCAGTCTTCGCCTCGACATACGGACCCAGATTCGCTCAATCGTGGAGCCCACGATTGAAGCTGAGGGATTCCGCCTGATCGCCGTCGAGATCAGTGGCGACACAGGTGGTGACATTGTGCGACTGTATTGCGACGGACCGAATTTCGGAATCGATGACTGTGCGACCATCAGTCGTGCGGTCTCGCCGCTTCTGGATGTCGAAGACCCCATGAATGGAGCCTACCGTCTCGAAGTATCAAGCCCCGGCATCGAACGTCCTGTTCAAAGCCCCACGGACTTTGAGCGATTCATTGGATACCGCGCCAAACTCCGCCTGATACCCGGGCCGGAACGGCGGCGGTACGCCGGAACCCTTCGGGGCCTCGACGGCGACTTCATCCTTATCGAGGTCGACGGTGTTGATTACCGCGTGGCGCTGTCCATGCTGGACTGGGGCCACCTCGTACTGGACCTCGATGAATTTACTCGCTTGCAAAACAACCCTTTCGACAACGCAGACCTTCAAGGAGCGCAATCATGATTAGCGATCTCGCCCGTTTGGTGGACACCGTTCACCGTGAAAAGAACATTCCTCGGGATATCCTTATTGAGGTGCTTGAAAGCGCCATGATCGCCGCCGGCCGAAAGCGCTTCGGTATGGAGCGCGACCTCGAAGCCCAATTCAATGAAGATCTCGGTGAGGTCGAACTCTTCGAGTTCCGAACCGTGGTTGAAGAAGTCGGGAACGACGAGACCGAAATCAGCATCGACTTGGCCCGAATCGCTGACCCCGAGTGCGAAGTGGGTGACTCCCTCGGCATCAAAGTCGGCGTCG
Organism: Deltaproteobacteria bacterium UBA2957; assembly: GCA_002348535.1. GTDB lineage: Bacteria > Myxococcota_A > UBA796 > UBA796 > UBA796 > UBA796. The sequence goes on along the minus strand of DEBL01000379.1, from coordinate 14,596 downwards.
AAGACTTGGGCCGCATCGCTGCTCAGACTGCAAAACAAGTCATCATCCAAAAGATTCGTGATGCCGAACGAGAAATGACCTTCAACGAGTTTAAGGATCGAAAGGGCGAACTCATCACCGGTATCGTTCGCCGTTTCGAAAAGGGCAACATTGTTGTCGACCTAGGACGGGCAGAGGCCATCCTTCCCAAGCGCGAGCAGGTCCAAACCGAGACGTACCGTCAGGGCGACCGGATTCAGGCATACGTGCTCGACATCACGCGCGCGTCGCGCTCCCCTCAAGTCGTGCTGAGTCGGGTTCACCCCGGACTGTTGATGAAGCTGTTCGAACTTGAGGTTCCCGAGATCTACGAGGGAATTGTACGCATTGAGGCCTGCGCACGCGAACCGGGACACCGCGCAAAGATTGCCGTCTCCAGCGTGGACCGCGACGTCGACCCGGTTGGAGCCTGTGTCGGACTGAAGGGTTCTCGGGTCCAAGCAGTCGTCCAAGAACTTCGCGGCGAAGCCATCGACATCATCCCATTCCATCCCGATCCAGCGCGCTTCATTGTCCACGCGATCTCCCCCGCCAATGTGAGCCGAGTATTCATCGATGAACACACGCACAGCATGGAACTCATCGTGCCCGACGATCAATTGTCGAAAGCGATCGGCCGGCGAGGACAAAACGTGCGGCTCGCAGCCCAACTGACGGGTTGGCGAATCGACATCTTCTCGGAAACCCGCCACGCCGAAGTTACCTCAACGGCCCGCTCGGAACTGACCCGGGTTGCGAGCTTGGACGACGAAGCCGTGGAACTCATTATCCGCCACGGCTACCGCACAGCCCAAGAGTTGTACGATGCCGAGCCATACGAGATCGGAGGCATCCTCGATATCGAAGACGAAGATGCAGAGAAGATCATCGAGGCGGCGGGCGCTGTGCTGGACACGCTCATTCAAGAGGACCGTGAGCGACTCGAAGCCGGCGAACCGGATCCTGCTCCAGAGATGGAAGCCAGCAACGCTGAAGATGTTCCGGCGGATGCCGACGCGGAACTGCCGCCAGAAGCCGACGAAGAGCTGCCACCGGAAGCCGACGAAGAGCTGCCACCGGAAGCCGACGAAGAATGACGGCACGCCGGTGTTTGGGGTGTCAAACCCCCACCTCCGTCGCCGAGTTGATCCCGCTTCACCTCAGTGAAGCGGGATCCGTCCGTGTTGGGACAGCCTCCGCAGGGCGTGGTGGGTGGATTCACCCGGCTTGCATCCAGACGGCATTGGATCGACCGTCACTCCTGAACCGTTCCTTTCGATGCCGCGTCACCGAAATTGACGACTTGAATGCTCGGGCGATCGATTGGATTCGAAACCAGATCAAACGGCATTACACCCGCGCCCTTCACGACGGACTGGTGGTAAAAAACAGCGCGTTCGCCCATGATGATCCGTCATTCGATCGTCGCGAGACCGTCGCACCGAACGACGACTGTGGTACATTTTTAATAATAGAAAGGTCAGGTTCAACCTATACTTTTGAGCTTAAAAAACCAGAATCGGAGGCCATCGTAGGCGATCGGTCACCGAGCGTGCTCCACATAAAGCCTGGTCGCTCGACGCAAAGCCTACTTCGGAGCTTGCGTGCTTGGGACAAGCTGGGTTAGTTTCCCGGGATTCCCAAACAACCGTTTGTGAGACATATATGCTGCCCCGCTCTCTGAGCTCATGGTCAGCCCTGGCACATACAGTCCGCCATGAAGAGACTTAAAGGAAACGCATGTCGACTAAGGACCTCATCGAACGGCTCAATCGGACGCAAACCACCACGCGTCGGACCGCGAGCGAAGATACCTCAGACCCCGGCAAGCGCGTGTCCACACGTGTCGGAGCCCGAGTTATTCGCCGGCGGAAAAAGACCGAGGAAGCTCCCCCCGCAACACCACCGACACTTCCGACTTCAGCGGCTGCCAAGGCCAAGGAAGCACCTGCTCCTGCGGATACTCCCGAAGCGACCGAAGTCGCCGAGGTCACCGCGACGCCAGAACCGCCCGCCGCCGCCGAAGCCCCTGCAAAAACAAAGAAGGCCAAATCCAAAGCCAAGCCGAAGGCAACGAGCACAAAATCGGCTGCCGCAGCCGAACCCGAAACCGATGCTGCCAGCGCCAAGACTGGCGAAGAGGACACACCTTCGGACGACACCACCGCCAAAGAACCGGCTGAAGCCGCCGTTGAGGAGGAAGCCGCTGCACCCACGCCTGCCGAGGCAGCAGCCGCCACAACCCCAGAGACCGAAGCCGGCGAAACGGTTGCTGAGCCTGCAACGGCGGCAACGGCGTCACTGGCAAAGGGACTCCCGCGCGCCGACGGCTCTCCCGGCCGGAAAACACTTCCGCGCTTGGGGGCCGAAACCGGCAAGGAAAAAGCAGGTTTCACGGGCCTCGGTTCGGCCGTCGTCAAACCTCCCCCCGGCTACGACCCCACCAATCCCGAGGCCGCTCGCAAGGCCAATGAAGCAGCTCGCGAGGCCGAACGGCAGAAGAAGTGGAAGGACCAGTCCCCTGCAGCCGGTCCTGATGCAAATCGAACCACTCGCGGAAAAGAAGAAGACGAACAGCGGCGGTCGGCCGGTCGACCTCGGCGACGCGAAAACCGCCGTACCCGCGTCGAGATGTACATGGATGACATTCCGGCCGCTCACCGCAGAAGGCGCCGCAACCGAAAGACCTCTGGACCCAAGAAAACAAGTCCGCAGGCCAAGGCCATCAAGCGCCGGGTCGAGGTGGATGGCACCATTACGGTAACTGCATTGGCTCACGGAATGAGCATCAAGACCGGTCTGCTGATCAAGAAGCTGATTGGAATGGGCCAAATGGCCACGGCCAATGATGAATTGGACATTGAGACCGCTCAACTGATCGCCGAGGAGTTCGAGTTCGAGATCATCAACAAGACCTTCTCCGAGGACGACCACCTGATCCAAGTCGAAGACGAGGAAGATGTTGAAGGTCAGGTGACCCGACCGCCCGTGGTGACCATCATGGGCCACGTCGACCACGGAAAGACCACACTGTTGGACACCATTCGTAGAGCAAATGTGGCCGCCGGCGAGGCAGGCGGAATCACCCAGCACACCGCCGCCTACCAAGTCGACCATCAAGGCCAACTCATCACCTTCATCGACACGCCCGGCCATGCCGCATTCACGGAAATGCGCTCCCGAGGCGCACAAGTCACCGACATCGTTGTGTTGGTGGTGGCCGCTGATGACGGGATCATGCCGCAGACGGTCGAAGCGATCAACCACTCAAAAGCCGCCGGTGTACAGATTCTTGTCGCGGTCAACAAGTGTGACAAACCGGGCGTTGACCCCAACCAAGTGCGTCAAGCGCTCATGGAACACGAGTTGGTCCCCGAGGAATACGGTGGCGAAACCATCATGTGCAACGTGTCTGCGCTCAAGGGCGACGGACTCGATGATCTCTTGGCCAACATCGCCCTCCTCGCCGAGATGGCCGAGTACACCGCGAAGCCTGAACGCCACGCGGAGGGTACGGTTCTCGAAGCCAGAGTGGAGAAGGGCCGCGGGCCCGTGGCAAACCTCCTTGTGCAAAACGGAACCCTGAACCAGGGCGACACCGTGGTCCTCGGTACTGTGTGGGGCCGCGTGCGCGCCATCACAGACTTCAATGGAGATCGAGTCAAGACTGCTGGGCCATCAAGCCCCATTGAAATCATTGGTATTCAAGACGTGCCCAGTGCTGGGGACAACTTCGTGGTTGTCGAGGGTGACCGGGCGGCACGGGCTCTGGTCGAGCACCGCGTTGAAACCGAAAAGCAGAAGGTACAAGCCGGACCTCGAGCCGTCAGCTTGGAAGACCTCCTCGCCCAAGCAAGCGAGGGCGAAAAGGTTCAGTTGAACTTGATCGTAAAGGCCGATGTAAACGGTACCCTCGAGGCCATCAAAGCATCCTTCGACCAGATCGACGTGGAAGGCGCGAGCGTGAAGTTTCTTCACGCCGCTGTTGGTGGCGTCACCGAATCCGATGTCACCTTGGCTCAAACCTACGGTGCGGTCATCATTGGGTTCAACGTGCGGCCCGACTCGAAGGCGCGTCATCTCGCTGATGAATACGCGATTCAAATTCGCACTTACAGCGTTATCTACGAGGCCATTGAGGATGTCGAGGCTGCGATGAAGGGACTCCTCGAGCCCGAGATCAAGGAAATCGTCAAGGGAATCGCCGAGATTCGTGAAACCTTCAACGTACCCAAGGTCGGAACGGTTGCCGGGGTGCGCGTCCAAGAAGGATCCATCGCCCGCAGTCACCAAGTCCGGCTTCTGCGCGACGGTGTCATTCTCTGGACCGGAAAGTTGGCCAGCCTTCGACGGTTCAAAGACGATGTCCGCGAGGTGGAGAAGGGCTATGAATGCGGCATGAACCTCGATGGGTTCAACGACATCAAGGTGGGTGACCTGCTCGAGACCTTCGTGCAGGAAGAAGCTCGATAGAACGGCCGACGCGCCATGTTCTTCGCTGCTCCTGATGAATCGAGTTGGGTTGGTATCCTGCGCGTGTCCGTCTACGTTTCAGGCTCGAGGTCGCTCAAAGAAAAGCGCAAAGCGGTCGCGCAGATTCGCGACCGGGTACGCGGAAAGAAAAATTTCTCTGTCGCGGAGGTTGGCCACCTCGACGACCACAAGCGATCCGTCCTAACCATTGCACTGGTCGCCAATGATCGGCGATTCATCCAATCATCACTCGACCGTCTGGCGCATGAAATCAGCACGTGGAGGACCGCAACAGTCGAGCAAGCGACAGTTATGGTTCATCCAGTAAAGGACGAGTTGGTCAAAACCCAATATGATGAGTTTAAAGATGGCTGATTGGGTGCACACGCAAAACGGACGCGAGATTTGGATTACCCGGGGGCACCTTGCTGCCTTGGGCGCGGCTACGCTGGCCATCGCACTGTTGGCGTTTTTCGTCGGCGTTCAGGTTGGCAGAACCCAAGTCGAAACCCCTTCAATCGCGGACCATTCGACTGTTTTACCCGACCCTGATCGGGAAGATGCACTGGAGGCCCTCTTGCGCGAGGTTGAGTCGGCTCAGGCCGCGGCACCGCCTCTCGCATTCCCGGAAACGTTGACCGATGGCGACCCGCCACCCGTTCCAGAAGCCCCCGATGCCGAAGACGTCACGACCGAAGTCCGAGCCTCCCCAGAGGCGACCCAGACTCCACCTCCCGATCCGCCAAAAACAGCGCCTGTACCCTCTTCGGGGTGGGCGGTTCAGATTGCCAGCTACGAGTCAGCATCAGACGCCGACGCCCGGGTAGCCAAACTGCAAGAGCGTGAACTGAAGGCCTACCGCGTCGCCGCGCTGATCCGTGGATCAAACTGGTATCGAGTCAAGGTCGGGCCCTATGAAACCAAAGACGCGGCAGCAAAGGCGCGAATAAATCTGGCTCGAACGTTGGGAACGCGAGACTTAATGGTCACGGAAGCACCATGAGTCGCCGTGTAGAAAAGCCATGGGGCCATGAAGAAATCTGGGCTGAGACCGAACGGTATGTTGGGAAAATTCTGTTCATTCGCGCCGGGCACCGACTGTCCCTCCAGCACCATGAGATAAAAGACGAGACGATCCGGATCCTGCGGGGAACCATGGCGTTTGAAATGGAAAATGATGCGGGAGAGATCGTTACACACACCCTGACAGAGGGGATGTCCGCTCACATTCGTCCGCACCGTCGGCACCGAATGGGTGCGGTTACCGATGTGGAAGTGTTGGAAGTATCGACGCCAGAGTTGGGGGACGTGGTTCGCCACGAAGATGACTATGGACGGACAGAGTCCGGTTGAACGCTTGACAGAACCCCTGAATCATTGAGATCCTAAGACGTTCGGAGAAGTACCCATGTGGACCTTCATCACAGCACTCATCCTCGGCCTCGGGTCGGCATCAGCGGATCAGATTGAAATGTACACGGGTTCAGGTACGGACCTTCAAGCCGTGCCCAGCACCCAAGGCGGCTCGCCGGAGTTCTACTTAGTGGCCCCGGGCGACACCCTCTGGGAGATCACCCAAGCATTCTTGGGGAACCCGTACTACTGGCCACGGCTGTGGTCGATCAACGACTACATCACAAACCCGCACTGGATCTATCCCGGTAATCGCATCGTCTTTCGCATGGGGTCCCTTATCGAGCCCCCCAGCGTCGAACTCGAAACCGAGCGCGATGGATTCAGCGTGGATGGTCTCGACTTTGCTGAGGTCGAAGTGGAGTGCGGACCCGATATTCGCTTCAGCGACACCATCGAGGCTGACCGATACATCGCACCCGCATTCTTGCGCCGAAAGCGCAACCTTGAGGTATTTGGAGAGGTTGCGAAGGCCCGATCTTCGTCCACCATGCTGTCCGAAGACGATCTTGTCTACGTGCGCGTGGATGACCCCGACGCCTACGAATGCGGCGACATCTTGTCTGTTTTTCGCCGAACAAAACGCAAGGTTCGGCACCCGAGCATCCGGCGTCAAAAGTACGGCAATCTCTACAAAGTTGTGGGCGAGTTAAAAGTCATCCACAAGTACGGAGACTACCTCAGTGCCACCGTACGAGAGTCTTACCAAGAGCTGCATCGTGGCGACATGGTCGGTCCGGCTATGCCGATCACCGTCGAGTTGGAGGTGGGTCCTCCAACCGGAGACCTTGAGGGTCAGATCGTGGCGCGTATGTCCCAAGAGCAGGTTCTATCCTCGACGGGAGAGACCGTGTTCATTGACCGTGGTCGCGCCGACGGCGTCCGCGTCGGCAACACATTCTACGTGGTGTCCCGCAGAGACGAAGTGGTCGACACGCGCCGCCCAGACCCCGCCTTGCCGCCGAGCGTGGTGGGTCGCTTGGTCGTGGTCCGCGTCGATGACTACTCGGCTACAGCCGTTGTTACAGATGCCAGCCGCAGCATTCCAGTGGGCGCAGAAATCGTAACGCGCATGAACTGACCGACCGCGGTTGCCGAACGCCCGTCCGGTGCACACCTTGGTGCTGATCTCGAACACTTGTGGGTACCCTCGAGGTGCTCATGCATACGCTAACTGGATTCTGGCATGCCGCTGCGACATTGAGCGGTCGGATCGACCTATCCGGCGCTGAAACTCCGTTATCCGACCGTACTCTCGCTCAGGCAGGCGTTCATCCTGACCACCGACGTCGATTGCGGACATGGGGTCCGACCCAGTCGAATCAGCCCTTTGTTCGCCTACCCGATGTTGATTTTCCGGATCGACTGCGTCCGCTCCCCTTCGCGCCGCCGGTGCTGTTTTATATGGGCAACTTGGCGCTGCTGCAGGAACCTTGTGTAGCGCTAGTGGGCGCTCGAAAGTGCACTGGTCGTGGAAAACTCATGGCACAAACTCTCGCCCATGAACTCACGAGAACGAGGGCAGTTACCGTGAGCGGTATCGCCTATGGCATTGACCATGCGGTGCATTTCGCGGCTCCATCGCGCACCATTGCCGTGCTCGGGCAAGGGATAGAGTCGGCCCTAAACGGACCAAAGCGAGGCCCCATTGAATCCATCGTGGCCGCTGGCGGGTTGATTCTTAGCGAGTTCTTACCGCGACACCCCCCGTCCAAGTGGACCTTTCCCCTCCGAAACCGGGTGGTTTCGGGGATTTCGATTGGCACAATCGTCATCGAAGCCGGCCTACGATCGGGCAGCTTAATCACGGCTCGACACGCGCTCGACCAAGGACGCGAGTTGTTCGTGATTCCAGGTCACCCCATGGATCGCCATAGCGAAGGATGCAACTCTTTATTGATCGATGGAGCCACGCCCGTTCGGAATGCGAACGATGTGCGGATGGCACTGGGCATTCCCGACCAGATTATCCAGAAGCCGGTATCCCATTGCGAGGAGCAACAGCGAGTGGTCGAAGCCCTCGGCACAGGAACCACCGTCGGACATGTGGTCGCGCTGACTGGATTACCGGTGCCCGTGGTCAACGCCCATCTGTCCGCTCTGGAGTTGACGGGCTGGCTCGTGAGGTTATCCGGCGGTCAGTGGTCCCTCCGGAGTTGTCCATGACCGAACCCACACCGTTTCCACCCATCTTTGAACTGGACAGTCGCGCGAGCGCCCTCCTTGATGCTCTGGTGGATCTCGGCCATCTCGATGAGCCCAGCCTTGATCAAGTCAATCAGGTCCTCGCCTCGATTGACAAACCCCTCAACCGCCATGGCATGGCGACGATCTCGTTTGAAGATGTTCGACGTGTGGCGTCGATGGCACTGTTCGACCGGCTTCCCCAACTTGAGGGCGAAGCTCGACGCATGGTCGAGCGGGAGTGGGGCCTGCTCTTTTACTGAAGCTTCAACCGAAAGCTATTTTTTCCGGCGACGAGCTGGCCGTTTCCGCTTGGGTGCCTTTTCACGCTCGCGAATGAGCTCGACAGCCGTTTCCAGAGTCAGCGTGTCGGCGTTGTGAGCCTTGCCCAAGCTCGCGTTGGTCTCTCCGTCGGTCACGTAGGGCCCATACCGACCGTCCATCAGCTTGATGGCTTTCTTGGTCTTGGGATCCTCACCCATTTCCTTGAGAACTTCCGCACCGCGACGCCCCTTGGGTCGTGCGAGCATTTCGAGGGCTTCCTCAACGGTGATTTCGAGAACCTTCATTGGATTTTTGTCGCGGATGCTACGAGTCTCTTTCCCTGATTTGACGTAGGGGCCGTAGCGGCCGTAGTCGGCGACAATGGGCTCCCCAGAATCTGGGTGCGCGCCGACATCGCGCGGCAAACTCAGTAGCGCCGTGGCGAGATCAAGATCCAGTCCATCGGGCTTGATGCCCCGTGGGACACTCTTTCGCCTTGGCTTGCCTTCTTGCTCATTGTCACCGAGTTGTACGTACCAGCCGAACCGCCCGTTGGCCAAGAGGATGTCTTGACCGGTCTCTTCACTCTTTCCGAGCACCTTCGGACCGCTCAACAACTCGACGGCCTTGGCGAGCGACAGCTCATCGGGTGCAAGGTCGTCAGGAAGGTTTGCCGTTCGTTCGCCAGCCTGCAAAAAGGGACCGTACTTGCCCACCCGAACCACAACGGTTGTTCCGGCATCAACACCAAGTTTTTTTAGATCCTTTTCGCCCACTGCGCCGATATCAAGCGTGCACACATCGCGCGGGTCGATGGAAGCCGTACCCTGCTCCACTGAGTTCTTCAGCGAGTCCCAAAAGCGGCTCAAATACACATCGCGGTTGCCCTCACCAACAGCGATTTCGTCAAGTTGGTTCTCCATTTGTGCCGTAAACTCGTAGTCCACCAACCAGTGGAAATGTTCGGATTCCAGCAGTCGTGTGACGGCAACTGCTGTCCATGTCGGAACCAAAGCAGACCCTTTCTTGAAGACATACTCACGACGCAGAATTGTATCGATGATGGACGCATAGGTGGAGGGTCGACCAATGCCCCGCTCTTCCAGTTCTTTCACCAACGACGCCTCAGTCAGGCGGGGTGGTGGTTTGGTGGCATGGCCTTTTGCTTCGAGAGCGCCCACTTCGAGGACATCACCCTGCTCCACGGGTGGCAGGATCCGTTCCGCATCCAACGCCGCGGCTTCCGGATCGTCCGATTCGGCGACGTACGCGAGTCGGTATCCCGCAAAATCCACCGTCTTGCCTTTGGCCTCAAATGTGCCGTCACCTGCCGCAATCCGTACGGTAATGGTCCGGCCTTTTGCATCCGCCATCTGGCATCCGACCGTGCGCTTCCAAATCAACTCGTACAGCCGACGCTGGTCGGAATCGAGTGCCGCTGCGGCCTCCTTGAGTGAACGAAACTCCTCGCCTGCGGGCCGGATGGCTTCGTGTGCCTCTTGGGCATTCTTGGCCTTGCCCTTGTAGACCCGCGGCGCATCGGGCAGATATTTTTGACCGTATTCACCGGCGATGAGGTTTCGAGCGGCTGATATGGCCTGCTTCGAGAGTGCGACCGAATCTGTACGCATGTAGGTAATCCAACCGTTTTCGTACAGCCGTTGGGCCGTGTTCATGGTCTTCCGAGCGGCCCATTTGAAGCGGCGGTTTGCTTCTTGTTGCATGGTCGAAGTCGTAAATGGCGGCGCCGGCCGGTCGGTGTAGGGTCGCTCATCGACCGATTCCACCTTGGCATTGCCTGCCTTAAGTTGCTCGACTGCAGCTTTCGCCTCTTTCTCGCCGAGGATGACGAGCCCCTTACCCTTGAGCTTTCCATCCGCGTTGAAGTTCCGCCCAGTCGCGATCGGCGAACCTTGCCATTGCGTGAGGTGGGCGTCGACCGCACCGAGGCCGTGTATGAATGGACCGCGAATGTCCCACCAGTCGGCGGAAATGTGGGCCATTCGAGCTCGCTCTCGGTCGACAACCAAGCGAACCGCAACCGATTGAACTCGCCCCGCGGACAGATTCGGTCCGACCTTGCGCCAGAGCAGTTCGGAGACGGGATACCCGAAAAGTCGGTCGACGATCCGGCGAGCCTCCTGTGCTTTTACGAGGCTCTCATCGACCTCGCGGGGACTCGCAAGCGCTTTCTTGATGGCGGAAACGGTAATCTCGTGAAACACAAGCCGATAGACGGGAATTTCTGGTTTCAACACCTGCAAAAGGTGCCAACTGATGCTCTCCCCCTCGCGGTCTTCATCGGTCGCTAGGTAGAGCGCTGAGGCATCCTTCACCTGTTTGCGGAGCGCCTTGACCTGCGCCTTCTTGTCTTTTGGAACCACGTAGTACGGCACGAACCCATTGTCCGTGTCGACGCCAAGTTTCGCTCCCGGTTGCTTTTGTTGGCCGGGAGGCAAATCGGACACCTTGGTGACGAGATCTCGGATGTGTCCAATGGACGCCTCGACTTGGTAATCGCTACCCAAAAAGCGAGAGATGGTTCTTGCCTTGGCGGGAGACTCGACAATTACTAATGGTGTACCCATGGGTCTCAATACCTCGCGAAAGTGGAGTGCATGGTTTCCGGTGCACACCGAAACAATCAATGCACGAGGGGCGGTCTACCCCTCAACAGAAGGGATTGCAAGCGATCCCTATTCCGGCCGTAGGCCGAAAAAGTCTATTGTCACTTGACGTGTCGAGAGTGTAACGTGGATTTGATGGACCCACATTTGCGCCAATGGACCCGTGATCTGCGTGACCTTCGAGGGTATTCTCCGCACACGCTCCGTGCCTACACCGCCAACCTTGCGGACCTCGCAGAATTCCTCGACTCGCGCGGCCAAACGCTCGGCACCGCGACACTCACAGACCTTCGTTCTTGGCTGTCACTCATTCGTACGCGAGGTCGTCCCGCAGGCCAGCCACTCGCTGCATCCACGATGGCTCGCAATGTGGCGGCGGTTCGAAGCTTCTACCGATGGATGATTCGCGAGGATCGGATCGAGTCCAACCCGGCCGCCCGCCTTAAAAATCCGAAAATCCCGACGAGAACACCGCGATTCCTTGATGTAGATGAGGCATCCTCAGTCGTGGAAAATCCACACCAGACCGGTTGGTTCCATACCCGCAACCGTGCGCTCCTCGAGTTGATGTACGGTGCCGGCCTTCGCGTTTCTGAAGCGGTTTCGCTGGATGTGGTCGACCTCGACCAATCGGGCCGCCTCGTCCGAGTCATGGGCAAGGGGCAGAAGGAACGGCTTGTACCCTACGGCCCTCCGGCTGCCGATGCGATCCGTGAGTGGCTTGCCATGAGGCCAATGGAAGGGCCATTGTTTCTCAACCGGTACCGGCGGCGACTCAGCGCACGGTCAGCGTGGCGAATTGTACGAGAGGCTGGCGCGGTGAATGGTGTGAGCGGTCTTCATCCCCACGCGCTACGACACAGCTGCGCCACCCACTTGCTCGGGTCGGGGGCAGACCTTCGCGCAATCCAAGAACAACTCGGCCACGCAACTCTCTCCACCACCCAGCGCTACACCCACGTCGATGCGGCACACCTGTTGAAGGTCTATCGGTCGGCACACCCTCGCGCTGCAGTCGACGAGTCGGAAGGTTAGCGATCTGGTCGGGTTTTTCGATATGCTGATCCCGTATGACCGCGAACCCGCTATCCGAGTCCGAGCGCGCACTGCTCGACCAACTCAGCGAATATGCAAGGACCAAGAACTATTACGCGATTCTTGGTGTTTCGCCCAGTGCAGACGACGCCACAATTCAAGCAGCCTATTACCAACTGTCCCGCGAATGGCACCCCGACCGTCATTTCCGTCGTGAACTCGGCGAGTACAAGGCGAAACTTGAGCTTGTATTTGTCCACATTACCAAGGCCTACAAGGTCCTCTCTGACCCCGACGGGAGGCGTCGGTACAACCGGGACAACAAGGCGGTTGTAGCGACAGCAGCCGCGCGCCCCGGGCGAACGGCCTCGGGCACAAAACCATCAGATGCGCCACAGCGCACAAAGAAGCGACGGAAGTTATCGCCGGAAGAACGGGCGGCCCGGGAGCGTGCACGGGAGCGCATGGCTCGCAAGAAAATGGACCCCCGCACCCGTGCCCTCCGAAAGCTGAAGGAGCAAGCCAGAGGTCGAAACTCAAGGGCAAAGGGCTACTTTGAACAGGGGCAGACCGATTACCAAGAAGGAAACATCGCCAAAGCGGTGTCGTCGCTTCACCTCGCCGTACAGTTTGACCCTGACAACAAGGAGTACAGGGCCTTGTACGAACTCGCCCGTTCCGAGGCCAGCTCAAGCGCTTCAGTCCAAGCCATGCAGGCCGGAGAGAGCGCCGAGAGCTTTCAAAACTTCAAAGAGGCCATGTACCACTATGAGCGTGCGTGTGAGCACGACCCGGCCGATGGACTCCCGTACTACAGGCTGGCTTCATTAATTCTTCGAATTGAAAACAACGAGAGAAAGGCGCTGTCCCTGCTCCGTACAGCATCCACGAAGTCCCCGAAAAATGTTGAGATCCGTTTGAAGCTCGCCGATCTGTACCTCGCGATCGGCATGGGATTGAATGCAAGTCGGGAGTACCAGACGGTGCTGAAAATCGACAAGACGAATGCCCGAGCGAAGGCGGGACTTCGAAACGTGCGCTGAAGGCCGCTTCTCGTTAGGTCCGTGACGGTCAACTGAGCCCCAACGCAACCGCGGGAGTCACACGTGACGTCAATCAACAATACCGTCGTTGTCGGCCTGCAGTGGGGCGATGAAGGCAAAGGTAAAATCGTCGATTTGCTGGCGGCGAATGCTCGTCACGTCGTGCGCTTTCAAGGCGGAAACAACGCAGGACACACGCTCGTAGTCGATGGAGAAACGGTGATTCTTCACCTCATCCCAAGCGGCATCCTGCAACCGGATACCACCTGCATTATCGGAAACGGCGTGGTGGTCGATCCGGAGGTTCTGGTCCGTGAAATGAACCAACTGGAGCAACGCGGCCACACGATCACCCCAGACTCACTGGTCCTGAGTTCGGATGCACACCTCGTGCTCCCCATTCACCGAACCCTCGACGGCTTGCGCGAGCAGGCACTGGGCGGGGCCAAGATCGGAACCACAAAAAAAGGCATCGGACCCGCCTACGAAGACAAAGTCGCGCGCCGCGGTATCCGGGCCGGAGCCCTGCTGGACCTCGCACGATTCCGCAGGCACATCCAAGGCACACTCCACGAGAAGCATCGAATCTTCACGGAGTGGTACGACGCACCGGGTGCCACGGATGACGAGTTGGTCGAATGGGCCACTCCATTGGCCGAGCGATTGAAACCCTTCATTCGTGACGGCGTGGATGCACTCCATGATGCCATCGATGCACACGAGAGCATCCTTTTCGAGGGCGCTCAAGGCACCTACTTGGACGTCGACCACGGCACCTATCCTTTCGTCACTTCCTCCAACACGGTGGCGGGAAATGCAGCGGCGGGAACGGGTGTCGGCCCCAAGGATCTTCACAACATCGTGGGCATCGCCAAGGCATACGCAACTCGGGTCGGTTCGGGTCCTTTTCCCACACAACTGAATGGTGATGAGGAAGAGGCACTCCGCTCCAAGGGCGGCGAATTCGGCGCCACCACCGGGCGGCCCCGATCATGCGGGTGGTTCGATGCCCCAATGGTTCGTCACGCGTGTCGGCTCAACAGTGTGACCCACTTGGTTTTGACCAAACTCGACATCCTTAGTGGACTGGAATCCCTTCGAATCGGCATCGGGCATGAGCCCGTCGTCGGGGGCGATCGTTTCGAAGGAAGCCCGGTTTATGAAACCGTTCCAGGCTGGTCAGAAGACATTTCCTCCTGCCGCAGTTGGGACGAACTCCCCGCCAATGCAAAGGCCTATGTAGAACGCATCGAAACGCTGGTCGGAGTCCAAGCTGGCCTGATCAGCGTGGGCCCCGGTCGAGAACAGGTCATCCCCCGAGATGAACTTTTCGAGACTCACCCCTTTGACATGTAGGGCACTCCCCAGTTAAAACGACTTTGCTCTTGGGCCGCTAGCTCAGTTGGTAGAGCACCGGCCTTTTAAGCCGAGGGTCATAGGTTCAAATCCTATACGCCCCACCAATGTTTCTTGAAAAGACCCGTTTCTTCCAGTAATTTAAAACCATGCAAATTATAAATATATCGAGTGTTTTTAAGT
>DEBL01000388.1:5257-5800 GCA_002348535.1 Deltaproteobacteria bacterium UBA2957 | reverse complement strand
GGCACACAACTGACCGCAACCATCACCGAAGATTCAGTCGACCCAGAGGACGACCCGATCATGTACGACTACCAGTGGCTGGTGGACGGCGTTGAATATCCGGGCGCCACCACGCCGGTCATCGCTGCTGGGACCACGCGGCGTGACGAGTTCTGGGAAGTTCGGGTCATTGCCAGCGATCCGAGAAGCGCAAGCGACCCGGGAACGGCCTCCATCACCATCGGCAACTCCCTGCCCCGCGTCGATGGCGTATCCATTGTTCCAGACAGCCCCGTCACCTTGGACGACCTTACCGCGGTGCCTGCTGGGTGGTTTGACCAAGACCTTGACCCGGAAAGCTACACCTATGCGTGGCAGGTTGACGGCGAGATTGACCCGGACGAGACCACCGACACGTTCCCGTGGGAAAAAACAGCTCGAGGTCAACAGCTTCGGGTGACCATCACGCCGAGCGATGCGTTTGGTTCCGGCGATCCGGTGAGTTCCACCATCACAACGATTGAGAACTCCGCACCCACCGGCGGGGCGGCAACGATCGACCCC
>DEBL01000388.1:0-4922 GCA_002348535.1 Deltaproteobacteria bacterium UBA2957 | reverse complement strand
GCCCGAGGTCGCCGAGCCGACCGATACCCTGTACTGCCTCGTTGACGTTGCTTCGGCAGACTCCGATGACGACCCGATTACCTATAGATACGTATGGATGCTCGATGGCGCTGAAATGCCGGGCCTGACGTCGTCGTCTGTACCGCCGCTCGAAACCGCCGATGGAGACATCTGGACCTGCAACGTGATCCCGTCAGACGGAACCGATGAAGGGCCTGCCTTCAGCGCGAGCGTAGCGGTGACGGATGGATCCGCTCCCCCCCCGCCCGTCATTACACCGCCCTCCGCGCACCGGAACAAAGACTTCGTGACGTTGACGGGGACCTGTGAAGCCGGGTGTGCACTGGACTTTTACTGCAATGACTCCGCGACATCGTGGGCGCTTTCGGAGACCTGCACGACCGCTGGCACTTTTGCAGTCACCGTTGACCCGTTAGTTCGGGGTGACACATCGACCTGCTACGGGACATGTACGGACGCCGCTGGCAATGTTTCGGGCGACTCCTTGCCGGTGTCGACCGAAGTTTGCGACCCTGAGGACGTGTTTGAAAATGGATCCTACGGGGACTCCATTGATGATCCAGTGGACGAATGGCCTGTCATTGATGATGACGGAACCGACACCATCAACATCACGGGGAACGTGCTCGAGGAAGATGATGAAGACTGGTACGTGATCAGTGCCGGAGACGATGTTGCGGCGGACATCGCAGCCGGTCGAGACATGTTTAAGTTCGACGTCAAGTTTTCGCCCGATACGTCCGGCTATCGTTTAGTTGTGTACCGAGACGCCCCTGACGGAGGCGATACCGATAGCTGCCTGCCTACCGGGTACACTGAGTACAGTTGGTATTACGAAACTCGAGACGATGGCTCGTTCCGCGGCCTGCCGGGTGACCTTCAATCCTGCGATGGGGGTTCGATCTTCAAGAACACATGCGAGGACCTATCGTCGGATTTCATCATCCAAGTCTTCCGCGAGTCCACCACGCCTGTGTCGTGCGACGACTATCAACTCCAAATCACAAACGGGGTGTGGTAATGCCGACACGTCGAGACCTCTTGAAAGCCGTCGGTTCTGGTGTGGCAGGAGTTGCGGTGAGCACGGCGACGGGGTCCAGCGCAGCTCATGCTCGGAAAGCGAGCCTCCTCGCCTTTGCCCAGGGTCTTGGTTCCGAAGCTCCGTGGTGCCTCATCGCCCCGCTCCAGCGAGGATCCAACGTGGGAAAAGGGTGGACTTTGGTCACGTTGTCCTCGGTGCGTGAGGGCGCCAGCATTATGGAACTGTTCCACCCCCAACACGGAACCGCGAAGGTACACCTCTGCGCGCGATCGGGAAGGGACACGGGCCTCACCCACTCTCACCTACTCGACCTGCGCTTGATGGACGGCGGCGACGGGCAGCGACCAACGACCGAGAGTCTCGCGCGGGTTGTGACTGGAATCGCGAAACGAATTGCAAAAAATGAACTCGGTACGGTCGACGGCGCCACGCTAGACGCTATGGCAAGAATGTTGACACACGAAGAACGAAAGGCCTTCTACGGGCCGGAGAACTTGCTTTGAGCACCCAAGCTGAATCCACCTCGCCCACGCCCATCAATCTGCAGTACACCTTGAGCGAACGAACCGTATCGATGAACGTCGATGAGAGTCTTTTCGCCATTGATGCAATCTACGGTGCTGCATACCTGTTTGTAGACCGTTGCTGGCTGTTCATGGACCGACCATCTGACGGCATCGTCTGCGTGCACCTCAAGGCCAAAGAAGACGCCGACGAGGCTGCACTTGAGGCCCTCGCGGGCGAGTTTGGCAACGAGTTGCTCAACCAAGCCATCCGGATCCAAATCACCGAAAGCACAGCGACCCTGCGTGAGTACACCATGGCCCGAGCGTTCTTCACGACTCCGGTTCAATCGAGCATCGACGCCCTGCTGGCCGAACTCGATGCCGAAGAGTTGGAAGAGGATGAACTGGAGATTTCGGTGCCTTGGGAGGACAGCAGTGTTTGAAACGCGGCGAGTATTCCAACACCACCTATACAGCCCCGACGCACTTGCGGAAACAAAGGAAGCTTACACTGGCTTCATCGAAGCCACCTTTGAAGATGTGGAAGGCGCAACAGCAGCGACCTTTTCCGGCGATGAAGAAAACGGCGACGTGATCGTGGACGCGTTCTGCAATCATGCGCTCTTTCTGACCATTCAAGCCCACCGACAGGGTTCCAGCGAATGAATGCACGGACACTGTCCCTGACACCTCCGGCCATTCGTCCCGAATCATTAGGATTTTTTCGCTTTGGCGATGTTGATGCATGGAAAGTGCTCACCAACGACGCCGGTGAATGGCACACGCTGTCGCGAGCCGACTTTCAATCGCTGCTAAAAGGCGAAATCGGGGTCGGTCACCCACAGTACAAAAGCCTGCAGCGGAAGGGATTCATACGGTCGGACCTCGACCTCGAAGACATGGCTGATAAACTCCGCCGCAAGCGGTCTTGGCTGGGCCAAGGGCCGCACTTGGCGGTGGTTATCACCACACTGCGGTGCAATCAGAGTTGCCGCTATTGCCATGCGTCGCGGACGGACATGCATCGGGTCGACACCGACATGAGCCTTGAAACGGCACGGAAGGTGGTTGACCACGCGATGAACACGCCCTCGCCCTACCTCAACTTCGAATTTCAGGGGGGTGAGCCAACCGTAAACATGGAGGCCATCAAGCTCGTGGTGGACTACTCCAACGAGAAAAACAAGGTCGCAAAAAAACTCCTCGACCATTCATTGGTCACCAACATGACCTACATGAATGAACAAAACGCAGATTGGATCATGAAAAACGGAGTCATGATTTGCACAAGTCTCGATGGTCCACCGGAAGTCCACAACTTTAATCGCACGTGGCAAAAGGGCAGCAATGCATATGACAATGTCATCCACTGGATCAAGTATTTCAACCAGCGGTACATCGACATGGGCCGGGACCCTGAACTTTGGCATGTCGACGCATTGATGACCACCACGCGGAAGTCCATCGAGCATTGGAAAGAGATCATCGACCTCTATGTGGACCTTGGCATTCGAAACATTCATCTGCGCCCACTCAATCCATTTGGCTTCGCGAACAAAACTTGGCGGATGATTGGGTATACCCAGCAGGAGTATTTGGATTTTTACGAGGAGGCGCTCGACTACATCCTCGACTTGAACAAGCAAGGGATCCAGATTTGTGAGGGAACCGCATCCATATTTTTGAAGAAAATGTTGACCCCCTATGACCCAAACTTTGTGGACATCCGGTCACCGGTTGGATCTGGAACCGGTCAGATGGCCTACAACTACGACGGCACAGTGTATCCGTCGGACGAAGGTCGCATGATCAGCGCGATGGGCGATGAACTCTTTGCGCTCGGAACCGTGGACTCCATCTCGATGGCTGAAGCGATGAATCATCCAACAGTCCGCTCGATTGCGATTTCATCCATGCTCGATGCGCTACCGCAATGCAGCACCTGTTGGAATGCGCCCTACTGCGGTGTTCGACCGTTGCACAACTACATGCACACCGGCGATCTGTTCGGACAAAGGCCCAATACGTTCAAGTGTACCGAGCACATGGGCATCTCCAGTGCAATCATTCGTAGGTTGGCCGGCGATACCGACGGAACCACAGAATCGATTTTTCGACGCTGGGTTGTGGACAGGCCCCGAATCACAGACGGGTAAAAAACAGGATATGCTACACCCATGGCAAAGAAACCGCCAAAAGGACTCCCCTCCCTGAACCGAACACCAAAGCAGTTTTTAAATCGGGATGAAGGGTCCGCCCCTAACTCGACGGCTGAACTTGAGGCGGACATGGTTCGGAAAGCGGATTCACTCGTCGAGCAGCCCGAAAACTCGGGCCTGATGCTCACAACACACTGCTCGCATGGTTCCCACGGATCTCACGGGTCCCACGGCTCCCACGGCTCCCACGGGTCTCACGGGTCTCACGGCTCTCACGGTTCCCACGGCTCCCACGGGTCGCATGGTTCCCATGGCTCTCACGGATCTCACGGGTCCCACGGGTCTCACGGATCCCACGGTCAGTGGTAGAAACCGTTTCTGTTGCGGTAAAAGCCAGACTCAACCCTTGCCGGGCACACCGCCCGGGCGCTAAAATCTAGGGGTGTCGCCTTAACCGAGCGCGGCGAATCGTCTCATGTGGAGGATACATGCCATCACGTCGTGCAATGGTTGCAGCGTTGGGAATGGGGGCGGCCGGAGTGGCCGTCTTACCCACACGCGCCATGGGCTCGACCGGGCCGGTTGAACACCCACCCCCCTGGTGGCTTCTGCAACCGCTTTCCGAAGGCGCGATTCTCCGCCATGGGTGGGTCCTTCAATCGCTCGACCCCATCCGTGATGGTTCGACCGTCCTCACGTTGAACCATGGTACTGAGTCCCTTCGGATTCATATCTGTCTACACGACGGGGCGCCGAGAGGATTTGCTCCAACCGCACTGTTCGACCTCATTGTCATCGACCATGGACAAGGCGTGCGCACGGTCCCTATCGATTTAGCTTCGAATCTACGACTGCTTCAGCGAGTAATAAGCGATAATGAATTAGAGCGAATACGACCCGAAGAACTATCAGGCATCAGCCGATTTATGACTCACCCGGACCGCGTCAGCACCTTCGGTGCGAGTCACATCAAGTGAGGAACTGCACATGTCGAAAAAGAAACCGCCAGTTCCAAAGCTGCCCACAATCAACAAAAACCCGCACGATTACCTTTTAAAAGGTGAGGCCGACCAAGCCTGCAGCGATAATGCAGGGACCGACATCACCGTCAAGGCCGATGAAATCATGGCCAATCCGGACAACGCGGGCGTCATGTCGGTATCGCACTGTTCCCACGGCTCCCACGGCTCCCAC
>DEBL01000033.1 GCA_002348535.1 Deltaproteobacteria bacterium UBA2957 | reverse complement strand
TGGGCCGGTATGGGACTGCCGTTGCGTGGGGATCCGGCCGGGTATCGTCGGGCGAGGGGACGATCGGATCGGTGTCAACGTAGGTGATGTTTGCGGGAATCCCTGCAGGGCGGCCGTTCTCCGTGGGTAATTCCGCATCGCCGCTTTTCGCGGGTGTTGAGGCCGCAGTGGAGCCGGGTTGCGGCGCGGTCGTCGGCGCGGCTGCAGGGGCTTCGCGTGCGGGTGTGTGTGGGACCGATTGGGTCTGAATCCCGAGGTCCTCTCGGATCGCCTCGATGGCATTCAGCATCGCCCGGGCGGTGGTGAACCGTTCTTCTCGATTGTATCGGGTGGCTTGGCGGATCAAGGGAATCAGCGGATCGGGTACTTTGGCCAACATGTCGGGATCAAGATCTGCCGCAAACAGATCCATGGGTGTCTGCCCGGTGGCCATGGCAAACAAAGTGGCTCCTGCCCCGTAGATATCCGCCGTGTGGTCGACGCTCTTCGCGTTGACCCGTTGCTCCGGCGCCATAAACGCCCAAGTGCCCATCACAGTCCCGGTCTTTGTGAGAGAGTCCTCGGAGATACCGGCGCTGCGGGCAATTCCAAAATCGGTGATGCGTACAATGCCATCGTTCGACATCAGGACATTGTGCGGTTTGATGTCTCGATGCACGATCCCATGGTGGTGGGCAGCGTCGAGTGCAGCGAGAATTTTAGCGCCCACATTTAAGCAATCTTCGATGCCCATTCCGAAGTCCCCGATGTGGGTCAACATGGAGGAACCCTCGACGAGCTCCATGACGATCCATGCGGTTTTCGTGGTCGCCCCAACGTCATAGACGCGGACGATGTTGGGATGATCGAGGATGGCCATCGTTCGCGCTTCGGCCTCGAAGCGGGCTCGGACGCGGTCTTTGGACGCATAGGCAGGCAGCAAAACCTTGATGGCTCGCGCAACGCCAAGGCGGTGGTCCTGTGCACGATAAACGGTCGCCATCCCCCCCGAGCCAATGGCCTCAAAGAGTTCATAGCGCCCATCGGCAAGTCGTTTCGACTCGTCGCCCAATGCAGTTCTCCAGTTCGTCCATTACCCCGTAGCATGGACCCTTGACCCCGGCCCCTGTGGGGTGTTCAATGCCTACATGATTGGTATTGCCTTTTGCATGTTGGTGAGCACCGCAAGCGGTGCATCTTGGGAACGCACACTGGAACGAGTTGTGCCTTCTGTAGTCATGATCCGGAGCTACGCACCGCGTTCATTTGATGGGCAGGGCGCGGGAAGCAGCTTTGCGACTGGCTTTATCGTAGACGCCGAGCGAGGAATTATCTTATCCAATCGGCATGTCGTTCGGGTCGGGCCCGTCGTGACGGAGGCGATTCTCCAAAACGATGAAGAGATTGAGCTCACGCCGATTTATCGGGACCCTGTGCACGATTTCGGGTTTTACACGTACAACCCAGAGGATGTCGAGTTTCAGGCAATGAAGGCCCTTGTTCTCAGCCCAAAGCACGCAAAACAAGGCGCAGAAATCCGGTTGGTGGGCAGCGATGCGGGAGAGAAAGTCAGCATCCTTGCCGGTACGCTCGCCGACCTTGATCGGTCGGCACCGGTATACGGTCGTGGTCGGTACAACGATTTTAATACGTTTTATATCCAAGCGGCGTCGAGCAGTTCCGGGGGGTCGAGTGGTTCGCCGGTCGTCGACATTAATGGCCACGTTGTGGCGCTAAACGCGGGCTCAAAACGCAAAGCTGCGTCCAGCTTCTTCCTGCCGCTGGAGCGAGTCAGTCGAGCACTGTCGTTGATAAAGCGGGGAGAACCAGTGACGCGGGGCACCCTGCACACCACATTCGTCCATCGCACCTTTGACGAGGCCCGCCGGCTCGGGCTGTCACCCTCAACCGAACGCCTCATGCGGTCTGGGGGATCCGGCGTCTTGGTGGTCGAGCGCACCCTGGTCGGCGGCGCGGGAGATGGGCGCCTCGAGCCCGGCGACATTGTGACCCATGTGGACGGCGAGTCGGTGCAAGATTTTGTGGCTCTCGAGGCGGTCCTTGACACCCATGTCGGCGAGCGATTGATGGTTAAGCTTGAGCGCGGTGGCGATTCGCTCCAGATAGACATCCCGGTGGCGGATTTGCATGCGTCGTCGCCCTCCGAGTATGTGGAGTTTGGGAACGGTGTGGTTCATCCGTTTTCGTACCAGATGGCCCGTCATTATTCACTTCCAGCCGAGGGGATGTACGTGGCTCAGGCGGGGTACATCCTTGGTAATGAGGTTCCAGCAGGTTTGGTGATTACTGCTGTGAATGGAGCGGCGGTTCCGACCCTCGATGCGTTTGAGCGTGCGCTCGCCACGATTCCGGACCGCGGTACCTTTTCGGTTACCGCGGTGTCGCCGTCCCGTCCTCATCAACCCATGTCTGCGGGACTGAAGATGGACCGGACATGGTTCCCACTCCAGCGATGCGCCCGCGATGATCGCGAACGATTTTGGCAGTGCCGGCCACTCGCTGAGGTGGAGGCACCCAGTGAACAACGGCACTCGGCACCACCGGTTTTGCCCGCAGACGGTACGAAGGCCAAGCGGTTCGCAAGCGGCATGGTCACCGTAACCTTCACCATTCCGTACCGAACAGATGGTGTGTACGGCAACTCATTCAGCGGGGTGGGGCTGGTCGTCGATGCCGAGCGTGGGCTCGTTCTTGTCGATCGGGACACGGTGCCGGTTGGGCTCGGTGATGCATCGGTGGTGTTCTCGGAGTCACTTGAAATTCCCGCAAGGGTCTTCGCACTGCATCCAACACACAACTTGGCCCTCGTTCAATACGACCCGAGCATCGTGGACGACGTGACGGTGAAGCCCGTTGTGTTTGATGGTCGAACCTTGTCCCGCGGTGACAAGGTCACCTTGGTAGGCATGACGGTGTACGATCGCATTGAGTCTGAAAACTTGAAGGTGTCCAATGTTGGCGGCTTGGCCATGTCCTCTCCGGTTGTGCCGATGTTCCAGCAGCGAAACTTGGATTTGGTCCAGTTGGGCAGCCGTACCCGCCCATTTGTCGGAGGGGTGATTGCCGATCGGAAAGGTCGGGCTAGCGCATTCTGGACCTCCATCCCGGATCTGTCCAGTGAGAGCGGCGACAACTGGTGGCGCGGTGTTCCCGGCTCAGTTGTGAATGACTTCCTTCGTGACCCATCAGGGGCAGAGTCCTTGGGGATCGAATGGGGTGTCGAAAGTGTGTTGGCGGCCCAACGAAGGGGCCTGAGCCCACAGTGGGTTCAGCGGGCGGCATCCAGTAGCGACGATTCGCCGCAGATCCTTGAGGTCCGTCGCGTCACCAAAGGCGGGGCTGCAGATGGAATCGTGCGCCCGGGGGACTTGCTCTTGTCGGTCAATGGGGAGGTCGTGACGCAGTTGAGCGCCGCTGGGTCGGCAAAGGGCACCGTCACTATGAATATTCTCCGCGATGGTGTGGAAACTGAGGTCGTTGTGACGAGCCAGCGCCTTTCTTCTGAACCGATCCGTCGGTTGGTTCTGTGGGGAGGCGCCGCGTTTCAGAGTCCCCATCTTGCAATCGCCCAACAGCGGGGACAGGACCAGACAGGGGTATACGTCGCATATTGGTGGCGTGGGTCACCC
Source organism: Deltaproteobacteria bacterium UBA2957 (assembly GCA_002348535.1). Classification (GTDB taxonomy): domain Bacteria; phylum Myxococcota_A; class UBA796; order UBA796; family UBA796; genus UBA796. The sequence goes on along the minus strand of DEBL01000033.1, from coordinate 3,743 downwards.
GCTGGCCGCTTTGGTTTGCGGCCAATGAGGCGAGTCGTCGCAGTCGACGGAGTCCAAACTCCAACCCTCGATGATTTTGTTTCGGCGATGCGTGCGAAGACCACGGGGGATGCCACACGGTTGGCTACGGTCGACCTCCGCGGCATTCGCCGAATGATCACGATCGAGGCCGACACGAACTATTGGCCGCTGACGGAACTCACGCGGACTGATTCAGGGTGGGAGCGCCATGTGGTGCCCCGTGACCCCACCGAAGAGTCGCAACCCAACTAATGGGGGTATAGAGCGTTTGGTTTGCAAACAAGTTGCCCGTTCCATCTGTTCCACCCGGAGTGGGCCAGACGGAACGGGCAGATGTGGAAGCTGTCTACATGAAGGCTTGGATGCCAGTGATGTATCGACCCAAAATGAGGTTGTGGATGTCGTGAGTTCCCTCGTATGTCTTTACCGACTCGAGATTCGCCATGTGCCGCATGACTGGGTACTCGTCGAGAATCCCGTTCGCGCCATGCATGTCGCGAGCCGTGCGCGCGATTTCGAGGGCGATGTCTACGTTGTTCATCTTCGCAAGCGACACGTGCTCTGGAATCATTGAACCATCGTCCTTCATCCGTCCCAAGTGAAGCGCGAGGAGTTGTCCCTTGGTGATTTCACGCAGCATCCACGCCAGTTTGTTTTGGATTAGTTGGTATGACGCAATGGGGTGGTCAAACTGGATTCTTGAAAGTGCGTAGGTTTTGGCACTGTGGAAGCACGCCATGGCGGAACCAAGCGCTCCCCATGAGATGCCATAGCGAGCGTTGTTGAGGCAGGAAAACGGCCCTCGCAACCCCTTCACGTTGGGAAGCATTCGATCCTTGGGTATCTTGCAATCTTGGAAGACGAGTTCACTGGTGACACTGGCTTTCAAGGAATGCTTGCCCTTCATTTCTGGTGCGCTGTAGCCCTCGTCGTCTTTCTCAATGATAAACCCGCGAATCACGCCGTCGAGTTTAGCCCACACGATGGCGATGTCGGCGATGGTACCGTTGGTGATCCACATTTTCGCGCCGTTCAACAAGTAATGGTCGCCTTTGTCTTCGGCTTTCGTGACCATGTCGCCGGGGTTTGAGCCGTAGTCTGGCTCGGTCAGTCCAAAGCAGCCAATCCATTCGCCGGAAGCCATTTTTGGGAGGTATTTCTCTTTCTGTTCCTCGCTTCCAAAGTCCCATATCGGGTACATGGCAAGAGAACCCTGAACAGAAGCGAAGGACCGGAGCCCGCTGTCGCCGCGCTCAAGTTCTTGGCAGATAAGGCCGTAAGCAACGTAGGAAAGGCCGGGGCAACCGTAGCCCTTCAGTGGTGCACCAAGCACGCCCATTTCACCCAGAGCAACGCGCCATTCATCAAGGAAGACGCCTTCCTCGCAGGCGTGCTCAATTTTCGGGATGACGGCTTCGTCAACCCATTCTCGGACCATGTCCCGAATCATGATTTCTTCTTCTGTCAAGAGGCTTTCAACGTTGTAAAAATCCAATCCCTCAAACGGCTCCATTCGCCACCCTCAATATGTCTGGACCGCGGGTGCTTCATCAACATGTCCCTCGGGTTGATAGAAAGCAGTGACTCATTTCTTTCCAAATCTCAATTCTCGGTACTTTCGTTGAAGCCACGGGCTGTTCATGTAAATCAAACCCAAGATGACGCCGGGGACGGAAACGGCCACAGCACCAAGCACGAGGACGTCCATGATGTTCATCTCAACCTCTTCCACCGCCGGTGAAAAGGCGATGATGTTGCCGTAATCGGTGATGATGAACCCGTTGTGGAGGCTGTTTTCCCACACCACGGCCAAACTGCGGCCGGCGATAACTTCGTCCCATTCGGCAGCGTCCTCCGGCAGCAACACGGCAAATGCCTCACCGCTCATCGGCATGTAGCGAACCAGCCCCAGCGGAGCAATGTGGGCCAGATTCGTGCCGTCATGCCCTCGGGAGACCTTGACGTAATCGCCTGAGGGGAGTCCGATTTGAACCGCAGGTTCCACCGTGGATTGCTTGGTGTTGACGGTATCGATGCCCACAACTTTGCTGACCAGGCCGCTTGCAAAACCAACGCATTCGTTTAGGACGGGGCTGGCACAATCCACGCCCACCCAAGTTTGGGCTGCCGTTTGACCGAGCCACGTCACGGCATGACCTTCGTCAATGATGGCCATGCCTTCGCCGTAGGTTCCCAAAACACACACGTTGTAGTTCCTGTGGCACGCCATGTCGGCAACATGGGTTTCGCCCAGGTTGTCCAAAAGCTCGAACCCGGTGTGTTCAGCAAACTTCCAAATTTGGCCCGTGGTCGAGGCTACGTAAGCAAAATCGCCGCCAGGTCTCCAAACAACGGAGGAGAGGTCGTAGCCCGAGACGGAAAAAGATCCGTTGACGTACGTGACGCTGTGGTCGTAGGAATCGTATCGCATGGCAAACCCGCCATCTCCAACCATGATGGCCGTGTTTCCACGGGGATGCCAAGCAATGTCTTGAATCGTCGAACTCCGGCCCGTCACGAGTTCAATATCCAGCGCACGGTTTCCGGCGTCTTCGGCCGACAAAAGCCGAGCATACCCGTTCATCCCAGCGACGAGGATGTCCTCGCCGTTTGGAGAAACAGCCCCCGTTTTGAGACCGATGTCACTGTCCCCCAACGACCCTGCATCCTCAAGTTGAACCCTGCTGACAAGCTCTGCAGAGGCAAGCGACGTCAGCAGCAAAGCGACGAGGCCTGATGCAAACCATGCCTTCCCTCGCATGACAATCCCACCCATAGGGTCATCAAAACATCTCCCATTCGGCGTATTTACACAAGATGATAGGACGGTGGCCTTATGAGACGCTGGTGGTTGCGTGTTTCATGGAGCGATTTGCCGTCAAGCGAGGTCTGATAAAATCCATGGGTGGAAACGCCGGTTTGGCAAAACTGGCTACGGCCTATTTCGACAACATCAACGTGAACGCTGAAGGCGTGTTCACCGGAAGCTACGGCTTGCTTGTGAAGGTTGAGGGGTCTTACGACGATGCGGGAAAACTGGCGGTGGACGTTGTCCAGCTCAAAGGAGCGGAATTGGGAGCTTTCCTCGAAAGCGATGAAGGTCCGCAAAAAGCCATGGAATCGCGTCGGCGCTGGTCAGGCTTCCTCGACGAGGCGACTGGATACAACGCCAAGCAGCGTGGCGACAAAGCCAAGGAAGACGCAAAAAAGTTCTCGAAGGCAAAATCCGCCATCAAGATGGCGCACAAATCCATGGAACTCATGAAGAACCTCGACCAGAGTACCATTGACAAGGCGCATGAACTCATCGCTTTGCTGGAAGAGAAAGTCGCATCCGGCAACCCACCTTCCGAAACTCAAGTCAAGAAGCTCAACGACTTGTTTTGAGGCGATAGCATGGCCAAGACGCAAGACATACCTGCCTTGCTGGCCTCTCAAGAACACTACGAAAGCCTCTCCAATGAGGCAAAAAAACGGTTGCACCTGATGATCGATCACGTCGAGGAAGCGGTGGGTGTTGACCACCTGATACATGCTCTCGGGAACGGCACTTCTCATAGCGGCGACGATGTGGTTCGTTGCTACGTTGGTTTTGAACCGAGTGGAAAGGCCCACATCGGATGGAAAGTGCTTGCGCTTCAACTCCGACGAATGCTTGACGCCAACGCCAACGTTATGGTTTTCCTGGCCGATTGGCACGCATGGGTTAACGACAAATTCAA
>DEBL01000286.1:12899-13272 GCA_002348535.1 Deltaproteobacteria bacterium UBA2957 | reverse complement strand
GGTGCGCGCCCAGTCGGGACGCTTCTGGCCAAAATGGTTTTGGTCGGACTGGTCAACATACGGTGTCCGACTTGCATCAAGCAATGCCTCCACTCGGCTAAAGTCGCCGGACTCTGCCAACTCGATCGCCTCTTGGGCGAGGTAGTTACGCAGGACAAACCACGGGTTCACCGCGTCCATCGCCACCTTGCGCTCCGCATCGGTACGCTCGTCCTTGGCGACACGGCTGAGGTACCGCACCAGCCAGACACGCCAAGCGGACCGCAGGGAGTCTGCAGGCGCTGTGTAGAACGATTCACTGACACACTCGAAGGGGTCGGCCGACTCTGCCATGACGTTGGCCAGCCCCCGAAAGAACAGGGTCATATCGGTT
>DEBL01000286.1:12215-12590 GCA_002348535.1 Deltaproteobacteria bacterium UBA2957 | reverse complement strand
AAAGAACAGGGTCATATCGGTTTCAGCCCGCTGGAGAAGCCCCGTGAGGTCAAGCCAAAGCTGTTGGTCGGCGTCGCCGGTGTGCCCTTCAAGCCCCATCTTCTGCGCAATCATTGCATCGGAGGCCGACGCCCACGCCGGTTCATACACTCCGATCGCCTCCTGTACCGCCTCCATGTCGTCCACCAATGGATACAGCGCCTCGGCTAAACGCACCACGTTCCAACCGCCGATCTGAGGCTGCAGTCCAAATCGGTACCGCCGCATCCCCGCGTCCGTCGTATTGGGGGTCCAGTCGGGGTCGTAGTTGTCGATCCATCCGTACGGCCCATAGTCGATGGTGAGGCCCAAAATGGACATGTTGTCGGTGTTCAT
>DEBL01000286.1:11639-11906 GCA_002348535.1 Deltaproteobacteria bacterium UBA2957 | reverse complement strand
GGACATGTTGTCGGTGTTCATCACTCCGTGTACGAACCCCACACGCATCCACTCGGCCATCAGACGAGCCGTGCGTTCGGCCACTTCTCGAATGAGCGCCAACACCGCGTCCTTGCTAAACGGAGCGAGTTCCGGAAAGTGGTGCTCAATGGTGAAGGTCGTGAGCGCCTTCAGCGTCTCGATGTCGTTGCGTGCGGCATGGATCTGGAAACTGCCGAAGCGTATAAAGCTCTCCGCGACACGAGACACGATGGCTCCGGGCTCGGG
>DEBL01000286.1:11121-11304 GCA_002348535.1 Deltaproteobacteria bacterium UBA2957 | reverse complement strand
GCCGCATTGCCGTTGTAGAACATGTCGCGAATCACGTCGTCACCAGTGGTCACCAGAGTCAACGCTCGGGTGGTCGGAACGCCAAGATGGTGCATCGCCTCGCTGCACAAAAATTCACGAATTGATGAACGAAGAACGGCTCGCCCATCCGCATGTCGACTGTAGGGCGTTGGGCCTGCACCC
>DEBL01000286.1:0-10801 GCA_002348535.1 Deltaproteobacteria bacterium UBA2957 | reverse complement strand
CTGCACCCTTCAGTTGCACCTCAAACCGCCGGCGTTCGTCCACAACCAGCTCGCCAAGGGTCATGGCGCGACCGTCCCCGAGTTGGCCAGCCCAGTTCCCGAACTGATGGCCGCCGTAGCACGCAGCATACGGTCGCATGCCGGTCGCCAGCGCATTTCCGCCGAACACAGCGGCCGTCCCCGAACTCGCCAGAATCGCATCTGTCAGTCCCATGGTCGAAGCCAGTTCAGTGGATACGCTGCGGATAATCGGATTCCCAACTGCAGTCGGATCGACCAGCGATGCCACGGCGCCGTAGACTTGCCGGCTGTGGTTTGATCGGTCGGGGTCCGTGGGAAGCTCCCTCAAAAATCGGTCGTCCCATTGCAAGTCATCAAGGCTCGACGCGTCCATGAATCTACCGTCGAGTGAGCTTGTTGCGGATGCTGGCGATGTCGAGACGGCCAATGCGGCTGAACCGATCGAGCATCTGGTATCCACTTTTCGCGAGGCCAAGGAGCCGCTTGGCGCGGGTCACGACAAACCGACCCTCAAGCATGGTCGTCGGGCTGGAAGAGCGGCTTTGGTGCTCGAGGATCGCCACAGCGGCCTCCAGCTTCTCAATGGTGTCCTGAACAATTTTGAGTTCGCGCTCCCGAAATACGCGCGTCACCATCTTCACAACGTCGGTCTCGGCCTCGAATGCGCGTCGTCCGCGCGATCGCCCCGAGTCCGTGACAACACCCCACTCGCGAAGCTCCGAAACCGTCATCGATACGCTGCCAACACTCAGGCCCGTCTGCGCAACAATCTCTGCGGAAGTAAGCGGCCGCGGCGAGAGATAAAGACACGCCCAAACCCGACCCATCGACGGTTTAAAGTTCCAAAATCCCATAATGTCGCCGACCGCCTCGGCGACCAGTTTGCGCGCCGAAGCGAGCGCTTCTTCTGGGTCGATTGTGTGATTGTCTGTGTTGTCTGGGTCGACTTGCATGGCATCTACGGTTGGCAAACGTTAACGAAGGGCCTAATTTTCAATCAGGACTGAAATATTCTACTTTCCTGAAAGAATCCACCCCTCAGGCAGGCTCTATGCAAATCCAAGCCCAGCGACCAGACCCAACTGGACTCCACGCCGGCGCGCCCCGGACCCTCATCGATGATGTGTCTGCCGTGTTCGCATTGGTTCAAGGCGACCTCGGACTCGCAGAGGAAGAGCTTCACAACCAGCTGCAGGTCACCATCCCCGCGGTGTCGGAGATCGGTCGCTACCTCGCAATGGCGGGCGGGAAACGCTTTCGTCCATTGCTGACGGCACTGGGCGCACGCGCCTCCGGGTTCGGCGGCAGCATCGGGCACTTGGCTGCCATCGGTGAGCTGCTGCACCTCGGGAGTCTGCTGCATGACGATGTCGTCGATGAAGGCCAAGAACGGCGCGGCAAAGCCGCAGCTCAACGCGTCTACGGCAACCCCGCCGTCATCCTGACTGGGGACTACTGCGTGGCCCGGGGGCTGCTGCTGGCCAGCGAACACGGCGGTCATCACGCAGTGACCAAGCTCGCGTGGACGGTCACGGCCATGTCCGAGGGCGAAGTGACGCAGTTGTTGAATCGCGGCAACCTCGACCTCGATGTCGAAACGTACCTTGAGATTGTGTACAAAAAGAGCGCCACTCTGATCGCATGGTGCGTCGCTGCCGGCGCATGGGCAGTGGACGACTACGACGCAGCCGAGGCCCTCTACACCTACGGCTTAAACGTGGGCACGGCGTTCCAGATCACCGATGATGTGCTCGACTACACCGGGAACAAACTCACGACCGGCAAGCGTCGTGGACGAGACCTTGCCGAGCGCAAGATGACCCTCCCGCTCCTGATTGCTATGGAGCGCGTCGACGGACTCCGTACCGAACTCCGGGCCGGCAATCCGAGTGCCGAGCGCATCCCGGCGCTGCTCAAGGCCGTCAACGAGTCGGGGGCCACAGACGCCGCCCTGGCCCGAGCCCGATCCTTGGTCGAGGAGGGCCTCGACGCACTCCGTACGCTCCCGCACAGCGAACATCGCGACGCCCTCGAGCGGCTGGCTTACCATCTCGTCGAGCGAATCGCCTGATGCCTGCGAAGCCCACCGCCGGAGCGGAGGACCGCGCCCCCGAAGTCCGGCAGATGTTCAACGAGATCGCGCCGCGGTACGATCGCGCCAACCGCATTCTGAGCCTTGGACTCGACCAATCGTGGCGCAAGGCGGCCATCGCTGCGCTTGGTAAAAATGGCAAAGGGCGCGTCCTCGACTTGTGCTCCGGCACCCTTGACCTCACTCGAATGCTCCTCGACCACGGCGCAGCACACGTCACAGCCGCGGACTTTTCCGAGGTCATGCTGGCCACCGGCGCCCCGAAGATTCGCGAGGGCGAGCCCGTGGACATTGTGTGCGCGGATGCTCGAGACCTGCCCCTAGAGACCGCCAGCGTCGATGCCATCATCTGTGGTTTTGGACTGCGAAACGTTCCGGAGCTGCACAAGGCCGTCGCCGAGTGCAGCCGCGTGTTGAAACCCGGCGGGACCCTCGTGGTGCTGGACTTTTTCCAACCCGTTGGACTGATCCCACGCCTGTTGCAGAGCACCTACAATCGGCTCGTTGTGCCGCTCGTCGGCGGCATCATCACCGGCTTTCGCGATGCCTACACCTACCTGAATCAATCCATCGACTCGTTCTGCTCTGCCGGCGAGTTTGTAGACCAACTCAGCGATGCCGGCATCCGCGCCGACCACCGGACCATGTTTCCTCCAGTCGCCCACCTCATCGCAGGAGTGCGTAGCGATGACGGATGACGGTCTACGCTGGGTACGCGTCGTCGAAGCCCTCGATGCCGTTGACCCTTGGTCACTTCTCTCACCGCTTCAAGACGACGGTGCGCGCTTGATGGCGTGGGCATCTCCACAGCAAGACATCTCGTTTGTGGCGATCGGAGCGCTGCTGGAACACCGACCGGTGGGACCCAATCGATTTGCCGAGTCCACCGAGTGGTGGGGCCCCATCGCGAGGGCGATGCGGAGTCAAAACCTCGCTGGCGACGCCGTCACCAACTCCACCCCGGCCTGCTTGGCCGGATTCGCGTTTCAGGCCGACACCGATCGTTCCGATGACTGGGAGCCGTGGGGCGACGCCGCACTGTGCGTTCCCGAAGTCCTTGTTTGGACAGAGTCAGGAACCACACAGGCCGTCTATACAATCGACACCGCCTTGGCGCCGCTCGCCCCTCAACTCAAGACCCTTCAGGCACAGCTTCGGGGGTGGCTGACGCGGGCCGCGCCGCTCGACCTCACGCCCAACACCCCCCGCCCGATCGCCCAACCAGACTGCGATTCCGAGTGGCAGCAGTGGCGCGACCGCGTCGAGTCTGCTCAGCGCCAGATGGCCGATGGTCGGCTGCAGAAGGTCGTCCTCGCGCGGGCTCAGTCGTTCGCACCAGCGGAAGCGCACACATTTGATCCCCTCGCCACAGCGATTGCCTTGCGCGACCGTCAGACCAACTCGACCACCTTCTTGATTCGCCGCAAGGACGGTCGAGCATTCTTGGGGTCGAGTCCTGAGGTGCTCGTTCGCCTCCATGACAAGCACATCGAAACTGTTGCGTTGGCCGGGACTCGACGCCGCGGCAGCGGTCCCAATGACCACGAACTCGGCGCATCGCTGCTCGATAGCAACAAGGACCGCTTGGAACAAAACTTGGTCGCTACAGCCATTACCGATGCGTTGCGCCCCATTACCGATAAACTTGAGGTTTCTCCGTCTCCAGAGGTGGTGCGACACCCGGATGTTCAGCACCTGAGGACCGCCATTCAGGGGCGCCTCACCCAGCACGCCACCATCTTTGACTTGGTCCAGCAGCTCCATCCAACTCCTGCAGTTGGTGGCCTTCCTCGGGAGTCGGCGCTGGAATGGCTGGGGGACAATGAGCACCTGGACCGAGGCTGGTACGCCGGTCCAGTAGGATGGCTCACCGAACGGGGCGATGGTGAGTTTGTGGTCGCCATCCGCTCGGTCCTAATGCAACCGGAGAGTGCATCGGCCTTCGCCGGATGTGGGTTGGTCTCCACCTCCGACCCTGCAGACGAGTGGGAAGAGAGTCGCGTAAAGCTGCAAACGGTTCGGCGCGGTCTGGCGACCGGACTGAACCGGTGACCGACACTGCGCGGCTTAATCGAGAGCAAGCGATGCGGATCGCACTTGCTGCGCTGCGCGGTGGAGTTCGAGATGCTGTAGTGTCGCCTGGCGCCCGGAACACACCCTTGGTGTTTGCCCTCCATGATCTCCACGAGATGGGCTGGCCGATCACGCTTCACTCGGTGATTGATGAACGGTCTGCAGCATTCTTCGCCTTGGGCATCGCCCGGATCACCGCGCGACCCGTTCTCCTCTCTTGCACCTCTGGTTCAGCGGGGGCCAACTACTTCCCAGCGATTGCAGAAGCGAACCAGAGCCAGGTTCCTTTGCTTGTGGTGACCGCAGATCGTCCCGAGGAACTGCAGGACTGCGGGGCACCTCAGACGATGAATCAACACGCGCTATTCGCCGCGCATGTCCGGGCCGAACTCCAGTTGGGCACGCCAACGGCGACCGACGACATCGAATCCATTGAAGCCGCCTTACGGACGACCATTGCGGCAACAAGAGCCCCTGACTCCGGACCGGTCCACATCAATGCAATGTTTCGAAAACCGCTGTGGGCACCCGATGCTTCCGCGCCACCCTACACTCCTTCAGCCCTCGAAGAGCCGCCCACACCAACGCCACACGAGACTGCGTCCGTCGAAGAATGCCTCTCGCTACTCACAGGGCACCGAGGCGCCATTGTGGCCGGACCGGATCCGAATCAAACCATCGACTCTCTCGCGTTGACCCGGCTCGCTGAACTGCTGGGATGGCCCATCCTCAGCGATCCGGTGTCTCCCACCCGAAACAGCCAACACACTCATGTTGTCCGTCACTACGATGGCGTCCTTCGCAGTGCAGCCTTCCGCGCCCACAACAGTCCCGCTGTGCTGCTATCAGTCGGCGGCACCCCAAGCTCCAAACCCCTCCAACAACTCTATGCCGACACGGCGACCGTCCGAATCGATCCGTCCAATCGTCGCTGGGATCCGTGGGGTACCGTGACGGCATCGTTTGCATGTCCGCTTGCCAAGGTCGCTGAAGCAGGGCGGTCTCAGTGCATTGAACCCGCTGCCCAATCATGGCTCGATGCGTGGTTGAAGGCTGATTCGGCTGCCGCAGGCGCAATCAGACACATCGCCGATGCACCCATCTGGGAGGGGTCCATTGTCGCCCGCCTGCTTCCACAGCTCCCAACCGGAACGCTTTTGCGGCTCGCCAGCTCGATGCCCATTCGCGATGCAGATAGCTTCGGGCCACGCATTCCAAGTTCGGTTCGCGTCACCAGCAACCGGGGGGTCAACGGAATTGATGGCTTGATCGCAACGTCAATGGGAGAAGCAGCCGTTCATCAAGGCCCGACCGTCGTATTGAGCGGGGACTTGAGCTTCCTGCATGACTCCGGGAGCCTGAGCACCGTTCCACAGCCCACCCATCCACTGGTGCTCATTGTGTTCGACAACGGAGGAGGAGCAATCTTTTCGTACTTGCCGATGGTCCAGCACCCAACGGGGTTCACCCCTTGGTTCACCACCCCGCACCGCGCCGATATCGGGGCAATTGCTGAAGGCCATGGTGCGGCAGTGTTTAGGCCGCAGAGCACCGCTGAGGTGACCGCAGCCGTTGCGCGTGCGCTGACCCTTGTCGGTGTCAGTGTCATCCACGTTCGAATCAACCCCGATGTCAGCCGTTCCGCCCATGAAGAGACTTGGCAGGCCATCGATGAGGCTGTACAGAAGACTGTATGACTCGTCCCTCGTTTGTGCAGGCATGGTGGCTTGCAGCGCGTCCGAAGACACTGTGGGCAGGCCTCGCCCCGGTGTTGGTGGGTACGGCCGTTGCGCACGGTCACGGAGGAATCCGCCCGCTTCCGGCATGTGCGGCAGCCGTGGGGAGCATTTTGATCCAGGTCGCGACCAATCTGGCGAACGACTACTTCGATCATAAAAAGGGAGCCGACAATTCCGACCGGGTGGGGCCCGACCGAGCGGTCCAGCAAGGCTGGATCTCCCCCAAGGCAATGCTGACTGCCACCGGCGTCGTGTTGCTCTGCGCTTTGCTCGTCGGGCTGTATTTGATCGCGGTCGGCGGCGTCCCCATTGCTGTCATTGGCGTGGCCAGCCTCATCTGCGCTGTGGCCTACACGGGGGGACCTTATCCCCTCGCCTATGTCGGCTTGGGCGATGCATTTGTCTTTGTCTTTTTCGGGCTCGCCGCGGTTGTAGGGACCACCTGGGTTCAAACGCTAACGGCACCCCCGGCGGCATGGATCGGCGGTGCGTGCATGGGCCTGTTGGCGACCGCGATTCTCGTGGTGAACAACCTTCGAGATCGAACCACTGATGCGGCTGCAAACAAACGCACCCTCGCCGTACGGTTTGGCGCACGATTCGCCAGACTGGAGCACGCGCTGACCATCGCGGTGCCGTTCGTTCTGGCTGCGATTGGCTTCACGATGGGATGGGTTCCCGTCTTGGCTGCCGCACTCCCCGCCCTCGCCTTGCCGTTGGCAATCCATGAGATTCGTTCCGTATGGACGAAAGATGGGCCTGCACTCAACCCTCATCTTGGTGGTGCCGCTCGTCTTGAGCTGGTGTTCGGACTGCTGTTTGGCGTGGGGTTTCTGCTGTGATCACCGTGTCTCCTTTTGCGCTGGGTCTGAGGCGACCGTTCGTCACCGCCAAAGGGACCACCACGCACCGAACCGGATGGCTCGTGCGTGCGAATGTGGACGATGCCATCGGACTCGGCGAGGCTGCGCCGTTCCCCGGCCTCTGCACCGACGACCCCGATCGGATTACTCGCGACATTGAACGCATTGGGCAGATTACCGATCCACCTCCATCCTTGGCCGAACTCGATGCATGGGTCGGATCGCACGCCAGTACTGCAGTGGTCCGCCATGCACTCGGTTCAGCTCTACTCGACTGCATGGCCCAACGACGAGGACAACCCATCGCACGGCTACTCAACCCGCGCGCACGCAGCGATGTGCCCTTGAACCATTTGTACATCGATGACGATGCACTGCTGCATGCCACCCTGCTCGGTTGCCAGACTGTGAAGCTCAAAGTCGGCGTGAAGTCACTCGATGACGATATTGCCACCGTCCAACGGATTCGCGAGATTGCGGGACCGGGAGTGGACATCAGACTTGACGCGAACGGTGCTTGGAATGAAGCGACCGCCGAGGCGGCCATCGACGCATTCGTACCGCTCGGCGTTCGCACCATCGAGGACCCCGTGCACCCAACCCAATTTGCAGCCATGGCACGCCTCCGAGGTCGGGGGATCGACATCGCCGCCGATGAGTCGCTGACATCGATGGCCGTCCTGCACGGACTCCTCGCCGCCAATGCAGTGGACACCATCGTCATCAAGCCCATGCGGGTTGGAACGCCCATGGCGGCGATGGACATCATTCGTCTCGCTGACCAATACAACGTGGCCACGATCGTCACCACGACGATCGATGGCGCAGTGGGTCGAATGATGGCGCTGCACCTCGCGGCAGCGGCACCAACAACCCGCTTGCGGGCATGCGGCCTCAACACGGGTGGCTGGCTCGCAACAGACCATGGAGTCACGCCCGACATGACCGGCAGCCACGTCGACACACCCACGCTGCCGGGCTTAGGATTGAGATGACTCATTCGCTGATCACATCGCAAGGCCAATGGTCCGTCATTGAAGCCGAGGACGCCATTCGCGCCCGCCAAGAACACCTCATGGATTTGGGGTGGCGCGCTGCGACTGTCCAGCCTCTGGTTGCGGTCCCGACGGCCGACACGCTCTGGACCCTACACGCGGCTCACCGCATGGGTGTGACCATCATGCCCATCCCCGAGCGTCCCACACCGGTGCAACAAAGCGCCATTGACCGGCACCAAGCCGAACCGGTCGCGCGTGGCGTATGGCTACGACTACTGACCTCGGGGACGACGGGCACTCCAAGTCGGGTTGACTTGACCCAAGTCCAACTGGAAGCGAGTGCGCGCGCAAGCATTCAGCATCTTGAACAGACCCCTTCGGACCGATGGATATGCTGCCTTCCGCTTCACCACATTGGGGGCCTCAGCATCGCGATGCGGTCGGCCATGGCAACGAGCACCGTTCAACTCTTGGACCGCTTCGATCCCGACGAAGTCAACCAAGCAATCGATGACGGCGCAACCATGATATCGCTGGTTCCCACCATGCTGAGAACGCTGTTGGATGCACGCTCCGACGCACCGTTTCCCCAACATCTTCGCGTGATTCTGTTGGGCGGCGCCCGTACGCCGCAGCCATTGATTCGCCGGTGCAGGGCCATCAATGCCCCCGTTTCTCTCACATGGGGAATGACGGAGACCGCCTCACAGGTGGCGACCCGTACCCCTGGCGACCTGCGACTGGACCCCGATGCTGGTCTTCCCCTTCCGGGCGTTACGGTTACCGTGGTGGATGGCCGATTGGCTGTTCGCGGCCCAATCGCACCCGGCGGGGAATGGGTCACCGATGATCGCGGCTACGTCGACGCCCAAGGGCGTGTGGTGGTGACGGGGCGGGGCGACGCTTTCATCATCTCGGGTGGTGAAAATGTAGATCTGACGCACGTCGAACGGGTGATGCTCAATGGGCCTGGGCTCTCCGAAGTCGCGGTGGTTGGGCGCATCGATGCGCACTGGGGCGAGCGACCCGCCGCCTTCGTGATCGGAACACCAAGCCGCGCGCTCGACGACTGGGTGCGGAGCCAACTAGCGCCCCATCAGCGGCCTGCAGAACTGCATTGGGTCGAGCGCCTGCCTCGCACCGATGTGGGGAAGATCGACCGTTCAGCGCTCGTCAAGGAGGCCAATGCCTCGCATCGCCTCGGTGAACTCAGCAGGAACGAAACAGGACTCGAAGGACCGCAATGAAACAAAAACATGCCGCATATTGACCACGGTGCGTTCCTGATCATCGTCGTCCATGAATCGGTACGTAAACGCCACGCTCTTGTCGGTGACCTCATCGATTGATCCGGTGATGCGAACGCGTTCACCCAGTCGCCAAGGACGCCGATATTGAGCCTCCGTGTGCACCAAGGGCATTCCCCACTCCCGGCGTTCGAATACGCCGCGAATTGGCAGACCGGACTGAGCCATGACCTCCTCGTATGCTGCGTGAGCCATCTCATACACGCGACTGAAGTAAACCACCTGCGCCGCGTCAACGTCGGCGAACCGAATGGTCGTGGTGTAGACAAATGCCATTGCGATCAGTCGTAAATGGAAGGTGAGACGAACAGATAGGTCGTGCCCGAGTCGGTGACGGTCGAGTCGTTCAAGTAGGCACCGATCAGAATGTCGCTGAGACCGTCGTTGTTCCAGTCACCACCGCCAGCGATCGCATACCCACTCGAGTCGGCGGCGGACTCCCCTGTAAACGAGTAGTCGGCCGCCCCGAGGCTCATCGACCCGCCATCCAGCGTCAGGCTGTCACCGAGCACCAAGTAGGTTCGACCCGACGACGGTCCGCCGGCATCGTTGGCGTATGCACTGATCAAAATATCGCCGCGTCCATCGGAGTCCACATCGCCCGCACCGGCAAGGTCATGGCCTGCCCGATCACCAGCCGTCTCACCGCCAATCTTGTACCAAGCCTCGGCAAGCGCAACCGTCTTGAAGATGGGCAACTCGGCCCCATTGAAGACGTAGACCATGCCCGAGTTTGAGCCGAAGGTGTCTTGTCCCTTCGCGGCAATGGCAAACTCGGCGTAGCCATCCTTGTTGATGTCTCCCACTCCATCGATGGCATGACCGGCAAGGTCATTCGACTTTGCGCCGTTGAAGAGCCAGTCAGAATCGACTCCCATGGGGTGCGATGCGCTGGTGAGCGAGGTGGCCTTCATCAGATACGCCCGACCGGCCCGCGACTCGGAGCCAATGTCGTTGCTGGGCGCGCCGACCAAAATATCGGGGAAACCGTCGGCATCAATGTCGCCTGGCGATGCAACGCGAAGGCCCAATTCGTCGCCCGGTGACTCGGCCGTAAACTCCACCGACGCGTCGGTATCCACATCGACACTGCTCGACGAGTGAATGGACTCTCCGTAGAATAAATAGGCCTCTCCCCGGCCTCCGCTCGCGTTCGATGCACCCACCAAGATGTCGGGTCGACCGCCACCGTTCACATCCCCCATGGCCACTACGCTGTGTCCAAGCTGGCCGTAGGTTGGACCTTCTATGATGAGGTCAGCCGTCGTGATCGAGGGAACAGCCGTTGGATCTGTCGGCGACACTGAAGCGCCCATGATGACGTACACTCGACCGTCGGGGGTGCCCGATGACCCTTTATAGAGCGGTTCTCCGATCATGATGTCATCGAGCCCATCACCGTCCAAGTCGCCCGCAGTCGACAGCGAATCGCTCTGCACGTACCCGCCCAAGTTGAACCCAGCACCGGCTCCCGTCCACGCGATTTCAAGGTCGTTTAGCGGAACGCTGCTAACCCCGGGTACATCGGCAGACCGCACAAGGTACACCTTGCCGGCGCTGCTGCCCGCGTCGTCATTGTCGGGTGCGGCCACCAAGATGTCACTCGTTCCATCGCCATCGGTGTCTCCAGCCCACGCGACGCCGCGACCCGAATAATCCTTGTTGTCCTCGCCTTCGATGAACATGTTCGAGTTCTCGAGACCGATGT
>DEBL01000281.1 GCA_002348535.1 Deltaproteobacteria bacterium UBA2957 | reverse complement strand
GGTATCGAACAGAATCTTCTCGCTGATGACGATCTGGTCCTTTTTGATTTCCACACCCTTCGGGCCATCGTCCGGACAGCCGTCGGTATCGAGGTAGCCGTTCATGGTCTCAGGCTCATTCGGGCAGCCATCGTCTCCATCAAGAATGCCGTCCCCGTCGTTGTCCGGCTCGGGGCAGCCATCTTCGTCTTGGAACCCGTCCATGTCTTCTGGTTCATCGGGGCACAAGTCTGACCCGTCTTCGATCCCATCTTCGTCGCGGTCGAAGTCCGGACACCCGTCTTCGTCCATGTGTCCGTCAAAATCTTCTGGTTCATCGGGGCACTTGTCTTCATGGTCCCAAATGGCATCGCCATCCCGATCCTTTGGACGGCACTCCTCGGCCTTGGCCACCGCAACGTCTGCATTTTCGCGAGCGATGGCCATGTGCTCCGTCGCGCGTCGGACATCGCCCTGAGCAAACTCGATTTGAACAAATTCGGCGTGGGTCGTTGCAAGAGCCGCTTCGCGAGGTGCGCACTCTTGAGCCCACTGGTCCTGTCCCATCGTGTCGAGACTGCGCTTGAGGGCATCCTGGTCACCGGGGAGCTTGGACGCCTGCATGCATCCACTAAATCCAAGAAGCAGAAGCCATTGCATCACTGCCAAACTCCCGAGCCATCCTCATCGGCAGGCGCTGGGGGTGACTGAGCAGGGATGCTCGACTCCCCACTCCACGCAGGAACGGCCTCGCCGGACCGGGCCAACTCTGCAGCCTTCGAAGCCCACTTGGTGGCCTTTTTCACCATCTCATCGGCCCGTTGGTAGTCGGACCGGGCCCACTCATCTCTCGCCTTCTTCATGTACTCATCGGCCATGGTCCACGCATACACTGCTCGCTCCGGAGCACCGGCTGCGCGGGCAGCGGCGAGTTGCCGCTCGGCTTGCCCCAAGTCTACCGTTGATCGCGTCGCTGCGTAGCAACCCGTCAGGCCGACAAACAACGCTGCAGTGAATAAAGACTTAAGCATGAAGGTTCCGATGGTGTTGAGGGGGCTCCACTGCCGTGATCAACGCACGACGGCGCAGCAGTGTCAAGGGGTTCCCGAAGGAGGCGCCGGCATGGGCGGGGCGGCACCGGGAGAACCATCGCCGGGTTGCGGTGGCTGGGCGGGCTGAAGGGTGGGAATTTCTATGTCTCCCAGTGTTTCCCGCCATGGCTCCAAATCAAAAATTGCCATCATCATCCGACGCGGCACTTGGTCAAGGGGCACGCTCACATCTTTGCCTGCCATCGGAATCCATGCGGGCGCCACATCGCGAGTCAGGTGGGTGTCTTCTTGGATGTTCAGGCCGTGCTCGTAGACCTCAATCGGTGTCGAGTTGATGCGCTCGCCGATTCGCCGAATCGCATCCCTGTATAGCACGCCTCCCTCATAGGGATCCACGAGGTAGTACCCGCGCTCGTGCACGATCAACCATCGGTATGGGCCTCCATCCACTAACGCTGCAAGGTCCACATCTTCGACGGCTGACATATCGGCCTCGAGCGGCGTCCGAGACAGGGTCAAGAATTGCTCTTCGAGGTCTCCGTGAGCCACCTCACCCTCCGCCAGCCACCGCAGGCGATCACCGGCCTCTCCACCGCCTGATTCCCGAAACAATGGTGGCACTGCTGGAGCTCCTGCCCATGATCGGTAGAGCTTCTGACCATGGAAAACTTGGTACACACACATCAAGTCTTGCTGCTGCTCGAGGGGCAACTCAATGATGCCCTCCTTGCCTTCTGGTTCCAGGTCGATGTACCAGTCGGGGACGTCGAACGGACTCACGACACTGGGGATTCGCCACAGCGGTGGCTCTTGAACGCCTTCCGGCACCGGACCGGTATCGATATGCCAGAACGGTTGAGCACTGACACCCAAACCCACCAGCGCAGCAATCGGCCCTCTCCAACGCCCCCGAATGGCGTGCAGTCCTATCGTGAGCAAGACGACCGATGACACCACCACCATCGAACTCATTCGATAGGGCGCAAACATCCGCGACATCCCAGGAATCCACTTGAACATGACAGTCCACGGCATCCGGACAACATGTTCTCCAATGAAGATGACATCGGTTGAATCGTTGTCTGCCCCCAGCTTCAAAAACGGTCCCATGGTGCCGACCCAGAAGACTACCCACACCATCAACCAAATGCGCGCGCGCTTGATGACGATGCAGGGCAGGACGCCCAGAATGAAGACCAAGGATGGGAAGGCGCCAACCCCGTGCCACGGATTCAGAACGTAGTCTGCAGGCCATGAACTCACGATGACCCGCCGAAGGGAACTCAAGACGTTCTCCTCGTAGTTGGTGGGCCGAAGGGGGGCTGCTGCGACGGTGTCATAGGCCGGAAATGACAAGAAGAAGCTGAGCTCAGGAAGGTCCGTCATCGACCCTCGCATGGGGTCCGATGAGCCGGCTGCAAAGTACGGCAAGAGAAACAGGATCAGCCCAAAAGCAGAGACTACGCCGGCTGCCGTTAGCCACCGCAGCGTTTTCCCGATGGGAGGCCGCTGCGTCCACCATGTTCCACCCAAAAATATGAGGGCAAACATCCCGGCAAACAGTCCGTAGAACCAATAAAATGCACTCACGAGGGTAAACAATACCCCAACCAGCATGCCGTCCCATATCGACTTGGTCCGTGTGGCTCGAATCAATGAAATGGGAAACAGGAGCAACCACCAAAGCAGCACTTGTCGGAGGCCGGTGCCATTGACATCAACGATCACGAGCGGATTGGCGATCGCTACGCAACCAGCAGCCCACGCTACCAACCGACTGTCGGTAAACTGACGAGCGAGCGCGTAGGCACACAAGCCATTGCCCACCATGATGCCGAGTACCTTCAGGTTGTGATGAAACGGAAAGCCAAACCACTGATCTAAGGGGTAGCTGATGAGCAAAACATCTAGAACGTTGCCGGTTTCAGGATAGCGCCCGAGTCCGACGAGGTGCCGGAGCACCTCCAAGGTCCCAAGGTCGGAATCAAGCAGCGCCTCAATCTCTTGGAAGTGCCACCAAATCCGCCACAACCAACCACCAAACTCACCGCCGCCGACCACCTGCCGGTCCACCTCCGTGGCCATCGGCCACGTCATGGCCGCGCTCAGTGCCGCGTACACCACCACAAGGCACACTAAAACGACTGCGCTTAGTACTGTTCTTCGCACCGCATCACCGTAGCATTCGCCTAAAGGGTGTACACCTGGATTCCATCAGAAGGGTGTCGTCGGGGAGCCCCAAACAGGCCCGTGAGCAGCGCCTCAACTTGGCGCAGCTTGAACTGAGGGTACAGCTGTTCATGCAACACAATGTAACGGTATCCCTGCCGCGCGAGCGCGCGGGAACCGACCACAAGATCCAGTTCTGGAAGCCCCGGAGGCATGCTGTCCGACCGGTGTGCTTCAAACCGAATCAGCGTGGCCGTCAGTCGGTTCTTTAGCAGCGTCTCGGGCATCGGATCGTTCAGTCCCCACGGAACGGGCCGACCGTGTTCTGTCTGGTACCAGACGTACACCGCTCGCTCGAGGTTCGGAACCGCCATGGGAAGGTCCAGCACCGCCCCCGGCTCGGGATCATTGGCCATCTCTGTGTAGGCCTTTGGTATGACGGCGTCGGATACAGGAACTGGCAGGGTTGCGGGCGACGCATACCGAAACTCGACCAGCGCACCCACACACAGCGCCGCAACGATGCCCAGCTTCGTGGCGGGGCGCGCGTTCCGGGTCATGTGGCGAAGTCCGTGGGCCGCGACCAGACTCACCGCAAGACTGACACCAACGACGAATCGAAACGGGTGAGAGATTCGGCTGAACAACGGGAGTGCATCGAACAACGGGAGAAACGGAAGCGGAATACGCCGACCGTCCACCTCCACCATGCCACCGAACATGTTGAGGTATGGGCCGAGACTGAAGATGAAGAAAAATATCCCAAGCCACACCCAAGGCCCAAACTCGCGATGCCTGCGAGTCGCAAGCAGGGCATAGCCCAAGAGAATCAGACCAATCCATCCGATGTAGATCACAATTACCAACTGCTCCCCATAGAGCGTGAGGAGGTCTGGGCTTGGCACCTTGGTGGGCTCGAAGAACGCGATCACATCTGTGATGTTGTGGTACAGCAAACTGGCCTGAACGAACTCCGGATCGCGGGTCACAAGCGCATCATCCGCATCCAACGACGACCGGAACAAAACGAGCAGCGGACTCACCATCAACAAGCCCGTCACCGTCGCGCCCGTGAGGCGAACAAGGCTGCGAATCCATGGCTGAATCCACGGTTGACGCAGGGCTCGCCACCCCACAATCACAGATGTCGCGATGACCGCAAACAAACCGTAATACCAACTGGTCACCATGGTGATCGCCATGGCCGATCCGAGCGCAACCGCTCGCCGCCAGTTGGGACGGTCGAGGAAGTTCAGCAGGCACCACAATGCTATCGGCAGCCATCCGGCACATACGGTCTCTGAAATTCCATTGTACGCCTGTCCGAGCAGGTGCGGCGAAGCGCCGTAGATCACCATCGCTATACCGCTGCAGATCGGATCGCCTGTGACCCGATAAACCAACAGCCATGCCCCCCATGCCGCCAGCGCGAACCCAAACATGACGATCAGGTTGTAAGCCATCGCTGGGCCGACAAGCATGTGCACCGGGGTCGCCATCAGCGCTTGTACCGTATCGATGAAGTACAGCGTACCGCCGTCGGGGAAGGACAACAGATTGGTCCACTGGGGCCACACACCGGCCGACACCGACTCTGCGACCCACCAATAGCCCCACACATGGTTCCAGTTGTCGTTGCCGGGATGCCCCAGAAGCAAGTCGTTGGGATACAGCACGAGCGGCCACGTGACCACAACACATAGCGCCAATGCAGCGAAAGCAGCATACGCGGCGGGAGGAGTGGGTTGGGGTTTCAACTTCGGCATCGGGCCCGGCTTATCTTACAGTAGAGATCTCATGACTCGTCGCTTCACCATAATCGGTATCGCCTTCGCGCTTGCAATGGTCGTTTCGGCCTGCGCGGTTGAACCCAAGCCGCTGCCGACCGCCGAGGCCATCAAAGATCTCGACCGTGCTCAACAGCCACCGCTGTATCAACTGTTGTACGACGTACCCGCATTGCCGGCCTTCGATGCCGAGGTCACCCGCGTCCGTATTCTCATCTGGCTGCAGCACCTGAACCTTAGCAAAGGGCAACTGACACGGTTGAGTGAACTGAGCGCCCTCGCCGACAACCGCCGTGAGCGGATTGCCTCTGCGGAGCGCGGCGCCTCGACTCAGTGGCTCACCCAAGAGCGCGCTGTGTACGACAAAATATGGGTCCATCTGAAAGATGGACGGCCTGTGGACGACCCGGAGATGGCGCAGTTCACCCACGACTTGAAAGAAATGAGGTCTGGTGGAGAGCGAGAGCGAGAACTCCTCAAACTCCGACTGCAAGGAATTCGGTCTGTACTCGAGGCGCAGCAAGAGTTTCTGCAGACCCTCAGTCCTGAACAAGAATCCTTGCTAGCAGATGCAGTTTTTTTCCTTCGAAACCGCCTCGACCCGATCGGAAATCCGGGTGATTTCAGAGCACTCGTTGGCACCATCTATGATCCGGGCCAGTACGCTGTTCTCACCCGAGGCTCGTCCGATTGGGCGCGAGCCCCCCTGAACATCGGAGGTCTATGGTCGGATGAACCGCCCGTTGAGGGCGGCGCCCTGCATGAGGCGAGGCGGGAGGTTTTGCTGTATCTAATTTTGCTGGAGCCGGGGCTGAAGCCAGCCATTGATGCCGCAGTAGCGTTGAAACAGGCCGAAACAGACGGACCTCCCTAAACCACTCCGTTACGCATCGTTTTCGGTTCAGAATGTAGGCTGCTGGGGGGGTGATGTGCTGGTGTTCATCGGCATCATCCCGATGGCACGTTTGTGTGCGCCAACCCCCACTCGAGTCAGGGCGCGCGCCAGTGGTGGTCACGGACCGCATCGATCACGCCAAACAGTCGTTCCATGGGTCCCCCGTCGCGGAGCACTTGGGCCACGCTCAGCGCCACAGCGTAGACGCCGCGCGGGCCGCCACCCACCCATCGAAGGTGACCTGAAAGCGCCCGCTGTTGGGCCATACGCGAACGCCGCGAGATTGTCCCGCCTGCGGCGTGGGTCGCGCGCGCATCTTCAACAACCCGCACCACCAGCCCCCGCTGTCGCAATCGGCAGCACAGATCGATGTCTTCAAACCCGTGGCGGTAACTCGGGTCAAAACGCTCGGTGCATCGCATCATGATCACCGCTCCGCTCACCGCCTCGACATTTCCGGGTGTTCTCCGCAATCGAACCCGTCCGCCCCGAAGTAAATCGATGCCGTAGACCGGTCCATCGGGCTCATGAACAACCGGAGCCAAGGCGCCATCGGTATCGGTCCATGCGGTCATCAAGCAGTTTACAGCACCCTCTTCAAGCGCAGCATCGTCATTCAGAACCAAGACATGGGTGAATCCAGCCTGCTGCCAGTGATCGATGCCCCGGTTCACAGCGCATGCGAACCCTTCTTCTCCGGTCGTTCGAATCACATTCGCATCGACTGAACCATCCATTCCTGAGGGCGAGTCATCCACCACTACAACGGGAAATCCTGCCACCGAGGCCAGTGCCAGCTTCAAGCATTCCGGCCGGCTGTGCGTCGGGATCACTACGCCGAGCATCATTCGCCGAAGTCGAGGCCAAGACCGGAGGCTTTTCCCTCGACCTCCAGCGATATGATGACCGAGGATGGCAGAGAATCCAGATACACCGGATTGCGCGGGTACCACCCCGACGGTTCACCTTTGTCGGGCCGATTGTTGCCATTCAGATCCCGATAGGCGCCAACCCAGACTCGCTTGTGGGACTCCGGTATTGACACTTCGAACCCACCGGGACTGCTGATTTCGTGCACACCAACCACCTTCGGCCGGGGCCCTGCTACGTTTCGCTGATCCCCATCGAATAAATCGATTCGAATCATTCCCGAACCGCCCGGGGCATCGATTCGACCGCGGATGAGCGCCTCTGGCCCGCGTTCTTCTTCTCCATCCATCTTGCCTTTATGGGCCGCGCCCCCGGGGCTTCCCGGGGGGGCCGGTTCCGGCTCACTGGGCACCCCAGGCGTTGGCTCGCTGGGCTGACCGCTTCCGGCTTGGGACGGAGGCGGTGCAGGGCGGTTCGCTGAACCAGCCGCGGCCGGTGCTGGTTCCGACGGAATCCCGGGTTCAGGATCCTCCGGCACTCCTTTTTGAGGCTCTTCCGCCACCCCTGCTTCACCAGGCTCACCGGGCACACCACCCGCATCCCCCGGCGACTGCTCCGACGGTATGCCCGGTTCCGGATTCTCAGGAACTCCCTTGGAGGGGAGACTCGCACCATCTCCTT
>DEBL01000366.1:11126-12248 GCA_002348535.1 Deltaproteobacteria bacterium UBA2957 | reverse complement strand
TCATCGGCGCAGTGCCCGCGGAAGACCCCCAAATCGCGATGGCGATTGTCGTCGACAACCCCACCAAGGGTTCTCGCTACGGTGGCCAAACCGCCGGACCGGCTTTCTCTGAAATCGGCGAGGCCACACTGCGGCTGTTAGGCGTCCCACCAGACCCCGAACGGATGCCCGCGCAGGCCGAACCAGAGACCGCGGCAGAGGCGACTGTGCCCACAGCTGCGCCCGAACTCCGATGGGCCCAGCGCGGGCTTCTGATCGCTCCAGATCTCAGCGGACTGAGCATGCGCGATGCGCTGGTCACTCTCGAAGGGGCGGGCCTTGCGGTTCGCATCGAGGGCTCGGGCCGGGTCGTCAACCAGAAACCAAGGCCTGGACGGACCTTACGCCCGGGCGATCGCATGGAGGTGGTTTTGAAATGAAGCACCTCTCTTCTAATCAACCCCCCACTCTTTCTGTTCGTTTTCCCCCAACCGGCTTGGAGGGGCGCGTAGACGTCGGAACCCGTGCGCTCATCCCCATGAGCGCACCCTTGAACAACGAGAAGGAACCCACCGCGGTGTTTTCTCGGTCCACTTCCCCACCCTCTGTGGACCGTACACCCCCCTTCTCCAGACGCAAGATTTCCGCCAATCCCGCTCCCGCTGTTCCTGCTGCCTTTGATTTTTGCAGCGCCTCTCCTGCCGGCCCCTCCTCGTTGGGGGAAAACCAAGCGACGCCCTCGGTCGACCGCCGTTCCCGTGCGACCCACATTTTCCCTGTGATCCGACCGCAGGGCGTCGCCCTTCCTTTCCTCTCCTCTGCTGATTCCCCCTGCTGCACCAGTGATGCTTCTCTCTACTCTCATTCCCCAACTGGGGGTCGTTTCCATCGATGGCCCCACAGATCGCACAATCGAGCGGGTCATTTACGACTCTCGAGACGCGCGACCTGCTGACGTTTTCGTTGCCATTCGCGGCGAGCGAGTGGATGCCCGACAATTCGTACCAGACCTCGAAGTCGCCGCTGTCGTAGCGGACGGGCCGGTGTCCGCGCGCGACGGCGTCACCGTAATTATCGTCCCCAATGCGCGCGTTGCATTGGCTGCCATCGCGAGCGCTCTGGAGGGGCACCCGAGCCATACCA
>DEBL01000366.1:0-10813 GCA_002348535.1 Deltaproteobacteria bacterium UBA2957 | reverse complement strand
GAGGGGCACCCGAGCCATACCATGCCAGTCGTTGGCATCACGGGAACCAATGGAAAAACCACCGTCACATGGATGCTCGAGTCGATCATCAAGGCTGCGGGCGACACCAGCGGAGTGATTGGCACAACGGGGCATCGAATAGCAGGAGAATCCATTGAAGCAACCCACACGACCCCCGAAGCGCCCATCATGCAGGCCCTCCTTCGGCGTATGAAGGATGCCGGGTGCGCAGCTGGACTGATGGAGGTGAGCTCCATCGGGATCGTGATGCACAGAGCCGATGCCATCCCGTTTCGCGTCGCAGTATTCACAAGCTTCAGCCGAGACCATTTAGACTTCCACTCATCGATGGAGACCTACTTGGCCGCAAAGGCCAAACTGTTCGAGGATCTCTTGGACCCGGACGGTGTTGCCGTGCTCAACGCCGATGAACCCGCCTGCGAGACAATCAATCCGGGAAACCGTACATGCATCACGTATGGATTGGGACCGTCCGCAATGATCCGCGCGGTCGACCTGAATTCATCTGTGACGGGCACTCACTTTTCCGTCGTCACGCCCTCAGGCACCCATGAGGTGAACCTCCACCTGATGGGGACGCACAATGTTTCCAATGCACTTGCTGCATTCGCGGCAGCTCATGCACTGGGCATCGATTCTGAGGTCATCGTATCCGGGCTCAATCAACTTGAGTCGATTCCCGGCCGATTGGAGTTGGTCCCAAACACACGGGGACTGCACGTGCTGGTGGATTACGCACACACCCCAGAAGCCCTGCGGTCTGTGCTCCGCTTTCTGCGTCCCTTGACGAGGGGCCGGATCCTGTGTGTCTTTGGCTGCGGTGGCGACCGCGACCCTGGCAAGCGACCCGATATGGGCGCAGCCGCAGACGAGGGTTCAGACTGGGTCTTTGTGACTTCCGATAACCCTAGGCATGAAGACCCGATGAGCATCATCGATTCGATTGTGGCGGGCATAAAGGGGCCCTTCACTGTGGATGTTGACCGCAGAAGTGCAATCGAAGCCGCCATTCAGACGGCCAAAAACGGCGACATTATTTTGATCGCTGGAAAGGGTCATGAGACCACCCAAGTGATGGGAAACACCGTCACCGAATTTGACGATCGCGCAGTGGCAGCCCAAATTTTGGAGTCCGCGTGAAGCTCACCTCCGAAGAACTGGCTCGCGGAAGCGGCGGAGCGCTCATCAAGGGAGGTGCCCGCGGTTCAGTGTGCACAGATACGCGAGCCATTCAGCCCGGGGATTGGTTTCTGGCTCTTCGCGGCGAACGCTTCGACGCCCATGATTTCTTGATTCAAGCCATCGAAGCGGGCGCCAGCGGGGTGATTGCCGAGCGTGTGCCGGACGACTGGAGTCACGGCCATATTGCTGTGAACGATGGCCTCGAAGCCCTCCAGCAACTTGGACGGTTTGTTCGATCTCGTTTTGATGGCCCCGTCGTGGGCATCACGGGAAGCGCGGGAAAGACCACCACACGTGCGATGATTGGTCTCGCGCTCGAGGAACTCGGCGACGTTCATCAGACTGCTGGAAACTTCAACAACCACATCGGTCTTCCGCTCACCCTCCTCGCCAGTCCCACGGAGTGCGACGTCTTGGTTCTGGAAATGGGCATGAATCACCCAGGGGAGATCGCGCTTCTTCAGGACATTGGAGCGCCCACGGTACGGGTCATCACCAATGTCGGAATCGCACACCTCGAGGGCCTTGGCAGCATCGAAGCCATCGCCAACGCAAAGGCCGAACTGTTCGACGGAGCGCGACCCACGGATACGCTGTGTGTGAACATGGACGACCCGTTTATTCGGGACATGACCTTCCCC
This sequence comes from Deltaproteobacteria bacterium UBA2957, assembly GCA_002348535.1. GTDB lineage: Bacteria > Myxococcota_A > UBA796 > UBA796 > UBA796 > UBA796. The sequence continues at coordinate 8,969 of DEBL01000366.1, read as the reverse complement.
GCCGGATGCACCCTCGTGCGCTACGGATCATCGCAGCAGTGCGACATCCAGTTGCAAACAGCCCACATCGATCCCAAACGTCTGCATACCCGCTACTCCGTCTCCGATGGCACCACCACTTGGACAGGCGAACTGCCCACCCCAGGCATTCACATGGCACACAATGCCGTCGCCGCCATTGCAGTTGGATACGCCTTGGGATTGAATCCCGGAGGCATCGTCGATCGTCTGGCTCGATATGCCCCGGTAGGCATGCGGCTCCGCATTGAACCGGGCCCCCTCGGCACCCGGGTGATCAATGATGCCTACAACGCAAACCCGATGAGTGTCGCCGCCAATCTCCGAACCCTTGCGTCCATCCCCTCAAACGACGGACGCAAGCGCATTGCACTCTTGGGCGACATGCTGGAGTTGGGCCCTACCGAGGTCGAACAACACGCAGAGATTGGACGCCTTGCACTGGGACTGGGCATCGAAATCGTCGGCTTCGCAGGTCCGCGCTTCACGAAAGCCATGGCCGATTCTGGCTTGTGTGGCCCCGACGCAGAGAGCCTTGCGAACCTCATTCGAGAACAGGTCGCACCCGGAGACATTTTATTCATCAAGGGAAGCCGCGGCATGAAAATGGAACGCGTTTTGCAAGCCCTTGAACCAACGGAGACGCCCTAAATGCTGTATCACCTGCTCACCCCGCTCGCGGACCAGCACCAGTTCTTCAATCTGTTTCGCTACATCACCTTCCGTACGGCTTGGGGAATGGTCACGTCTTTGGCCATCTGCTACGCGCTCTACCCGTGGTTTATCAACTACATGAAGGCCAAGCGGGTCGAGCAGATCATTCGCGATGATGGCCCACAAGAACACATTGAGAACAAGGTCGGGACGCCCACAATGGGGGGCGTCCCCATGATTCTCAGCATCGCGATCTCCACCTTGTTGTGGGCGAGGCTCGACCAACCCGTCGTTTGGATGGCGCTGGCAATCCTTCTCGGGTACGGCGCTCTTGGATTCATCGACGACTGGAAGAAAGTCATGCAGCGATCCTCGGACGGACTTGCCGGACGATGGAAGCTAGTTGGCCAGTTTGGCATCGGTGGAGGGGTGCTCGCATACGGTTTTGTGACGGGCGTCATCTCGCCTGAGCTTTCTCTGCCTTTCCTCAAGAACACCGTTGTCGACTTCTCACAGTTCGGCGTCGAAGGGCTCGCGTGGGCCTACGTGCTGTTTGGTATGGTGGTTCTGACCGGCACGTCGAACGCCGTGAACCTGACCGACGGACTCGACGGCCTTGCGATCGGGCCGGTCATGACGTCGGGGTTGACCTTCGCCATCCTCGCCTACATCGCGGGAAATACAAAGTTCTCTGGATATCTATCGGTCCCCTACGTTTCCGGAGCGGGAGAACTGGCTGTGTTCTCTGTGGCCATCGTCGGCGCGGGTCTTGGATTCCTTTGGTACAACACCTACCCGGCACAAATCTTTATGGGTGATGTGGGGTCGCTTAGTCTCGGGGGTGCGCTCGGAATTTTGGCCATTCTCACCAAAAACGAGATTCTCTTGGTGTTGGTCGGCGGTATTTTTGTACTCGAAGCGGTGAGCGTAATCCTTCAAGTCGGTTCCTATAAGCTGACGGGTAAACGAATCTTCTTGATGGCCCCCATTCATCATCATTACGAAAAGAAGGGGTGGTCGGAACCCAAGATCATCGTTCGATTCTGGATCATTTCCATCCTGATGGCGCTCGTCGCCTTGACCACATTGAAGGTTCGTTGATGCTGGACGGGCGACGCATCTTGGTGGCTGGAATGGGTCGCAGTGGCGTCTCCGCCGCAGAGTACGCCCTGCGACAAGGGGCGCGCGTGACGGTGACGGATGGACGCCGTGACGCCCCTACCGTGGATGGTGCAACCCATCGGTACGGGGGCTTTCTAACCTCCGACTTTCTCTCCTCCGACCTCATCATCGTGAGTCCCGGTGTTCCGGCAAGCGCACCGGAACTGGTCAAGGCCAAGGTTCAAGGAATCCCCATCGTATCCGAACTCGGATTCGCGGCGGAACGTCTTCAACGCAGCGGGGTGCCCATTCTGGCCATCACCGGCACAAACGGCAAATCTTCCGTGGCGTGGTTTGCACACCAACTGCTCACAGCCGCGGGTCGCCAATCCTTCGTCGGCGGAAACTTCGGCACCCCACTGACCGAATTGCTGAGCGCAGACACCCAACCCGACTTCGCCGTGGTCGAGGTCAGCAGCTATCAACTTGAATTTCCCGGTGCACTCTCGCCCAATGTCGCGGTGTGTCTCAACCTCGCGAACGACCATCTCGGGCGACACAAGAGCATAAGCAACTACGCGGCGCACAAAACGCGACTCTTCGAAAACATGGGAGACGATGGATTTGCAGCCATACCCGCCAGCCCGCGACTCAATCCCAACGGGCTTCTCAACCACGGCGCTACGTCGGCCCAGCGGATGTGGCTTGACCAGCACCCCGGCATCCTCCGATCCGGTGATCAGTTGATGCTGTCTGGAACCCACGATGACGGTCCGGTTGACTTGGCGCCGCTGAAGCTTCTCGGTGCACACAACCGGGACAATGCCTCTGCTGCTGTCTTGATTTCCGTCGCTGCTGGTGTCCGTCGTGACGACATTCACATCGGCTGCTTGACGGCGCTGCCCCATCGATTGGAGCCCGTCCATATGGCCCACGGCGTGACTTGGGTAAACGACTCAAAGGCCACAAACATTGACGCGGCGATCGCGGGCATAAGCGGTCTCGAAGGTGCGAAGATCGTTCTGCTCGGCGGCGCCGGGAAAGCAGGGGCGGAATACAATCGACTGCAATCCGTACTCGACAAGACCGTGCGCTGGGTCATTTGCTTTGGCCACGCTGGAACCGAAATCGCCGAGGCGCTATCCCACGCGAACCTTGAATGCGCAGCGACGCTTGCTGACGCGGTGCATGCTGCAGCGAAGCACGCGCAAGCGACGGACCATGTTCTGCTTTCACCAGCCTGCGCCAGTTTTGATGAATTCTCCAACTTTGAAGAGCGCGGCCGTACGTTCACCGCCCTCGCACAGGAGGCGACCGCATGAAAAACCGTAGCGTTGACCCGTGGCTTATCCTCACCAGCACGTTGTTGATCCTCTTTGGGCTCGTGATGGTGTACTCGGCATCGGCCATGGTGGCGTTCGAACGATTTGGGGACGAATCCCACTATCTGATGCGTCAGATCATTGCCCTGTGCGTCGGCTTGGGCCTGTGCGTAGCCACAGCAGTCACCCCGTTGCGGTTTCTACGACGCTACCGATTCATCTTGTATGGCGCGGTTCTGATTGGCCTCGTGCTCTGCTACATCCCCGGCATTCGTTACGGCGCTAACGGGGCATATCGATGGATTGGTGTGGGTCCCGTTCACTTCCAACCCAGCGAATTCGCGAAAATTATCGCTCTGATCGTGCTGGCTGATTTTCTCGCCGTAAATCGCAGCCAAATTGCGCAATCCACGGTTGTGATGAAAGCCCTACTGGTTCCGCTTCCTGCCATGGCGTTGATCTTTTTCCAACCGGATTTCGGAACGACAGCCATCACCTTTGGACTGTGCGCGATCATGGTATTTATTGCCGGACTGAGCGGAACCCACACTTTTGTTGCCGGCATCTTGGGGACCGCATCCATTGCCATGATGGCCGTCCTCGAGCCCTACCGCATGAAGCGACTCACATCGTTTGTCGACCCTTGGAGTGTCTCCGATAACGAGGGTCACCAAGTCATTCAGTCTTGGGTCGCGATGCACTCAGGGGGCTTCTGGGGGCAAGGGCTCGGAAACTCCGTGGCGAAGTTGCACTGGCTGCCCGAGCCTTGGACGGACTTCATCGGCGCCGTCGTCGCAGAGGAACTTGGCCTCGCGGCCATCATTGGCTTGATTGTCCTGTATGGCGTCTTTTTGTGGCGTGGGTTGCACATTGCTCGAAACGCGCGCGATGCCTTTTCGATGCTTCTTGCATCGACATTGACGCTGATGGTTGGCTTCGAGGCGTTCTTCAATCTCGGTGTGGTGATGGGTGTTCTTCCCCCGAAGGGCTTGGTGCTCCCATTCATTAGCTACGGCGCCACTGCAATGATGTCTCACCTTTGGATCATCGGAATTCTTCTTAGCATATCGGCCGAGTCGGACGCTTCGCCCGTTGCCGCCGGATGGCCCAATGCTCACGAACCGTCCCGAGCCGTAGGGGCTGCCTAATGTTCAGGGGTAAAGTACAGCGAATCCACTTTGTTGGTATCGGCGGCTCGGGCATGAGCGGCATCGCGGAGGTTCTGCTCACACAAGGCTATACCGTCACCGGATCCGACATGAAGGCCGGCCAAGCCGTACGGCGACTTCGCGGCCTTGGAGGCACAATCCACATCGGCCATGACCCTGCTCATGTGCAAGGCGCTCATGTGGTGGTCAAGTCAACCGCAGTGCCGCTAAGCAACCCAGAAATTGTCGCCGCCGACGCCGCTCAGATCCCCGTGATCCCTCGAGCGGAAATGCTCGCCGAATTGATGCGCATGAAGTATGGCGTGGCGGTCGCGGGCACGCACGGGAAGACCACCACCACAAGCATGCTCGCGACGGTGCTGCATCGCGCAGGGTTTGACCCCACCATTGTGATTGGCGGTCGTCTCGACTCGATGGGTTCCTCGGCTCGGCTGGGCGCGGGCGAATTCTTAGTTGCAGAAGCCGATGAGTCGGACGGAAGCTTCATGCTCCTTGATCCCACGGTCGCCATTGTCACAAACATCGACCCCGAACATCTCGAGCACTGGGGAAGCATGGATGCGCTTGTGAACGGTTTCTGTGAGTTTGCCAACAAGGTTCCCTTCTTTGGTTTTTCCACCCTCTGCCTCGACCACCCAGTCGTTCAAAGCCTCATTCCCCGCATCCGCAGGAGAATTGTGACCTATGGGTTCAATGCCCAAGCCGATGTCCGCGGCGAAAACGTGGAATTCAATGGCATTTCCACACATGTTGATGTCCGGTGGCGCGATGAGTCCATGGGTCGTATCCAGCTCAATATGCCAGGCCGGCACAATGTATCCAATGCGCTTGCGGCTGTTGCGGTGGGGCTCGAGCTCGACATTCCATTCGACGACATTGCGACAGGCCTCGATGGATTTTCCGGGGTGGACCGCCGATTTAGTGTGCGCGCCGAGGTGGACATCGGGGGCGACTCCCCCGTGACCATTATCGATGACTACGGCCATCACCCCACTGAGATTCGGGCGACCCTTCAGGCTGCTGCGAATGCGTGGAGTGGACGTCGCATCATCGCCGTCTTTCAACCCCATCGTTACACCCGAGTTCGCGACCTGTTCGATGACTTTGTTCGCTGCTTCAATCACGCGACTGAGGTGGTTGTGTGCCCGGTCTACCGCGCTGGTGAGCAGCCGATCGACAACATCGACCATCGCAAGCTGGCCCAGAGCATGATCGAACATGGGCATCGCGGGGTCTGCACCGTCGATACCCTCGATGACGCGGTCTCAACACTGGCGGAGGGCCGGCGTCCGGGCGACATCATCATCACGCTCGGCGCGGGTGACGTCAACGAAGTGTGCACTTCCCTCGCAAGGCGGCTTGATGGGAATCGCTGAACTCAGTGAGGCAATCGAGGAAGTGGCGGGGATTATTGCGCGCCACGATGAGCCGCTGCGCGCGCACACTCCGCTGCGTGTTGGAGGTCCAGCCGACCTGTGGGTAGAAGTTCGCACGCTCGACGCACTGCAGGCGTTCACCGCCGAAGCACGCGCAGCGGGGACGCGGTGGCGCATCAATTGGCCGTTTGCCGACTGGCTGGTCCGCGATGGAGGCTTGAGTGGCGTTGTGCTTCGACTTGGCGGTGAATTTGAACAGATCCATATCGATGATGCGGCCATCACCTTGGGCTCAGCCGCGCTGTGGTCCGCCCTACCGAACAGCCTAAAGGGCGGCCTCTGGGACGCCATGCGCGCGTGGCCCGGATCGGTCGGCGATGTCCTCCATTCCGACACGTCCGCCCAGCTCTCTGAACTGGTGACTGGCATCCGAGTGATGCGCGGCGGTCGCGTGATTGAATTGGAGTGGCCAAGCGGAGCGCCTGTTCCGAGGGTTGGAGAGAGTTCCGTGTTGGTTTCCGTTGTAATGCGGAGGGCTGCTGCTTCACGGCGATGGCTCGCCGCGCCACCCAAACCGGGAACACTATTCCACGACGTGGACGACGCCGTCGTTGGTGCTGAATTGAAGCGAGCGGGGGTCCTTGGAACCCGACTTCGCAGCTGGCGCCTCTCCACTGTGGAGCCGGGCACGATTGTCCACCTCGGCACCGGCAGCTTTTCCGACCTCGCCATGCTGATCAAGGGCGTGAAAGTCCGCGTCGAAAAGACTCGAGGACTGAGCCTCGAACCCCGAATTCCCATCCTTGGTTCCAACCAGAAACCGCAACCGCGCCATTCGCCCATCGAATCGCGATTGAGAGACTGAACTATGACCGATCCGAAGACCCTTACCGTTGGCGTTTTGATGGGAGGCATGTCATCTGAACGTCCCATTTCCTTCAAGAGCGGACGCGCCGTCGCGGATGCCCTGCGGAACCGCGGCTACACCGTAGTCGAGATTGATGTGGGCCCAGATACCCCAGAGCACCTTCGCGAGTACGGCGTCGATGTGGCATGGCTTGCATTGCATGGGACCTTTGGTGAAGACGGATGCATCCAAGGGTTACTGGAAATCATGCAGATTCCCTACACGGGTTCTGGAGTCCGTGCCTCCGCGATTGCGATGGACAAAATTGCAACCAAACGGCTGCTCCGCGACACAACGGTCTGCTTGCCATCCGACACCACGTGGACCCGCGGTGACCCAATTCCAACCGCCATTCGGTATCCGGTCGTGACCAAAACCCCGAACGGCGGATCCACGATCGGCATTCACATCTGCCACACAGAAGAAGAACTTGAGCACGCTCTCGCAGACTGCACGCAGTTCGAGTCTACAGTCCTGCTCGAGCAGTTCATTGAGGGGACCGAAATCACCGTCGCCGTGTTGGACGGCTCAGCGATGCCCGTTGTTGAGATCCGCCCGCTCGCTGGCACATTCGACTTCGAAGCCAAATACACAAAAGGTCAGACTGAGTACCTTGTGCCCGCCCCCATCGACCCGGTTGTTGCCGCAACCGCTCAGACCGCAGCCGAGTTGGCGTATTCCTTGGTCGGAGTCTCGGGCGTAGCGCGCGCAGACTTCATCGTGGATGCGGAGGGAACTCCTTGGTTCCTCGAAATCAACACGATTCCGGGCATGACTGCGACGAGCCTGACCCCTATGGCGGCAGGGGCCGCTGGAATAACATTCGAGGATCTCGTAGAAATGAACCTTAAAGGTGCAAAATTACACAATGAGAGAGGCGACGAGATTCAGTCTTCGTCCGGTCCCACTGCTCCCGAAGTGACCACCGCCGCGGGCTCAGGACACTAGCAAGAGTACAAAAAAGAGAGGCAAGTCGAACACTTGCCTTGTCAAGACTGCTCTCCTGCAGTACATTCGACCCAAGCCCTCGTGTCCTCGAGGCATCCCCATCCCCCCATTCTCCCTTTCTCCTCACCGCTTTCTTCGGGATCCACCCCCCGTGTCACCCCTCCTGCCACCACATCGAACGTTCCGTGAACGACTCCGTCAAGTCTTGACTTGGACAGCGTCTGCTGTGTTCCTCTCTGGCACTTCGTGGTTCGTCGTCGATCAAATTGCGCACGGTCGAACATTTCAGGTTGCCTCCGTTGACTTCACCGGAAACGAACGAGCAGACAGTGTTCAACTGCGCCATCTTGCCGACGTCAAGAAAGGGATCCACCTGTTCAACGCAGACCTCGCCCGAGCGGTCCGCGGGGTAGAACGGCACCCATGGGTCAAGACGGCGACTGCAAGACGCAAGTTTCCGGGAGCCGTTGAGATCGATGTTGTGGAGCACAGACCCGTCATGCTGCTGGCCATCGGAGACCTTTGGCTTGTCGATGACACCGCGCGGGTATTTAAGCGAGCCGACTCCAACCTCTTGGACTTTCCAGTCCTTTCGGGTGTGAATCCAGCGTTGTTCGACACAAACCCGGACGTCACGCGCGCAATAGTATCCGAAGCCCTTGATCTGTATACGGCCGTCAGCACCGATAAACATCTTGCGGTTTCTGACCTGTCCGAGATTCACTTTGACGACCGCACAGGATTCGAGCTTGTGCTTCGGTCAGGCAGCGAGGTGGTGGTTGGTTTCACTGACCCACGCGCAGCACTCGACCGCCTGAACCGTATCCGAGAGCAAGGCCTCGATCTCTTTTCCCCGCAGCGGGTCGACTTGGACGTCGGATCCGTCGCCATCGCCACACCGTTGCAGTAGCAACGCTTTTCTTTTCCCCATCCCGCAGATTTTCTGAAGCAGCAGCAGTTGAAAGGTGAATCCATGAACATCGAAATCGTTGAAGACAACAACACATCCAAAGCCAACATCCGAGTCATCGGAGTGGGCGGCGGCGGCGGAAACGCCGTGAACAACATGATCCAATCCGGCATGACCGGTGTGGACTTTGTCGTCGTAAACACCGACGCACAAGACCTCGAGCGCTCCTTGGCGCCGCGAAGGTTCCAGCTCGGTGGCCAACTCACCAAGGGCCTCGGTGCTGGCGCAGACCCTGAGGTCGGGCGCGAAGCCGCTCTGGAAGACCGCGAGCGTCTGGCCGAACTGGTTGTGGGCGCCGACATGGTGTTCATCACTGCAGGCATGGGAGGCGGCACGGGAACCGGTGCTGCCCCTGTGATCGCCCAAGTAGCAAAGGAGATCGGTGCGCTGACCGTTGCGTGTGTGACTCGCCCCTTCCACTTCGAGGGTCGCCGTCGCCGCAAGCAAGCCGAAGAAGGCGTCGAGGCTTTGCGCAATTGCGTCGACACACTCATCACCATCCCA
>DEBL01000312.1:2564-22554 GCA_002348535.1 Deltaproteobacteria bacterium UBA2957 | reverse complement strand
TCGTAGCGAGCGTCGACTCTAGCCCCCCTGATGTATCCACGCGGGAGTCCAACAGAACTCCGGCATTGTTGACAAGCACATCGACGGACTCCACTGGCAAGGTCCGCACGCAGGCCTCGATGGACTCGGTAGATGTCAGGTCTACGATGTGGGCGAACACGTGTGGATTTCCAGTCTCTTGTTGAATCGCCGCTGCGGCCGCAGTCGCTCGGTCAGGGTTGCGACACAGCAGACCAACCGTTGCGCCCCGCGTCGCTAGGGCGCGCGCAGTCGCCTCGCCAAGCCCGGAATTTGCGCCTGTCACCAAGCAAGTTCGACCCGTCAGCGGTTGAAGGTCGTCTTCTGCATCGAACTGGATGCGATGCCGCTCAAATCCGGTTTGGTCGAAAGAGAAGACGACCGTTGGGTCGAGCACAACATTTCCGAGGCGTGCAACGCTACGAAGAAATGCGCTGGACTGCGGCGGGCCGACGCGAGGGGAGGCACTCATGACTCAGCCCGCCCGCGTGAGGGGTCGTGACGTGAGTTGGTTTCGCAGGAGCAGGCCGAAGTCTCGGAAAGAAGAGGCCCGATGCGCAGGCGATGGCGGGTCCGGCCAAGCACCTGTTCCGCCCAAGACCAAGTGCGTACCGTGCCGCCGGGCCAGCGGCGCGATGGCGGCGATGAGCTCGGCGAGGTGGGCGGCGGAGCACGAATATTCGGACGCGGACAAGGCGACCATCGCCACGTCGGGTCGTGTGATGACCTCCACGATCGTGTCCACGGGCGTGTTCCGGCCAAGCCACAACGATTTCCAATCGTGTTCAGCGAGGATCAGTTCGCTCATGGCCAGACCGATTGTGTGTTCATCATTGGGTACCGTTGCCAATGCACAAACAGGGGCGTCTGGGCGGAGCGGCATCATCATAAGCAGGCGGGCCATCGACCGGAGTAAGGTCTCACTCGCCACATGCTCTTCCGAAATGCTTACTTGACCGTCGACCCATGCCCGGCCAATGTCGACCAGCATGTCACCAATGGCGTCGCTCACGTGTTCCCACCGTCCAACCTGTCCCCAGTACTGCAGCAACTCGCCCTCAGCTCGCATCTGTTGGCCTTGGCGCGCCGCGGTCCAAAGGCGTTCGTTGAAGCTCGCGTGGGGTCCCACTGGTTGGCCGCGTAGCGCCTCGATATCCTGTCGATGAAACCGACGGTGGCCGCCGGGAGTCCGAACGCAGCGGAGTACTCCCTGATCGGACCAACGCTTCACGCTGGCTGTGTGGACCCCGAGTATGGACGCCGCTTGGCGCGAACTCAGCAGCGCAGATGGTTTGGTTGTTTGTGCCATGCGACTCCCCCCAGAGCGAACGGTTTGTACCGGTTTCAGACCGTACTGTATCCTAAAATCTGTTCAAAATCTCGTCATTATGATTTATTTTAAGGTAAAGTTTGTACTTTTTGTAGTTATTGAATAGGTATAGAGCATGTTTACGTGGTCCAAGACATATAAACTCGAACGGCACCAACGCATTCCTTTGCAACGGTCAAAGGTGTTCAACTTTTTTTCGGATGCGTTCAATCTCGAGCGATTAACGCCGCCCTTTCTGAACTTTGAGATCCTTACGCCGGCTCCCATCGACATTCAGAAAGACACCTTGATTGACTATCGGATCCGCTTGTTTGGCATTCCCATGAAGTGGCGAACTCGAATTGAACGTTTTGAGCCCGATGATGCTTTTGTCGACAATCAAGTTCGAGGGCCCTACGCCCTGTGGCACCACACCCACACCTTCGAAGATACAGAAGACGGGACCTTAATGCGCGACATTGTGCTGTACCGCCTGCCGTTAGGGCCGTTGGGAGCCATCGCGCATTGGTTGTTTGTGCGGCGAACGCTGGAGACAATCTTCAACTATCGGCGCGATGCTCTGGATGATGCGCTTGAGGGTGTTGCGTGAGCACAATTGTCTGGTTTCGCGGCAAAGACCTGCGCCTAGACCATCCCCCCGCCGTTGCAGAGGCCGGTGCGGACGCCATTCACTTGTTCGTCTTGGACCCGTTTTTTTTCGCTCCCGAGCGCGCCCAGCAGATGCGGCATCGCATTCAGTTTTTACTGGATTCGTTGCGTGAGCTTTCGGCGGAAATCCAGCGGCGTGGTGGTCGTCTCATTTGCATCCGAGGTCGCAGCGACACCGTGGTGCCGAAGTTTGCGAAAACCGTTGGCGCCACGCGGGTAGTTGCGATGCGATGGACCGAACCCGTTGGGCGGAAGCGCGACCAGCGCGTCGCAGCCCGAATGGAGATTCCTCTCGTTCTGTTGGAGGGAGAAACATTGGTCCCGCCGGGCACTGTGCGCAGTCAATCGGGGACTCCGTATGCTGTATTTTCGCCGTTTAACCGAGCGCTTCGGCGCATGCCCTTGGCCGCGACGCCGCCTGCGGCGCCTCTGCATTTTACGCCGCCCGCGGTCGATATCGAAGGCTTTGACATGGCCGCGATACCCACGGAGGAGAGCCTCGGGTTTACTCGAAATCCAAACATTCTCAAGGGTGGAGTGTCCGCGGCTTCGGCGCGATTGAAGGCGTTCATTGACGGGCCTGCATCTCGCTACACCGAGGCCCGCGATCGAATGGATATGGCGGGCACAAGCCGCTTGTCCGCCGACATAAAGTTCGGTCTCCTTCACCCGCGCCGCATATGGGACGCGGTGATGGAGTCCGACCTGCCGGAACACGAACGCAACAAGTTCGCAGACGAACTGGTGTGGAGAGAGTTCAACTACAGCACTCTGTGGGATCGTCCTGAAGTGTTGTCTGCGCCATTCAAACCAGCATGGGAAGGGTTCCCATGGGTTGATGATGATGACCGTTTGACCGCTTGGAAGACGGGACAGACCGGGTATCCGGTAGTGGACGCTGCGGCGCGTCAACTCATTGAGACCGGCTACGTCCACAACCGCGCACGGATGGTCGCCGCAAGTTTCTTCACCAAGCATCTTCGATTGGATTACCGGCTTGGCGAGTCGCACTACATGCAGTGGCTGACGGATGGCGATTGGGCCTCGAACAACATGGGCTGGCAATGGGCCGCCGGCTGCGGTGCAGATGCGCAGCCATGGTTTCGAATATTTAACCCCATGACTCAGGGGCGCCGTTTTGATCCCCAAGGCGAATACGTAAAGCGCTGGGTGCCCGAACTCGCCAAGCTCGACCCGAAGTTCGTCCATGCACCATGGGAAGCACCAGAGTTGTTGCTTCGAGTGGCGGGCGTGCAACTGGGGATCACCTATCCGCACCCCATCGTGGATCACAAGACTGCTCGGGAGGAGTTTCTATCGGTCGCTAAACAGCACATGAATTGACCTAGCGCAATGCGCCAAAGCGCAGCAGATGCCAGCCGTCGTTCGGGCACTGGGAAGGCCTGTTTCGGCGGTTCAACGCCGCCCTTTGGCAGGTTGCTGTTTTGCTTGCATTGGGTTGGTGGCCGACACGGTCTTGTCAGAACGTGGCGAGAGTGAGAAACTGTTCATGGACGGATTAGTATGTCGTGGCCCCAATCGGCTTGCGCAACAGCATTTGCTTCGGTTACGACGTCGTACAGGCTCGACCCGTCGAGCAGGAGACCGATTTCATGAGCAGCGACCACCACGAACACGGACCACCAGAGGTTGAGCCCGACGATAACGATTACTCGATGCTTCACAAACTCATCGTGGGTGTGTGTGTGTTTGTTGTGATCTCGATGGCTGGCGTTTCTTGGTGGTTGGGTGCCGAAATCGACCATGTGCGTTCCACAACAGTGGCAGGGGACCCGCGAGAGTAAAAGATGACACGGACTATCGGAATAGCGTTGCTGGGGTTGTGGACATCCACTGCTTTTGCAGCCGTTACTCCGCCTGCTGTGTTGGAGAACACGAAGCCCATTGACAGTCGGGGCGAGTTCATTCCAGTTGAAACCATTGTGGTGGGTTCTGATGGTGCATCCAAGCCTCTGCGCGAGTGGATGAGTGCCGAGAAGCCCATGCTGTTGACCTTCAACTACATGGGATGCGCCATGTTGTGTTCGCTGCAGCAAGACGGCCTCGCACGGTCCATTTCGGGTTTGGAAATGACTGCGGGGGATGACTTTGCTGTGGTGTCAGTCAGCATCGATCCGGACGAGACTTCAGAGATGGCTGCGCGCGCTTCGAAGCGGCTCTCGGACCGTGTGGGGGGCGCTTGGTCGGTCGTCACGGCAACGGAGCCGGCCATCAAGACGCTGACGGATGCGGCTGGTTTTCGCTTCGAGTACTTGGAGGCGTCGGACCAATACGCGCACGCGGCGCTGACCTACGTATTGACGCCGGACGGTCGAGTGTCGCAGTACTTGGCTGGAATCGAACCGGCGTCACGGGATTTGAAATTCGCGCTAATCGAGGCAAGCGACGGTCAAATCGGGTCTTTCATCGACCAGATAGCGCTGGCGTGCCTCCAATATGATTCATCGCGCAACGCGTATGTGGCAAGAGGTGTTATGCGGGCGGGAGGACTGACCATCCTGGCCGGACTTGGTCTCTTTTTCGGCATCCTTTGGAGTCGAGAACGACGACGTTGGAGAGAGTAGTATGTTTGATCCTCGCTTTTGGATGCCGGAATCTGTCAACGCCCTCGCAGAAGGGACTGATAGCCTATTCATGTTCATCCTGTGGGTATCCGTCATCTCAATGGTGATCGTATGCGGCGCCATGATTATTCTGGCAGTCCGGTACCGTGCATCGGCAGACGTCTCCCGGGACCGGCCCCCACGCGATCACTTGGGACTGGAGGTGACGTGGACCTTGGTCCCAACAGCACTTCTCGGGGTCATTTTCTTCTGGGGTACGCGCGATTATGTTCGGATGACGGTGCCAGAACCGGACTCAATGGAGATCCGAGTGATGGGCCAGAAGTGGTTTTGGACCTTCGATTACCCGGAACAGGGCATACGACTGCAGGCGACAGAAGAAGTCGACGCGAAGAACGTTTCGGAAGGCAAGCCCGTTGGCTTGGTTGTCCCGGTCGACACACCGGTGCGATTGGTTGGTTCATCCACGGATGTGCTTCACAGTGTGTTCATTCCGTCCTTCCGGATGAAGAAAGACGTGGTTCCCAATCGGTATACAACTACTGGATTTAGGGCGACTGAAGAAGGGGTCTACGATCTCTTCTGCACCGAGTACTGCGGGACAAAGCATTCAAACATGATCACAAAGGTCACGGTGCTCAGCAAGGCGGAGTTCGAGTCGTTCGTCGAAGCGGCTCAAGAAGCGGCTTCTGGGCCCGTCGATGGCGCGACATTGTTCGCCAGCAGTGGGTGTGCGGGGTGCCACACGGTTGCAGACGTGGGGGCGGGCGGCATCGGCCCGGCACTTTATCAAGTATTCGGGCGGGAAGAACGCCTGACAACGGGTGAGACGGTTCTCGTGGATGAGAACTATCTCCGAGAGTCCATCGAAAACCCCGTCGCGAAGGTCGTGGAGGGATACGGTCCAGTCATGCCTTCATACGCGGGTCGATTGAGCGAAGAAGAGCTCACGGCGCTCATCGTGTATCTGAAGGGATTGGGATCCGATAAGGAGGCTCCGATATGAGCACTGAAACGGAAGCAGTAGAAGCACCTGAGCCGAGCTACTTGGCAGCCCATCGCGGCTGGAAGAGCTGGGCATTTTCGGTTGACCACAAGCGGATCGCGATCATGTATTTGGTGGCGACGACGCTGTTTATGATTGCGGGCGGCGTCATGGCCGGCCTTGTTCGAATCGAGTTGTTCACGGCCGCTGGAGACCTCCTCGATGCGGACCAGTACAACCGTGCCTTTACCTTGCACGGTTCGATCATGGTATTCTTGGTCATCATCCCGGCAGCGCCAGCCGTCTTGGGTAACTTTGTACTCCCGCTGATGTTGGGCGCCCGGGATGTGGCGTTTCCAAAGCTAAATCTTACGAGTTTCCACGTCTACATGCTGGGCGCATCGATGTTGTTGATGGCGATGGTTCTGGGCTCATTCGACACAGGCTGGACCTTCTACACCCCATACAGCTCGACCACAGTCGGGCCTGTAGCGTGGGCGCTGACCGGAGTGTTTATTCTGGGATTTTCATCGATCCTGACCGGTCTCAACTTCATCGTCACCATTCACAAGATGCGACCCCCGGGGATGACGTGGATGCGCCTTCCGCTGATGCTGTGGTCTATGTACGCAACGAGTGCAGTCCAAATCTTGGCCACGCCCGTCTTGGCGATCACGGTGCTGCTGTTGATTGTTGAGCGGTCCATTGGAATCGGTATTTTCGATCCCACCTTGGGTGGTGACCCGATTCTCTTCCAGCACTTCTTCTGGTTCTACTCGCACCCAGCCGTGTACATCATGATCCTCCCGGCCTTTGGGATTGTCAGCGAGATGGTTGCGGTCCACTCCCAGCGGTCAATCTTCGGCTACAAAGGGATTGCCGGGTCGAGCCTCGCCATCGCGATTGTGGGGTCTCTCGTCTGGGGGCACCACATGTTCACCAGTGGCCAGTCGATCTATTCGAGCGTGCTCTTTAGTTTCCTGACCTTCTTCATTGCTGTTCCCACCGCGATTAAGGTGTTCAGCTGGGTGGCCACGATGTACAAGGGTCGGATCCAATTTACTCCGCCCATGATGTACGTGTTTTCATTTCTGGCACTCTTTATGATCGGCGGGTTGACCGGCGTTGTTCTGGGGGCGCTCTCGATTGACGTACATCTGCACGACACCTACTACGTGGTTGCGCACTTCCACTACGTCATGATGGGCGGTGCGATTCTGACCTACATCGGCGGGCTTCACCACTGGTGGCCAAAGATGTTCGGCCGTATGTATCCCATGCGACTCGCCAACATCACATCGGCGCTGGTGTTCATTTCATTCAACCTGACCTTCCTGCCCATGTTCGTGGTGGGTAGCCGGGGAATGCCACGCCGGTATTACGAGTACATCGCCTCGTTCGAGTCCTTGAATCAGATTGCGACGGTGGGAGCCATCTGCCTCGGAACTTCATTGTTCGTGACGCTTGGCTACTTGATCTACGGCGCGTTCCGAGGTGAGATCGCAAGTGAAAATCCTTGGAATGCTCGGTCGCTTGAGTGGCAGACGGCTTCGCCGCCCATCGAGCACAACTTCCACTACCAGCCCACGGTATCGAGTACGCCGTACGATTACGATGGTGCCGAAGCCGAGGAAGAGCAGAAGGTTGCGGAGGCGAGCAAGTAATGGGAGCGTCTCATCACGCGAGCGACCAGCCCGAATGGGTAGCGCCGTTCTTTGAGTCTGCAGAGCAACAACGCTCGGCCGCCAGCATGGGCATGTGGTTGTTCTTGGCACAGGAGATTCTCTTCTTCTCGGGTCTGTTCATGGCCTACATCGCATACCGGTGGTTATACCCCCAGACGTGGTTGTCAGGCGCCGAGGTGCTCAACAAGTGGATGGGCGCGGCAAACACAGTGGTGTTGTTGACCAGCTCGTTGACCATGGTCCTTGCCATCCGAGACCTGCAGTTACAGAAGACGGTGATGGCCGTTCGATGGATATGGATTACCGTTGGCCTCGCCGGCATGTTCCTCGTGGTCAAGGCATTCGAGTATGCACATAAGTTCCACATGGGAATTTACCCGGGCTCTCATTACGAGGGCGGTGCCGTTGAAGGCATGGCGGGAATTTTCTTCGGCATCTATTACACCGCCACTGGCCTTCACGCCCTCCATGTTGTGATTGGCATGGGGTTGCTGGGATGGCTCGCGATGAAGATCCGGAACGGCAGCGTTACCGCTGAGAACGATGTGCTTGCTGAAAACTTGGGGCTCTACTGGCACTTGGTTGACCTTGTTTGGATCTTCTTGTTCCCCATGCTGTACTTGGTGAAATAGAAGGCCTCATGGAAATTCTTCTCAATCTACTCGTGTCTTTCGGCTTGGTCGCCGTCGGTATTTGCTTCATCATCTTGCTGCCGACAGTGGGTCAAACACTCGCGACTGTTTTTGCTGCAGTCTTGGGGGAACAGGCATTCTCGTTCCTCAAGCGATCAGAGAGTGGGACAGTCGTTCGCCGCGTTGACAACCCGGGACCCGTAATCGTTCCGGATGTCGAAGAGGAGCACGATGATCACCACCACGAACCCGCTTCTCTGGAGACCTATCTGGGTGTGTATGGCGCCCTGTTGGTGTTGACCGTAGCGACTGTTGGCGTGAGCGAACTGGGTATGGTCCAGCGGCACGCAATCTTCTGGGCGCTCGTGGTTGCATCGATGAAGGCATCTCTCGTCATTGCGTGGTTTATGCATGTCAAAGGCGGTCCTTCAAGCACGCACATGATTTTGGGTACATCCGCATTCTTTATGGTGGTGTTCTTCACCCTCACCATGGCTGACCTGTCGACACGCGCCTTCGCATTCGACAACGAAGGACACGAGGTTGTGGTGAAAGAAGCCGTTCGAGAAGGCCGAACTGCTGCTGGATGGTCTGACTACTCTGGCGGTCCTACCTTCATATCGGTTGAGGTAACGCCGGCGACTGCACACGAAGGTACCGCACTGACATGCAGCGCAAAGGCAACAGACCTGTACGGTGAGGCGAAGTTGGTCGAGCTCAAAGAGGCCGGCCAGATCAATGAAGAAGAGTTTGAAGCGCGTCGCCAAGAGCTCATTACGCTGCGGTGGTCAGACGGGACTGATGGCAGGAAAGCCTACAACGTGACGCGGTTCGACCGAGTCGGGGGCGTCGTCACCTGCACGGCCATTGCACTGGATGAAGTGATGGTCGAAGGGTCGAAGGTGGCCTCCGCGACTGTTGTTGAGACACCTGACCCCACCTAGGAGCAGTCGGTCAAGACTCGAGCGCCGCGCTGGGAATCCCTCGCGGCGCTTGTACGTTCGGTGAAAGAAAACCTGCGCCGGCATCCGACCAATGGGCCCGATCTGCGGCTTTTGACCCCCCAATTGTGACAGCGGTGTAGCAATGCGCGCATTTTCTGAAAAACGTTTGAATAGGTTTCGACAAAGAAATCTGCGACAGTTATCTACGACCGAGTAGTTAATCCCCGGGGGGGGGACCCCTGGACACTCGTTCAACCAAAAGGAACTGTTCATTATGAAACCGTCCATTCTTTCTGTTCTCTGTCTCGGAGCCTTCACTGTTGCATGCAGCAAGTCCGAGCCCATTCAAACCGAGTACACCGATGCATCGGATGTACCTTCACCCAGTGATGACATCGACGAAATTCCGTTGGATGAGCTTCAAGAAGAAGATGAAAATCGCGAGGAAGGCAACGCCAACGATGATGGCGGTAGCGGCGATGGAGGAACCCCAGAACCAGAGCCAACCATCACCTACGATTTCGACACCGAAAACAGCTTGATCTACGTTCAAGTCTTCAAGGATAACGATGCTTGGTTGTCTGGTATGGCCCACAACCACGTGATTCGGGCCGATGGGTACTCTGGTCAGGTCGAATACAACCTTGACGACCTCTCTGCTTGCCGGGTTGCGTTTGAGCTGAGCGTCAACCAGTTGCAGGTCGACGAGCCAGGAATGCGGGACTTTGTTGGGTATACCCAGCCTCTGGCCGACGATGACCGAGCCACTATCCGCGAGAACATGCTCGACACCAACCAACTCAACGCGGCGTCGTACTCGACGATTTCCTTCGAGTCAACGGAGTGCTCGGGTGACGGTGGAGCGGTTGCTGACCTCAACGTGACAGGTACCATGCGTGTTCGTGGGACGGACGCGACGCTCTCCCCAGAGGTGAACATCACTGTCTACCAAGGCAAACTGTATGCCCAAGCCACATTCGATGTGGAGCACGCTTCCTTTGGTATGACCCCGTACAGCTTCCTTGGCGGTGCGGTGCGTAACGACGACCCGTTACGGTTCACGCTCGACATCGTCGCAAACGCCAACTAAAGCGTTGGCGGTTCCCATTTGTAAGCCGGCCTGTAGACTCAGTCTGCAGGCCGGTTTCTAATTGCGATCAACTCGTCTTCGAGGGCTTCGATCTCCGCGACCATGGAGGCATAGGCCCGCAGGTCTCCTGAACGTTGCACGTTCACTGAGTCCGCCCGCTTGCGCGCGATTTGTTTCTCGAGGTTTTTGATGGGGTTGGGCCGAAATAGTCCAAACATAGTCGCTCCGTTGGTTGGTTAGTACTCGATGGGTTGACCGTCCCACGCATAGAATCCTCCGGTCGCCGCTGGGGTCAGCGATGCGATGGTGGAGCATAAATAGGCGCAGCTCTGGTCGGGTGTGAACAGCTTTTCAGGGGGCACGCGTGCCGCAAAGGGGTCGGACAAGGCGGTGGCGACCGTACCGGGGTGCAAGGCGACGCAGATGAGACCTTTCCAACGCATCGAGGCTTCGATGGCTAACCCCTTGATGAGCATGTTCTGAGCCGCCTTGGAGGCTCTGTAGCTGTGCCAGCCGCCAAGTCGGTTGTCACCGATGCTCCCAACCCGGGCCGACAGACTGCCGAACACCGTTCGACCCGCCCGGGGGAGGATTGGGATCAGGTGCTTGCCGAGCAATCCCACGCCGAAAGCATTCACCTCAAAAACCGACCGCATGGTGTTGAGGTCAAGGTGCCGCCAGCTGCGCTCGGGCCCGTATTCAGCGGTATGGAGAACGCCCGTGCAGTTCAGCACAAGGTTGGGCTCAAGCCCCGCGGAGGTCGCCGCATTGACCAATGATTCGATGGATGCCTCATCAGTGATGTCAACCGCCACAGTGCGATCCGCTTCTGGCGGTGCACCGGAGCCCGTCCGGCTAGTGGCCCAGACTACGTTGCCGGGCTGGGCGCCGTGTATCGCTCTCACGAACGCGGCCCCGATTCCACCCCGTGCGCCGATGATGATGGCCCGTATGGGACCGTCAAATCCCATCATTGGGACGCCGGGGCACAGGTCTCATTGGTGCACCGGCCCGTTATTCGCAAACGGTTTCGGGCAAAGAACGAATACACACGGTCGAACAGAGGGCGCAGGGGTCCCCATGCCGTTGGAGCAAACAGCAGTCCGAGGCCAACCGCCCCATACAGCTGGCGAAATACTTCCATGCCCGTAACCAGCTCGCCGTTCGGCAGGCGGCCGTAAATCTCCGCCATGAGTTGGTCGTAGGTGAGGCCGGTGGTGCCTTCGGCGTCGAACCCTTCGGCGGCAATGTCGGTGAACTGAATCCGACCATTGTTCCGGTCAAGCCACCGCAGCATGCGAATCTCTTTCAAGCAGAGGGGGCAGTCGCCATCGTAGAAGACCTCAAAATCCATCGTTGCTCCAATATGTGTTCAAAATATATTCAAAATGGTTCGCTTTTGGCACAAAAAAAGCGTAATAATGGCTTTTAGTGGGTGTTTCACTTCAAATTTTTCTTCAAAAGGTGGTCATATGTTGAACTATCTGGTTGCGTGGTTGTTGGTCGGTCTTCCGTCTGCAGATGCGCACAAGCCCTCATATGCAAACGATCACACGGGTCCCGACAACGCATTCGAGGTGCTCGATCCCGAAATATCGATTGCGCTCTACGCCGAGATGACCTGCACGGAGGATGCGCTCTGGCTGCACATGGACACCGAGGGTCTTGATGAGGTGTGGTTGGAACTTGGGGTCCCGGTCCTCGACCGCCTCGAGAACTACCGGCCATCCCTTGCCATTGTCGCCGAGGGTTTTCCCGATGCCGACGTTCCGTTCGACCTGCCGGAGGGCATGGGCGCGATGGTGGTTGCGACGGACGATGTAGACACTCCGATCGATTTTTTTGAGCCGTTTACGCAGACCGATTCATGGATCTTGTTTCGGGATTGGTTCGACGTGCCGCGAGATTCCGACGTCTATCTGGTGGCCTACAACCCTGCGCAGTTCACCGGCAAACTTTGGGTCGCCGTGGGCTTGACTGAAGACTTCTCAGATGTAGATGTCAGCCAATTCTCGGAGTGGATGGAGAAGACACAAGCCTTTCATGAGGTCGGCGATACAGAGGAACACACGGAACTCGACTGCTCACAGCTCTACGATGAAAACAGTGTGCCAGAGGTGGAACCGTCAACGGCGTCCAAAACAAGCGGAGGATGTTCGACCTTGGCTCATTCGCAACCGGTTGGTATCGGATTGGCGGTGGCGGCAGTGTTCGGAATCGGGCGTCGTCGGCGACGGATGTGACGGTTCTTGAGCAGGTTTGGGGCACCGCCAACGAGAAGATCCATACCGTTGGCACCGCATGTTTGGCGTTTAGTGCGATGGCCTACATCGTGCTTCGCGTCGATGTGAAGGCTCAGGCGCTGGTTGTGTTTGTTCCCTTCGCGGGCGGCGTAACGCTGGTGGGACTGTCCGTGGTTCGAAACTCGTGGACCCGCTGGCGAACCGGAGAGGATTCCCTTGTTTTGCTGAGGCGCCGCTCCCCCGCTGACCCCATTCATTCCGTAGCTGTGCATGTTCTCGGCTGGCGCGTGGAGTGGAACGGAAGAGTTGCCCACATTGACGTGGGGGAGTTTACGACCCGGCGGTTGCGATCGGACGATACCGCACCTAGTGGGTCGAGTTTGTCTCGCGGGTATGCAATGTTTCGCGCGGTCTATTGGATGGCCTGTTCGAGCCTGCTGTTTCAAAGTTCGTTTGGCTTAGGGGCGCTGCTGTATGGATTGTGGCTGCTCCAGTTTCTCCACAGGTACAGCCAGTCAACCGTGTGACTGACGGGCACCGGTACACAAAACAAAAGCGTAGATCATCACGGCGGTCCAAAGCACAGCAGCGAACGAGAGCGTCATCGATAGTGCAACGACAAGGATTGCCCCTACAACGCTCGCAAATGCGTTGGTGGCCCACGCCCATGGAATGTGATCGGGTGGGATCCTGATAATGCGGTGGGCAAAGGGAAGCCCCAGCACCAATCCAAATGGGGCGGTGATGACCGCAGAAGTCAGCACCCGAGCCCAGTCACTCCAAGCAAATGCCGCCTCGGTCAGCCCGGGGAGCAGCGACAAGGTGCCACCGACCAGTCCGGCTAAGACAGGAGCAATCCATCGGGTCTGAGTCCAGCGGTGAGCATGAAGGCTCGCAAAGCCTGAGGTGATGAGCATGGTGGATAGCGTCACACTGAAGGCGAGCATGGGGTGCCCCAAGAGCAGTGTGACCGAGTTCATTAGGGCCAGTTCAACCATGATGTAGCCCATGCCAATTCCCCAGAAGTACCGCGTGACACGTGCAGTGTCTGGGCGGCGGCGATTGGCCCAAATCGGGCCAAACAATAGCGCAACAGCCGTCGCAACTGAGTACAGTGCGACACCGCCGATCCAGAGGGGGTTGCCTTGTGAGATGTAGGTCGGCTCCCGAATGGTGCCCGCAGCCGAAGCCGGTTCAGTCCAGCGGGTGAATTGAAAGAAATAAGGGCTCGCGTCCGTCGTTGGTTTGATCAGTCGAGGAAAGGCCTCTACAAAGGCATTTGGGTCAGGATGTTCAACGTAGTCTTGAATGAGGCCTGGGATGTTCGCCCCGGGTGCGTGATGGACGACAAGTCCGGACGCTTCCGCCCAGTCGGTCACTATGGCCGTTTCGATTTTGGTGAAGCCCTCTCGGCTGAGGAGGGTGGCCACCTGATGGTCCGCAGATCCGAGCACGATGACGCAGTCGGCGAAGTCACGGGTGCTTCGCGGAGCCAAAGCGGACCGAAGCTGAACGAGCACGCGGAGGGTCTCCATTTCAGCCGCCATTCGGGTGATCTGGAGGACCCCATTCGGGCTCAAGCGATCGATCATGGTCGCGAACGACTCGGTAGTGTAGAGGTAATTTTCGGCCAACATGAAGGCGCCTGACGACATGGCGGCCCACGTGTCAATTCCCGTCAACTGAACGATGTCATAGCCTCGGTCGAGGCGATTCAGTGCAGCCCGCCCTTCCATGACGGAGAGTTGAACCCTCGGATCGGTGATCATCGCTCGCGACCACTCCGGCCTCACCTCCGTGTGCGCTGCCAATACAGGGTGATGCAGATCAACCGCATCAACCCGGGAAGGGTCGCCCCCAAGGATGGCCCACACATCGTCGCCCCCACCGAACCCAATGATGAACACATCGGCCTGCTTGCGAATCTGTATTGCCGCTGAGTACAGCGCCGTCGCCAACAGGGCGCGTGACTCCGGCTGTCCAGAAAAATCAGTGAGCAGGGTGCTGGCGGATCCGTCCTGCATCAACTCGACCTGCGGGGGCACATCCTCGGGCGACACGTTCACTCCGCGCGCCCGGATAGTACGCTGATCGGGAGGGACATCCACGACGTCTACGCGGCTCAACGGTGTCCATGTGGAATCAATGATGGGGCGGGTAATTTTGCTCGGAGCAGGATTGGCCACCGTTGCCCAAGCCGCCGCCACCAACGCAATGATGATGCAATTGAGTATCGAGCTTGGCCGGATGCTGACGATGGCGACCAGCACCAACATTAAGACCGACGCGAGTGCTCCGGCCATCCCAAGCAATGGAAGAAGCAGGGGAATGCACATGCACGCGGCGCCTGCAGCCAGAAGGTCGATGCCGTAGAGGCGGTCTGTGCGCTCAGGCCAGCCCGAGAGCAGTAAACCCAAGGCGAGCCCTCCGGCGATGAACGGCGCTAAACTTGCGAGACCGAACAAGATAAACAGCAGCGTTCCCTCGGAGTTCATGGTGCCGAGGTGAACCGGTAAACCGTACAGGCCGGCGATCGAGACCACGAGAGTGCCGGCGAAAATGTATAGGCTTGATGCAACCCAACGAGCGGGCTCACTGCGCCATCGGTGGCGGGTCATGCCGAGCCAAGATGCCGCAGCCCCGATTCCCAACAGACCGTTGCTGACGGCGAGGTTTCCAAAATGAAAGTGGTAGCGCAGACTGGCCAGTCGCGTGAGGAGTACTTCCCATCCAAGCAGTGCAGCAGCCACGCAAGCGACGCAGAGGTAGAGTTGAACTGGACGCAGCGGTTTGGGGGTGGTTTGGGGGGGCAAGGGTCACCGGTGGCTACTCGGAACTATCCCACAGTATTGGCCATCGCGTTCCAAGAACCGCAGACCCAATTGGCGATGCCGGCGAGGATATCGCCGGCATCAGTTGGGTGGAGTGGGTTTACAGGGAGGCGGGTACGGTAACCGTGATGTCCTGCGTACCGAGCAGCGTGGTGCCGTCTCCGTAGATTTCCAAGGTCAACGGGAAGGACTGGTCGATGGTCGAGGCGGGAACCGATCCTGCGATTGACACGTCGAAGTCGAGCGTCGCTGCCGTGCTGCCCACGGTGACGTTGGCATAGGACGCGGGGCTGATGCTTGTCGTGAATCCGTAGGTGTTGCCCTGCACTTGTGCGGTGACGGTCGCGAAGGTCACGTTGTCCAGCATCCCTTCAATCGCGTCAACCACGGTGCTCCGGAAATCGGCTGAGCTTCCAGTCCAGAGGAAGACCAGTGGGTCATCCGCTGTGCCGTCGCCTGCACCGTCGTACAGCGAGTTTGTACTAACGGCGAGGTCTTCCATCTGTGCCAATGGAGTTTCTTGGGTCGCAACTCCGATTAGACGGGCTCCGAGTGTAGCCGCTTCGTTGGTGACATCAGTGGACCCCGCCGCGAAGGTCGCATCGGGTGGAGTGGGCATGCCCGCATCTGGGTCCCGCAATGGAGCGTCCGTTGCGTAGACAATCACCGGCAGGCTTCCGTCACGAAAACCCATGCCGCCGATGGTACCGCCCCCGACAACAGTGGTGTTTTGCGCTTCGCCAGCCAACCCGGCGAAGACAGCATCAGACGCCAAGCTGAACGGCATAACATCGGCGTCAGAATCGAATGTTCCGTTCCCATTCTGATCGTATCCGGAACCCGTCAGGGCTTGGTAAATCGCCTCAATGCCCGATTCTGCAGTGTCTCCACCACCGCCAGTAACGGTTGCATCCAGTTCATCTTGGACGGGAATGGTGTCCATCGTGATCTGTTGGGCAAGCACAAACGGTCGGTCTCCGGGTGACGCAAAGCTGCCGTGGGGGTGGTCACGGTAGGTTGCGTAGCCATAGGCGGCACTCGGGATGCTGAAGTCGAGTTCGTCAACGATGTCATTGAACTCGTCGGCCATGGCGTTGGCCGTCCCACTCATTGAACCGGTCGTGTCAATTAGGAAGGCAACATCGACTTGATTGACCTCGAGCTCCAACGTGGCGCGGTCGAATTCTTCAAAGCTGACCATCTCACCGGGCTCGCCAGTGTCGCCACCGGGTTCGCCAGTGTCGTCATCCCCACAGGGATCATCATCTCCACAAGGGTCATCGTCGCAGTCATTGCAGTCGTCTTCGCATCCACAGCAGTCCGACTCCACCGTCACCTCGTTGGTGATTTCGTTTGTGATGTTGATGGGTGCGTCCGCGGTGGTAGCACAGGCAGACAACAAAGTGATCGAGGAAAGGCTGAAAAGTGGGGTACGCATGGTTTGTTCCTTGGGTGTGGGTGGATCGCTTTGGTTGCGACTTCAAACCCCATCAAGGGCAGGCTGAGTGCAGAGTTTCATCGAACCCAAATTTTTTTTGATCCATCGTGTCGGCGTCGATGAACGCGACGCACAATCGGGCGTCTTGAAGAGGCTTTGCATGCCCAGCGCTGAGGTTCAGCCAAGCATGGACCCTTGCATTAGTCTCGCGTGATCACGACGTGTCGGTCGCTCGGCGTCGCTTCGTGAACGCTGCGCTTTCCATCGGGCCAAGTCACAGCGATTTGGTCAATGGATTCGTGCTGGCCGAGACCGAAGTGGACTTCTGCCGGGCCTCCGCCAGCGAGGCCTGTGCCTCCCGCGCGTACCCATCGGGTCTGTTCCTTGTCGGTACGGACGTGGACCATGGCGCCGATGGCGAAGGGGTTTGGGCCGGACTGACGCAGGCTGACCGTGGCCCATCGGTTGGATGTACATTCAGGGCTGTCAATCGTTGCGGGTCCAAATACCGGGCGGCGAATGAGGTCGACTCGACCATCACGGTCGATGTCGGCCACCACCATTCCCCGACCATAGGTACGGTCATCGATGCCCCAAGTGGCCGCGTCGTCCTGAACCACATCGCCATGCATCGCGAATACAGCATCGGGTTGCTCGACTGCATTGACTTGGTCAGGGTCATCGCCCTCGCCGGCGAGTTCCCAGAACCCAAAACTAACGACCGCCTCTTCTTGTTGGTCGTTGTCGAGGTCAGCAAACTCCGCGCCCCAGCCAACCCATTGTCCCGTCTCGGTCGCCACAACGTACCCATCGGCTGCCCGCCGGTCGATCCACGCTCCGCCGTTGGGGTCGCTCACCATCCATGCCAGCTCGCCCCAACCCGTAACGAGGAGGTCGGGGCGCTGGTCACCGTTTGCATCCGTCACGGCGAGGCCCATTGACTCCATGCCCTGATTCAAGCCGTATGCATCACTGACATCATTGAAGCCCATGGGGTCGTAGGTCCAAACCCGATTGGTTTGACCGGTAATAAAGTAATCATTCATGATCAGCAGTTCGGGTTGACGGTCGTTGTTGAGGTCGTGCCATCCGGCGAGGAATGTGTGTCCGTCATTGGTGGCGGGAAGCATTGAGGAAACGTCGCGCCACTCACCATCGATGGCTTCGAGAAGGATGTCGGCGGCACCTGGCAGGTGTGCCGGGTCTTCCCGCTCCGCCATGGTCGGGACGGTAGAGGGCGATGCCGCAATGATGCCATCAAGGTCTCCGTCACCATCCATGTCGGCCCACGAGCTGCCGAGATACAGGGTGGTCGGTTCGGGATCGGTTGGGCGGTGTGCGGCAAATCGAGCAGAGCCATCGTTGAGCAACAGGCGAACCATCCCAAACCCTGATTCCGCGATGTCGATGTCTCCATCGCCGTCGAGATCGACGGCGGTGGCAGCCAGTGCGGTGACGGTTTCGTCTGGAAGGTGCGTGGCAGAGACTTCGCGGAATGCTCGTGAACCCATATTCAAGTACAACTCACCGGTTCCGAGTTGCGGAAGATAGATGTCGAGCAGTCCATCGCCATCGTAATCGGACACCGCAAGGCCCCAGGCGCTGGTGGGAAAGGGGCTGGATTCTGGTGTGACGGTCTGCGCACCCCAAGTGGAGTCGGTCCAGCGTTGCATGGGCCACGCGTTGGGTCTCTGCGTGCACGGAGAGCCCTCGGTGGCGGTCAGCTCTGTGGCCACCCAATCCGTCAGACCCGTATCATCCACTGGGTTTGGCGCATCGGCGGATTCCGGTCGGCCATCGCTTGGCGTAGATTCCGTGCATCCGATTCCGATGTGCAGCAGCACGGCGCAGGAGGTGATGGCGAAGAATCGGCGAAACATTACCCTTTTCGTAGCATGGAACCGGTGACGATGGTCGTGTGTTGAGCGGTTCATCGCCCGACAAGGTCTTTGTTTCGGCATGACCGGACACCACTACCGAGCGTAGGGGTCATCCTCCGGGTCATTGTCTTCCTGCCATTCCTCATACCAGACCATTTGAATGGATTCGAGTATGCCTTCTGAGGCATCCTCCGGGTCACCGGTAAATCCGTCGAGCGCCAAGATCCGGGCATGCAACTCGGTGAAGCGCAGGGTGAGTGGGTGAGTGGAATCATCAAGGTCGTACAGTGCCTCGCCGATTTGGCGAGAATCGTTCCATGTTAACGGCATGTGTGGGGGTCCTCCGAACCGTGGGTGTATCCCGGCGGGTCCGTTGGGGGAGAGTAAAGAATGCTGAGACGATTGATACGGAGGGTGGTGCGAGGCAAGCGAAGGCCCAAGCCAGAGCCGGTTCCCAAACCACCCTCACCGGCCACCCTCGCCCGGGCGCCCGAGAAGGAACCGTTGGAGGAGGAGACGTTGGAGGAGGAGCCGCTGGTCGAGATTGAGACTGACCAGTTGCGCGAATGGGTGTCCAGCGACCAGCCGGTTGTGCTGCTCGACATCCGCGAAGACCATGAACTGCGTTCCGGTTACGCCGAAGGTGCACTGCTGATTCGGATGAATGACATTCCGGCGCGGACCGATGAGCTTCCCGATAAATCAGCGCGCATTGTGGTGTATTGCGCGGCGGGTGCGCGGAGCTTTGGCGTGACGCATTGGCTTCGCGAGCAAGGTTGGGAAGACGCTTGGTCGCTTGTGAGCGGCTTCGCCGGTACGACCGAAGCGGGACTGAAGGCGGTACGGCCGGATTGATAAGTCAGGGACTGCGCAGCACGACTGCGGAGTCATCGATGCGGACCCCGTAGTGACCAGCCCACGTTTCCGAGTCGCGGCCGCCATCTCGAAAGGTGATAGTCCGCAGTCCAGTGCCATAGGACGAGAACTCATGGGTGACCTCAAACCATTCGTCGTCGGCGTATCCGATCACGCCGGATGTTGTTCCGCTGCCATCAAAACGACTCAATGTGTCGCCCGACGCGTTCTTGAGTTCGACTACGAAACGATATTCATCTCCGGCGTCGTATCGTTCCTTGAACCAATCCGACACCGATACGACTGGCTCCGCATCGAGTTCGGCCGCCGAAAAGCCGGACGCCAACAGATCAATGGTTTGTTCTCGCTCACACAATGACCAAGAAGTGTGCAGCGAGAAGTCGCCTTCGTGCGGGTCGCCGCTGACGACGCAGCCGTCACCCCCGGAGGAAAGCACCGTCCATCCTGACAGGTCGCCCGTCTCGAGACCGGTGTTTTCAAGCAGATTGTCACCGAACGGACCGTCAGATTCTGATCCGCTTCCTTCGTCGTCGCTGCCGCCATCTTCGGTGTCTACGCCTCCGGTGTCGCCGACCGAACCCGAGTCGATGGTGTCGCCTCCGGTGTCCGGGGAGCACTCGCTGCCATCCCAACTGAATTCGATGCAGTTTAGGTCGGGCCCATCGGTTCCGTCGTCGCACACCCCATTCGTCATCCTCGCGAGAAGGTCGGCGCTTGGGTGGCATTCCAGCGAGCAGTCATAGACTTCGCCTCCACCGCACGATTGACTTGGACCCGGTTCCGCATCGGCATCGGCATCGGCATC
>DEBL01000312.1:0-2235 GCA_002348535.1 Deltaproteobacteria bacterium UBA2957 | reverse complement strand
CATCGGCATCGGCATCGGCATCGCTGTCGGCATCGGCGTCGGCATCCGCATCGCTGTCGGCATCCGCATCGCCGTCCGCATCCGCATCGGTGTCAGGCTCGGTTTCATCGATGGCTGGTTGGCCGGTATCCATTGCCTTTGGCGGATCTGCATTGCATGCAGCGATGCCACAGAGGATAAACAGGCCGTTGTGTACACGCATCATCTTCAAGTGTCTCCGATGTTGAGTCTACAACACGTGGCTCAAGGCGATAGAAAGGATTCAGCCGGATGGAATCGGCGGGAGAGTGGAATGAGAAAGAGAGATCGACTGAAGCACAAACTGCGCCAGATCATGGGGCGTACCCGTGTTGAGGCTGAAGAGCCAGGTCCAACACCTGCTTCGAGTGCGCCGCCCCCGCCGGATACACGGTCGGTGGACGAAGCGCAGCAGCCCGATTCATTGGCTGAGGTGATCCCGCTCGAAGTTTCGTCGGAACCCGATCCAGCGCTGCAGGCGGAGGCTGTCGACCACGCGGATGAGGATATACCCTCGTCGGAGGACTCGGGCGGTGGCGCGGCGTTGACTGATGAGGACGCGGCCGCAGAGGCTGAGAAGGCGCGAAAGGCGGCCAAGCACTTTGAACGGACCCGGATTGCCATGCTCAAGTTCATCGTTGACCAAGGCGATGAAGCAAGCCTTGCGGATATGCATGAGCTCAGCGAACGCCGGTACTTCATTGGTCACAAGCGCTTCTCGACGCTGATGGAAGGGTTGGTCGAAGAGGACCTAATCGACTTCGATCATGCAACCGGAATCGCGAGCATTACGGGTGCCGGCAAAGAGTACTTGGCCTGAATCTGAAGAGACAGAAAATCCCTCAGGCAGGTCACATCGCTCGGGCGCCGGGACGGCTACCACCATCCAAGCGATTGGAGCGCCGTAGCCATGGTCGTGGCCACAGTCTCGTGGCCCAATTCTGTCAGGTGATTGGAATCCATAAAGGCTCCATCGCCGACGGCATCCAGCGAACTGGCCGTGTCGATAAACTCGACATGAGAATGGTTGGCGGCGACTTCTTGCATGACGGCGGTGTATTGCCAAAGCGCCTGCGGGTCGGGGCGAATGCCCTCATTCATGAGCAGCACCTTGGCACCCTGTTCTGCAGCCAGCGCCGCTATGGAGTTGAGGTTCTCTCGGTAGTCATCCGGGGGCACGCCTGCGCCGGCAGATGAAGCGAGACCCCGGCTCAACAGTCGAAGCGCTTGAAAGAGCCGGATGTTGTCCAAGGCATTGATCTGGACGGTAAACCCGCCGGTTTTCCAAACGGTGTACAGGTCTGCGTATGTCATGCGCGTCGGCATGTGTTCATTCACACCCAAATAGATCGTCCATATGTCTGCATCGATGGCGTCGCTGTGACCCTCGAGAAAGGCGCGAACGTGCAGGCTGGTCCAACCCCCAACCCCTTGATTGATGACCTCTACCGTTGGGGGACTGCGTTCGCTGACCCGGGCGGGATAAAATTCATCGAGGGAGTCGTTTTGAAATGCCCCTCCTGTTGACGATGCGCCGAGGCACGCCACCCGGAGTGAGGCCTGCTTTGGGGGAACCTGAACCGGGAATCCACCCGATGGGTAGACCGAGTGGACCCCCGCCTCTAGGCCCTCAAACTGCTGGAAGAGGGTGTTCATCGATCCGGTTCCATGATGCTCATCTGCGGCGTTCCACAGGGATCCGACGTGGGAATAGCGAATCATCACTTCAAGCGAACCCAACAGGGAGAATGCCAATGCAAGGGCCATCCAGTTGTAGTGGCGGATTCGATGCGCGTGCACGTTTACCCAGATGAGTCCGGCGAGCGAGAGGCCTCCGAATCCGGCGTACAACCATCCCATCGTACCGATGACGGGCCAAGCAGCAGCAATGCCAAGGAATAGCGCGAGTGTCACACCAATGGTGTTGAAGCCTCGCCCGTCGATCGCCCACCGGATGGCGATTCCGACCGACCCCGTCAACACCATTGCAATCCATGAAACGATGAGAGGCAGTTGGTGACCGTCCGCATCCACAAGCCGGAGGATCTCAACGGTGCGTGCACCATCGAGAGGCACCATCACCCAACCACTGAGCGAAGCGACGGCCACGCCGATCGCGATGGACCGCGACCAGCGCGACAACAGCGCCAATGCAATGTAAATCCCGAACGCGACCGAAATCACAGAGGCGAAGCTCGACTTCAGCGGTGACGGCGA
>DEBL01000011.1:2244-17603 GCA_002348535.1 Deltaproteobacteria bacterium UBA2957 | reverse complement strand
TCGCCCAACAGTTCTGCGACGCGGTCTGCCGCGAGAATATCGATCAGCATCCGCTGCATCAGAAGATCAACGGCAATCAACAAGCCGAAGACCTTGACGGACCACAGCAGCGCGGCGCGGAGGCCCTCGTCGGTCACCCGCAAGGCGGGTCGATTCTCCATCGGCGTGATCAGGGCCAACTCAATCAACCCCTGAGCGAGGCGGACACAAGCGCCGGCAGCAAACACGAGCGCGATCCACGCCATTAACGGCAGGGATGAGGCCATCCACAGCACGAGCGTCATGCTGATGACGAGCACCAGCAAGTCCTGAATTATCGGGCTCACAACCGCGAAAAGAGCCGGTATCTCGCCAGCCACCATCCAAGTCGGAAAGGCCGACGCCGCGGACCACCCATCCGTTCCCTCCTCGCGATCGAGGGTTCGAAGGGCCCGACGGGTCCAGCGGGGGATTCGTCCGTGAAACCAAACTCCGGCAACGAGGAGCAGCACGACCTCTAGAAGTCCGAGGAACAGCCCACCCAGCGCCTGCACTTGCGTCAGTTCTTTGGGGGCTTGCCACCATTGTCCGAGGGTTTGTCGAACAGAGGACATGATGTCCACCGGAATCGACCGGATCTCGGAAGCGGCCTCTCGGAAGCGGTCGCTTCGAGCTTGGTTGCGAATCGTTGATGAAGCATGCACCTCGGCTCTGCGCCGCAGGACCCGAGCATCTGACAACAGTGAGGATGCCGTGTCGATCTCCCGCTGAACAGCCTCGACCGGCGAGCGGATGGCTTCGCGGTAGTGTCGAATCGCCGCCGTCAGTTCGGCGGAGGCTCCGCCATCATCGGTGAGCGTGACCAAGATGGCATCCCGCTTTTTGGTTTCAGCAGCAAGGGCCGCCACGGCCTGGTCACGGTCATCCCGAATGCGATCAACGAGTCGTTTAAGGGCAGAGAAGGTCTGGTCGATGCGATCGCTTCGTTCAGGGGATGCGGGCGGCAACGACAGAGCCAGCGTGAGCTGGGATGACAGTTCGGCGATCTCTTGTTCTCGAGCCGCGAGCCGTTTGGTCGACTCCGTGGAACGAACGGCTTCGCCCGCTTCGATTCCCTTGGCTTTTCCTTGGTATTCCACCACTCGTCGCTGGACTGGGTCGGTGGCCATCGGCGAGGCCGTTGCGGCCTGTGGCTCACCGGACTGAGCGGCGGCGGGGCCGCTCAGGCACACGAGGAACAGGTACATTCCGAGGGTTCTGGAACGGGCAGCGAACAAGCTCATCGCTAAAAAGTGTACGAAAGTCGACGGATGTTGTTGCAGGATGGCTCGCTGTCTGTCCTCCAAAGCGGTAGTCTCAGGTCGTGGGAAAGGGACACGACCAGCAAGCGCAGATCCGACACCGGCTTCGAACGGAGCGCGGCAATGAATTCGTGCAGGGCGGAGCACCGGTTGCTTTGCTCTACCCCAGCCCCTACCGAGCGGGCATGAGTTCTGTGGGCTTTCAGTGGGTGCTGAAGCTTCTGCGAGACGCAGGGTTCCAAGCCGAGCGGGCGTTTCTGCCCGACGATGTGCCGGCGTGGAGGAAGAGTCGGGTGCCGCTCCACACCTACGAGACGGGGAGGGCGGTGTCGCACTTTCCCGTTGTAGGGATCAGTCTCGCCTATGAACTCGAGTTGGAAGGCCTTGTGCATGCGCTGCAGATGGCGGGCATTCCCCCGTTGCGAGCGGATCGCGACCATCGCCATCCGCGGATCATTATGGGCGGACCGCTGACCTTTTCCAATCCACTTCCAGCCGCTCCATTTGTGGACGCAATGATCCTTGGGGAGGCTGACGATGTCGTGGTCGACGCCTTTGAGGCGGCCAGTCACACGGAAGGCGACGCTTGGCTGGATGCCATAGCGGCGCTGCCCGGTGGCTATGTGCCCGATTTGCATGGTGAGACGCTTCCAGCGGTTGCAAAAGCCTCCGATGAGCGTCTCCCCGCCTATGCCCCAATCCTTGCGCCCGATGCAGAATTGTCCGACATGTTCCTCATAGAAGGGGAGCGCGGTTGTCATCGCATGTGCACGTTCTGCGTGATGCGTCGCAGCACGAATGGGGGCATGCGCCTCGTAACGCCGGAGCGCGTGCTGTCCTTTGTGCCTG
Source organism: Deltaproteobacteria bacterium UBA2957 (assembly GCA_002348535.1). Taxonomy (GTDB): domain Bacteria; phylum Myxococcota_A; class UBA796; order UBA796; family UBA796; genus UBA796. The sequence goes on along the minus strand of DEBL01000011.1, from coordinate 15,474 downwards.
AGATGGCTCCACGGGTGGGCTTGGTTGGCGCAGCCATTTCCGATCACCCTCACTTAGTGGGCCTCCTCGAAGAAATCGTAGGCAGCGGTCGTGGTGTTGGAATCAGTTCGCTGCGAGCGGATCGAGTCGCCCGTAAACCCGACATTGCGCGGTTGCTCCGAGAGGGCGGCTACAAGACCCTCACGGTCGCGTCCGATGCTGCATCCGAGAGGCTGCGCAAAGACATCAGCAAAGGCACCAAGGAAAACCAGCTTGTTGCATGCGCAAAGCTGGCCGCCGAATACCGCTACAAAGTGATGAAGGTGTACATGATGGTGGGTGTTCCGGGCGAGACAGAAGACGACATTGAAGAGTTGATACGGTTCTCGAAAGAGCTGAGTTCGATTGTTCCGGTATCACTGGGCGTTGCGCCGTTCGTTCCCAAGCGAAACACACCCCTTGATATCGCAGCCTATGCAGGCATCAAGACTGTCGACCGGAGGCTGAAGCAGCTAACCCGAGGCTTGAAGGGGGCGGCTGAAGTGCGTCCAACATCAGCGCGGTGGGCGTGGGTTGAAACCGAACTTGCCCAGGGAGGCTGGTCTGCAGGGCATGCAGTGTATGACGCTGTGATGAACGGCGGACGATTTGCGCATTACCGACGGGCGCTTCAGGCGATCGACGATGCCACCCGTGCCCCATGGCGCCAGGTGGGGTGATGCCAGAAGCGCTGATCCGAGAATGCATCGACGGCGGATGGGTGCCGGAGAACGACGCGGAACTCCGGCTCGCTCGACGTGTTGCATGGGTCGTCGATGCGGTTGAGTCGAGGGTTACCGGTGACATTGACCGCGCTCTATTGGGTGTGGGTACCGCGGACCCCGCGGGCCGAACCCTCGAAGACCGCATTCGCATCGCTACCGCATGCTTCGACAGCGGTGTGAGCGGGCAAGCCGGAGATTTGGCGGCGTTGGAATCGGACGCGATGCTGACCGAGCGACCCGACCTCTTCATACCGGCTGCGCGCGCGTTCGCGCAGATCAGCACGGAACGGGAGACAAGCGCGCGGATCGCCCTTTCTGAGCAATCGCTCCCGTATGTCTTCCCGGGCGATGTCCATCCCTTGATGATGGATGTTCTCGCCTGCGGTGAACGAATCCTGCCTGCACTTCACGTCGACTGGCTGCGGAAGTTGACCGCATGGCTGGCTCCGGCGGTGGTGGTCGATAGTGCTGCAATGGGTCTGTGGTTTTGGCCGGTACTCGATGTCCTCGACATCAAGAAGATGTCTCGAGAGTTATCAAAGCGAATCAAACGGCCCGCTCCCCGAGGAGCCCGCGGAATTATGGCCGCTTACGGGACTCGCCTCGCGTTGCCGCTTGACCCAGGGCCCCACATGGAGGACCGTCGGATACACGCATTGTCGGTTCTCGGGAACATCGCAGGCTAGGCCCGCGCTTCGAGAGCCTCCCATCGTTCGTATGCATCCTCGAGTTGCTGCTCGATGGCCTGTAGTTCACTCCCCAGTTGGGCTGCAATGGTGCCGTCGCCGGCGTAGGTGCTGGGGTCGGAGAGTCGATCGGCCAACGCAGCTTGCGTCTGCTCGAGGGTTTCGATGGTCTGAGGCAACGCCTCCAGTTCGCGTCGCTCTGCCCAGTTCAGTCCCGCCCCGACTTCGCGCTTGGGAGCTGATTTTGAGGGACGTTGGGCGGGTTCTTTGGCGTCGTCGCGCCGTCGCTGTTGGGCGGCCACTGCCTGCAGTCGAGACGCGTAACGCACAATTGTTCCGTCACCCTCGAAACTCAGCACGCCCGTGCACGCACGATCGAGCAGGGCTCTGTCGTGACTGATCACGAGGCTGGCGCCATCGAATGCAATCAGGGCTTCTTCGAGAATTCGAAGGGTCATCAAGTCGAGATCGTTCGTCGGTTCATCCAGCAACAGAACGTTTGCCCCGGACAAGAGGAGCTTGGCGAGGAGCAATCGCATGCGCTCGCCGCCGGAGAGGCTTCCCACCTTCTGGTCGTGCTGGTCGGCACGAAACATGAATCGCCGGAGGAAGCTGGCGACATGAACGGCATGATCGTTGATCACGACGTGACTGTTTCCGCCTCCCGCTGCATCAAACAAAGTATCGGTGTCGTCGAGACCCGTCCGAGATTGGTCGATCAGAGCCAGCTTGACGCGCGGTGCCCGATAGACCGACCCGGAAAGGGGGTCGAGGGTCCGGGCGATGAGCTTGAACAAGGTTGACTTGCCGATCCCATTTGGTCCGACAATGCCGATGCAAGACTTGGCCTGAATGGCCGTTGAAAGGTCCCGGAAGAGGGGCTGGGCGTCATAGCCACCCGAAACTCTGTCGAATTCAACCATTGGGGCTCCACCCTTGAATCCGGAACGAAGATCGAGGTCAAAGGAACTCTGGCGGATCAATGGGCGCTCTTCTTGAAGTTCCTCGAGCCGCTTGAGCCTTGCGCGTTGCTTTGTGCTTCGGGCAGCAGGGCTGCGCGCGGCCCACGCGGCCTCTCGGGCGAGGGTGGCGACCCGACTCACTTCGGCCTTCTCCATGCGCGCGCGTCGCTCAGCTCGGGCGACCAAGTAGTCGGTGTAGCTGCCGGAGTAGTTGACCGTCAGTCCGTCCTCAACCTCGACAATCCGGTCTGCAACCGCCTCGAGGAGGTACCGGTCATGCGTCACCAAAACCACAGCCCCCCGAAACCCCGAGAGAAACCCCTGCAGCCACTCGATGGCTTCGGCATCGAGGTGGTTGGTGGGTTCGTCGAGCAGCAGGAGATCAGGGGTTTGCAAGAGTGCCCGTCCGAGCGCGACACGACGCTGTTGTCCCCCGCTCAAGATCGAGGTCGGTGTATCGAGAGAAGGGGCATTCAGCTGGGTGGCAATGGCACCAACCCGGTGCTCGAGATCCCAGCCAACGTCGTCGAGCCGCTCTTGGTGCATGGCCGCTTGATCGAGGTCGCCCGCCGCGATGCAGCGCTCGTAGTCGTCGAGGAGTTGACTGTGCCAGGCTTGGGCATCGCGAAGTGCTTCGCCGACCGTCGTACCGGGAATCGATGGGCTCTGGTCCAGCAGACCCGGTTCTGCCCAGCGCTCAACGGTACCGCTGTTGGGTGACACCGCTCCCGCAAGCACCTTGAGTAGGGTGCTTTTTCCCGACCCATTGTTGCCGATTAGAGCCACACACTCACCGGACTGGACCGAAAAATTTGCTCCGCGAAGAACAAGGTGGTGAGAGTAAGAAACCTCGATGTCGGATGCGCGCAGCAGCATAGGGATCGTCCGCTAAGGGTTCATGGAACTCTAATCGGTGTTACTTCATTCGACCTCGGGAGGCGTCATGTACAAGGACTACTTGATTCTAGGCGGTGCCGGACTGGTCGGGCTGCAGGTTTGCCGTCACATTATTCGACGTCTGGAACCCACGCGCATCATTGTCGCGTCGTTGTTTAAGCATGAATCGGAAGAAGCCGTCGCCAAGCTTGAGGCCGAATTCGGCAACCAAGTGGCCTTTGTTCCAGCCCACGGAAATTTGTTTGTTCCGTCAGACTTGGCGCAAACACCGCGATCAGAGCTGTTGGAGACCCCCGATCTTCGTCGCCGCTTGCTTGGTGCCTTGTACGATGACTTTGAGGTGGCGTACAAGCAGAACCATCTGGCCAAGTTGATCAAGCGGCATCGCCCGGATGTGATCGTTGACTGCGTCAACACGGCAACGGGCCTGAGCTACCAAGATGTTTTTGATGGTGCGACAAAGGTACGCGAGTGGATCTCAAGTGCCGGGATCGCCAACGAATCTGTGCAAGATGTGGAGGCGCTGCTGCTGAGTCAATCCGCGCCGCAGATCATTCGACACGTACGCTTCTTGCATCGCGCCACCACGGAACATTCGACAAAGGTGTACGTCAAGGTGGGCACCACCGGCACGGGTGGGATGGGCCTCAACATTCCTTACACCCACTCAGAAGACAAGCCGTCGCGGGTACTGCTCGCCAAAAATGAGGCTGCCTTTGGGCATACGGGCCTCCTCTTTCTGCTCGCGCGGACACCCAACGCGCCGATCGTCAAAGAGGTCAAGCCAGCGGCAATGATCGGGTACCGTGGGGTTGAAGTTCGTCCTGCGCGCGACAAGCACGGCAACGATGATCTGTTTGAGCCCAAGCAGATTTCGGTTGCGGATGGAACGCTGGACTTGGCCGAGACTGCTGACCACTACACGGTAAAAGGAAAACTCGAAGTTCCAATCGTAGACACGGGAGAGAACGGTGTGTTTACTGCAGGGGAATTCGCTGCGATCACGGCACTCGGACAAATGGAGTACATCACGCCGGAAGAAATCGCTCGAGTGGTCGTGCATGAAATTCGGGGTGCCAACACGGGCCAAGACGTGGTGTCGGCGCTGGATGCCAGCGTTCTCAACCCCTCCTACAAGGCTGGACTGCTTCGGAATGTTGCAATGCATGACCTGAGCTCTGCCGAAGAAGACAGTGGAATTCCATCGATTGCCCTCGGACGTCTTGGCCCCCCCGAGTTGTCCAAGCTTCTGTTTGAGGCCCACCTGTTGAAGTGTGCCTTCGGAGACTTCACAACCATTCTCGATACCGGACTGGGGCCGAAGAAGATGGCCAGCACGCTGGTTGACATCTTGGATAGCTCGAGCGTGTCGCGGACCGCGCCCAGCATTGGCATCCCCATTCTGATGCCCGATGGTCGTCAGATCCTGCGCGGGCCGCGCATTAATGTGCCGGAGGTACAGGGCCGCACCAATGCCGTCGAAATCACCAAGCGATCGGATATTGATCGGTGGGCAAAGAAGGGTTGGATAGACCTCCGGCCTGCCAACATGAAGCGATGGAAGGATCGGTTTGAGTCCATGGTTGCCGAGCGTCATTCGCTCCGTTCGGCCGGCTCCGCTGCAGCGACCATCCAGACCTACACCGGTACTCGTCTTGAGATCGGTGAGGTTGTGGCGTGGATCTTCAACAATGAGATGGGCGGCCACCGCATCAAGTAATGAATCGCACCCTTTCCCTTGCCGGATACACCGTTCGAGCCATCTCAGTGGCTGGGTTTGAAACGTGCATTGAGTTGCCGGGCCTGAAGGTGTCGTTTGACATTGGACGCGGTCCGCGGAGCGCTGTTCGAAACCCCTTCGTGTTGTTTACTCACGCGCACATTGACCACATGGGTGGCATTGCTCACCACGTTGCGACCCGGTCGATGCTGAAGATGACGCCGCCCACTTACGTCATGCCCAAGCCGGTCGTTCCTGCCGTTGAGAATCTGCTCGATGCCTTTCGCAGGCTCGACGGTTCCGAACTGCCCGCCAATCTGGTTGGGTTGGGTCTTGGAGAATCAATTTCAGTGGGCAAGCGACGCATTGCTCGACCCATGAAGGCGTTTCACCCGGTCCACTGCCAAGGCTACGTGATCCTCGAAAAGCGAAAGAAGCTGCGAACCGAGCTTGCCGAGGGCGGGAAGGCGGCCATTGCAGCGGCCCGCGATCGGGGAGAAGAGATCAGCACCACGTGGGAGCACCCGCTGGTTGCGTTTAGCGGCGACACTCGAATTGACTTTTTGGAGCACAACGAGCACGCCCGAACGGCCGATTTGCTGATCATGGAGGTGACCTTCGTCGACGACCGCGTGAGCGTCGAGAGCGCGCGTGCGAACGGCCACATCCACATTGATGAGGTCGTCGAGCGGGCGGATCTGTTCGAGAACAAGGCCATCTTGTTCACGCACCTGTCGGCTCGGTACCGCCAAAACGAGGCCAAGGCGCTGATCAAGAAAAAGCTTCCGCCGCACCTAATGGAGCGGGTCACCCTCTTGCCGCGGCCCGATTGGTGCCCCTAAACGACTGCATCCACTGTTCGGCATCGCGATGGATAAACCCAAGGCACTCCATGGCGGTGATCCACCGCTGAGCCAGCGATGGCGTCAGGCAGAGCCTGTGCGCCACGTGGTCTACGGACACGCCCGCAACCCGATGCATCCACCACGCGACGGCCCACCGGTTGGCGTGGCGCGTGATGGCACAAAACCCGAACAGGTCGAGCGGGTGCTGGGCCGTGTGCATGCTCATCCACACGGCCGCCATGCCCACGGCCCGATGACTCGAAGGGACGGGAGGTGCATCGTTGACCACGATTTGGATGGCCTGAAGAACTGTATCGCTGGAAGCGGAGGCCGAGTGGTGCATGGACTGGATGGTTTGGCGAATCGCCTGAGGCGTCGATCCCATCCACAGTGCGATTCGGTCTACGGGTTGGTTGAGCCCCGTGGCCAGCCACCACGCCAAGAGTTGAAATTCAGAGCGCCCCGGCATGAATAAGGCGGCACGCGGGCCATTGGTGACGCGCTGAACGGCACAGAACCCGCGGACCCACGTCCAGTAGTCGGCTTCGATGAACGGAGCGGGGTGAACAGAAGAAGGGATCCAAATCATGGCCCAAAGTTCCGCACCGCGGCGGGATGGGGAACTGTCAGTCAGTCGACATGTTGGCGGACATATCGACAAGGTTCCACGTGGAACATTGCGACCACGAAGGGGTCAGGGCGTCAGGCGGTCCATCATGCGGGGGAACGGAACCGTCTCTCGGATGTGGCGAATGCCGCAGATCCAGCAGACCAGCCGCTCGAGGCCCAGCCCAAAGCCGCCGTGCGGCACGGAGCCGTATCGGCGCAAGTCGAGGTACCACTCAAAGTGCTCTTGGTTCAGTCCGTGCGCGGCGATCTTCTCAAGCAGAACAGCTTCGGAGTCCTCGCGCTGACCGGAGCCAATGATCTCGCCGTAGCCTTCGGGCGCCAGCATATCCATGCCCAGCACGCGGGCCGGGTTTTCAGGGTCTTCTTTCATGTAGAAGGCCTTCACCGCGGTCGGATAGCGGTGGACCATGATGGGTCGGTCGTACTGCTGAGTGAGTTCTGTTTCGTGCGGGGACCCAAAGTCGTCGTCTGTGTCGACGGGAACACCCAAGGTGTCGAGCTGGGCACACGCTTCGTCGTAGCTCATTCGCGGGAAGGGTTTCTGTACATTTTCGAGCACGCTGATGTCGCGTTCGAGGACCTCGAGGTGGGACCGTCCGCCGTTGTTCAGCACGTACTGAACCACCTCCACCATGAAGTCTTCGGCGAGGTCCATGATGTCGTCGAGGTTGGCGTAGGCAATCTCGGGTTCGACCATCCAGAACTCGGTCAGGTGCCGCCGCGTGGACGACTTCTCCGCTCGGAAGGTGGGGCCAAAGGTGTAGGTCTTCCCAAAGGCCATCGCACCGGCCTCTTGGTACAGTTGCCCGGACTGGCTGAGGTACGCGGGCTGGCCAAAGTACTCGGTCTCAAACAGCGTCGAGGTTCCCTCGCAGGGGTTGGGCGTAAAAATGGGCGAGTCCAGAAGCAGGAAGTCCCGATCGTCAAAGTAATCGCGAATTGCGCGCACACAGAGGTGTCGAATCTTCAAGATGGCGTGCTGCTTCTTCGACCGCATCCAGAGGTGCCGGTGGTCGTGGAGGAAGGCAGGGCCGTGTTCCTTGGGGCTGATCGGATACCCCGAGGCCTTTTGGTGAATCTGCACCCCAGATACCTGCATTTCAAAGCCGCCTTGGGCTCGATCGTCGGCGTGAATGGTGCCGGTCAGGCTCAGCGAACTTTCTTGGCCGAGGTGACGCAGCTCATCGAAGGCTTTATCGCCGAGCACCGCTTTTTTGGCCACGCACTGAATGATTCCCGTGCCGTCACGAAGCTGGGGGAAGGCAATCTTTCCCGATCCCCGGATGTTGTAGAGCCAGCCGTTCAGCGTGACGGTCTGACCATCGTGGTTTGAAATCGTTGCAATCGTCGGTCGATCGGACATTCGGGCCTCCCACAGGCGGGGTGCATAACCGTCGCACTGCGCGAATGCCCACCGCAAGTCAGCGTGTGATGCCGTGCTTCTTCATCAGTCGGGTAATGGTCTTGCGATCCATGCCGGCTGCGCGCGCCGCTTTTGAGACATTGCCGTCATGCGACTCCAGAAGTTGGACCAAATATCGACGCTCAAAGTCATCGATGAGCTGTTCTTTGGCGTGCTTAAACGGAACAGCAGGCTCGGGTGGAGTGCTCTGCGGTGTTACCGGGCGAACTTCGCTCGCGGGAGCATGCGAGGTGCAAACCAGAGAGCTTGGAAGGCAGTCGACGGTGACGGTATCGCCATCCGTAAACGGCAGCGCCCGTTCGATGACGTTGTTTAGTTCGCGGACATTTCCAGGCCAATCATGGCCCTCAAACGATTGGATGACGGCCGATGAAATGCTGCACACACCGCCGTTGTGAGGAGATCGCTTGAGCAGGTGGTGCGCCAACAAAGAGAGGTCATCCAGCCGATTGCGAAGCGGCGGCATGGACATTTCGACCACCGCAAGTCGGTAGTAGAGATCCTCTCGAAACCGTCCCGCGTCGACTTCGTCACGGAGATTTCGATTCGTTGCAGCCACAACGCGGACGTCAATGGGTTTGGTGCTCGTGGACCCGATTCGGCGAATCTCTCGTTGCTCGAGGACCCGCAGCAACTTGGGCTGCAGTTCAAGAGGCAACTCACCGATTTCATCGATGAAGATGGTTCCATGTTGAGCCATCTCAAATACGCCTGGGCGGGCATCAACGGCACCGGTGAATGCCCCTCGTTGATGCCCGAACAGTTCGGACTCGATTAAATTTTCGGCGGCGGCTCCGCAGTCGAAGACCACAAACGGACCGCTGTGGCGTCGAGAGCGGTTGTGAACCGCGCGGCATGCCAGTTCTTTTCCCGTACCTGTTTCGCCGGTAATCAGAACGGTGAGGTCGGTGGGCGCCACACGCTCCAAGATTCCAAACACCTCGCGCATGGCAACGGATTGTCCGACAAGTCGCTCGAAATGATCGGCATCCGACGGTTCGATGTCGATGATTTCGTCGGCTGGCGTGAACACCAACTCGGTCCGCCCCACTCTGAACCGAGTGTCGGGCGCTAAAAACACTTCTTTTGCACGCACCTGACCAACAAACGTCCCGTTGGTGGATCCAAGGTCGCGTAGAACCACACCGTCGCGTCCCCTTCGAATTTCTGCATGCCGTCGGCTCACGGTTGGATCGGTGATGACGATGTCACCCGTCTTGGCTGAACCGATTCGAATGACGTCTTGCTCCATAAGCCACGACTGTCCGGCTTCGGGCCCCACCGTGCACTGGATCGCAGCCCGACGAATATGAATTTTCCTCGGATTCGCAGCGGATATGGCGGATGTGATGTCGGTCATTTGGTCAGTCTTACACGTGGGGGCTGATCCCTCATTCGGTTTCGGCTATGCTCCCTTGACCTCGGGAGGGTTCGCAATGCTTCTGTTCATGCACTGTATTGGCATTTCACTTGCTTCGGGTGTGGTGATCAACGAGGTGGTGATCAACCCCGATGGCGACGATGAAGAACAGGAATGGATCGAGCTTCACAATGCATCGGATGACTCCATAGATCTGTCGGGATGGACAATTCGGTGGGGCACAACCGGATTTTCGGATGAGCAAACGCTCGACTCGGTCATCCTCACACCCGGCGAGTATGCGTTGGTTGGATCGGACTCTGTGGGAGCGTCGCTGCTGGCTCGCCTTAGCCTCGGGAATGCGTCCTCGAACTCAGACGGCATCCAGCTGTTGGATTCTGAGGGAACAGTCGTCGACACACTCATCTACGGATCTCCCAATACCGATGGGTGGGTGGATGACTCCGGAGAGGTTGCGGTCTCGCTCGCGCCCACGGGTGCGTCGGGTCAAGCCATCGCGCGCGCCATGGACGGTGCCGACTCGGATGCAAGCGGAACGGATTTTGTTGTGGCCGATACGCCGACGCCTGCAGCGTCGAATCTCCGACCCGTTGAGGAACCGGACGATGATACCGGCTTTATCGTGTCCGATTGCCCCGGTGGCGACCGCATTAAGATCAATGAATTGATGGTGAATCCCGATGGAGCGGATGCAGGCGGAGAGTGGATCGAGCTGTTCAATGCTTCGGGGGCTTCCGTCAATCTCGAAGACTGGGAAATCGAGGCCGGTAAGAGCGCGGGGAACTTCAACACGGTGTTTCAGTTTTCAAGCGGCGTGACGATGGCCCCCGGTGCACACCTGCTGCTCGGCGACGAAGCCGTTCCGGGTGCGGATGTCGTCACGGGTATCGACATGGGGAATGCGGGATCGAATTCGGATGCCGTTCGACTCGTGGGTTGCGACGGAGCAGTGGCGGACACGGTTGTCTATGGAAGCCCGAACGAGGACGGATGGACGGACGACAACGGTGCGCTGGCCGAGTCCCTCGCACCCAAGCCATCGGAAGGCCTTTCGTTGGCCCGCATTCAAGATGGATTCGACACCGATCAATCCGCAGCCGACTTTGTTGTGGCTGATTTCGCCACCCCGGGCGCTGAAAACCCGACCTTCGAGCCCGTGGAATGTTCCGGCGGGTTCAGCGACGTCAAAATCAATGAGTTTATGCCGGACCCCGACGGTTCAGATGCCGACCTCGAGTGGGTGGAGCTGTTTAATAGTGGCTCCGATACGGTTGCCCTCGATGGGTGGAGCCTTGAGTGGGGCAAGAATGGGTCGTATTCCGGCAGCAAGGTGTTCTCAGTCGATACAGACATTGAACCCGGTGAGGTTGTGCTCGTTGGTGGTGAGTTTGTGGATGATGTGGACATCCTTGCGTCGTTTGACATGGGGAATGCAGGGTCGAACTCCGATGCCATCCGCTTGGTGGACTGCGACGGATCGATCCAAGACACGGTGATCTATGGGAGTCCCAATGACGAGGAGTGGACCGATGACTCGGGAGCGGTCGCAACGTCGCTCGCCGACGGTCCGGGGGGCGGAGAGTCGCTTGCTCGCGTGAACGACGGTGTCGATACGGATCGCTCGGCAGAGGACTTTATTCGAACCGATGAGCCCACGCCCGGTGCGTCAAATCCAGAGACAGAGCCCGTAGTTTGTGTTCCGGGTGAGATGGATGTGAAGATCAATGAGATTTTGCCCAACCCGCAGGGCGAAGACGCGGAAGGCGAGTTTATCGAGATCATCAACACAAGCGATGCGCCGGTCTCGCTGGCGGGGTGGGGCTTTGCGGCAGGTACGTCCTCGTGGCCGGGGGCGATATCGTTTGCATTCCCGGGAGCCGCTGCGATTCCTGCGGGAGGCTACATTGTCGTCGGCGGATTGGGGGTCGAAGAGTCCGATTTTTACACCGACGAAGACAACACGTTTTCGCTTGGCAACGGGTCAAAAAATCCAGACGGAGTGAGGCTTGTGGACTGCGCGGGTACCGTACAGGACACCGTGCTCTACGGCGATCCGATGGACCCGTTGGAGGATTTGGAATTGGATGATGACGCGGGTGTCGCGTCCGTCGCGAGCATGCCTTCGGAGAACCTGTCTCTGGGTCGCTCCCCGGATGGAGTGGATACCGACAACAACGAGAATGACTTTCGAACGAACATGCCTCCGTCTCCCGGTGCGTCCAACAAGGCCCGCGAAGTGGGGGGCGATGACACCGTCGCAAAGGGCTGTGGCTGTGGCAGTGATGGACCCGCAGATCCCGAAGCACCGGCGCCCGAGGCATCGGGAGTTGCGGGCTTGGTCGCCTCGTTTGCAATGCTGATCGCCATGCGTCGTCGCGACTAAAGCCGATCTGTGGATAAGCTGTGAACAGTGTGGATCGTCTGTGGAGAAGACAGCCGAGAAGCTGCGCTTAACGATCATAAACTGTCACAAATATAAACACTTATAGGGATCGCCGCAGTTTAGTTATCGGTTGTGGAAAACCGGTGCGCCGCGCGGGAAAGTCGGTCATTTATGGCGATTCCAATGCCCGTGTCTTCGGCAGGTTCGGCCACCAGAACATCGACGCCCAAGGAATCAAGCCGACGAAGCTCAGCGTACAACTGTTTGGCATGCTCATCGGGCGAGGGCGCTTTGTATACGGCCACCGTCAGACCCTCCTCTTCAAGCCTGCGAGCCTCGGCGTCAGGCTCAGCACTGACCCGCAGGCTGGTCATGGGTGCATAGTGGCTTTTGAGGCTTCCAGGAGCGACTGTGGTCGATGTGCCAAGGGGTCCGACGAGATCCGTGATGGCCGACTCGAGGACATAGCCCGACCGGAGAATTGCGGGTCTTGAGCCTGTGGTATCGACGATGGTGCTCTCGACCCCAATCGCACAGGGCCCACCATCGACAATGTAGACTTCATCCGCGAATTCGGCCTTCACATGGGCTGCGCAAGTGGGGCTGATTCGACCAAATCGATTGGCGGAAGGAGCGGCGAGGCCCGACCCAAACGCGGTCAGTATCGCCTGAGCGGTCGGGTGCGAAGGCATGCGAATTCCCACGGTTGAACGCCCGCCGGTGACTTCGTCGGGTACGCGGGAGTGGCGAGGGACGATCAGTGTCAGCGGTCCCGGCCAAAACGCATCGATCATGGATTGGGCCGCCGGGGATATCGTTCCCCACCGACTTGGGTCTGCGTCCGGTGCGAGGTGTACGATCACAGGATGCCCAGCCGGTCGACCCTTAAGTGCATAAATCTGTCGGATGGCGAGAGGGTTGAGAGCGTCGCCAGCGAGACCATAGACTGTCTCGGTGGGCATCGCGATGACCGCGCCGCGCCGCAAGTGTTCCAAGGCGGTCTCGATGGAGGCTGCGTTGCTCATGAGCGGTGCTTAACCCCGCTGCCGCATGATCACGGAAGGATCAACACATCTGTCACCATGGTGGGCGGCAGGGTTTGCCGCAGCGCGTCGATATCGGCGTTCTCCATCGCGATGCACCCAAGGGTCCAATCGGTTCGACTGCCACCTCCGTGGATGAGGATCTCTCCGCCGAGCGGAGTGGTTTGGTTGGGCTTTTGATCGCGCTTCAGATTGCGCATCATCACATGGGCTTGATTCGCATCGATTCGCTGTTCCAGCACCGCCTTGGAAAGGTCTTGTTGGTTTGGGTAGTGGATGGCGATGGCGGCATACCACTGGCTCCAAGGCTTGTCGGAGCTTCGGTACCACCCCTCTGGAGTCTTTCCATCCCCTTCCTGTTGCTTGTGGCCTTTGGGTGTTGGTCCGAGCCCTACAGTCCAGCAGGCCGCTCCGCCCTCCTTGGTGTGAAGCAACGAACCGTTCTTGAACCGCATGAGCCGACGAGCGGACTTCATGACCACAATCAGGGCTTCAGCATCCAAGCGGACATCGGTAA
>DEBL01000011.1:0-1826 GCA_002348535.1 Deltaproteobacteria bacterium UBA2957 | reverse complement strand
GCGGCGAACACCTGTGCAGTCATCCAGACCATGGCAATCACGATGACGAATCCGACAATCGTTCCCGTGCATACCGAAGAAATCGAGTTCGGTTCCGATGCTGTCGAAGCGGATCGGGTTCTGCGACTCCCATCCGAATCAAGCGGCCGTTGACGAGGGTTCGGTTGAGCAGCCGAACATAGGCATGCGAGTCCGAGGTGGGTTCGATCGTCACCCGTTGGTGTTCAACCATCTGTTTAAGCGCATCCATGCACGCTTCGGTGCCGCCACAGAGCCCTTCAAGGTCCCATGACACGCCAGCAACGCGAATCCGAAGCGGGCCCTCCACGCACTCGACGCGCATCGCAGAGGCGTGTCGTGACTGGCCAATATCGGAGGGGTGAACTGTGGTTCCGTAGGGTGACGGCAAAGATTGGCGGCCCATCGATCGTTCTCCACCGGACCGAATTTGGACGGTCCTCGCCGCCGCACCCAGGCGATCCTCAATTACGGGGCGAAAGTCTTCGTTGAGCTCGATGCCCTCTCCAACGCGTCCTTGTTCGATAGCGACCGCCACTGTGGTCCCCGAACCGCTGAACGGATCAAGAATTCGCTCACCGGGAAAGCTGAACATTCGGATCAGGCGACGGGGAAGCTCGCGGGGAAACATGGCATGGTGCCCGCGCTGTCGCTCCCCAGGTATGGACCAGTGCGCCGTGAAGTTTTGGCTCCATTCTTCGATCGACATGGCGCTGAGTGCTTTCTGCTCGGCCGTACCGCGTGGGGCCTTTCCGGGCTTCTTGAACACCAAGATGAACTCGTAGTCAATTTTCAGAATGCCGTTGCGGGGATGCGGGTAGGACCCCATCAATGTGCCCCCGCCGCTTGTGTTTGTATTGGTCATTTTCTGCCAGATGATGGCACCCATGTAGTCGGCGCCGAGGGTCGTCATCTGTCTGATGATATCGCTGCGTATGGGCAAGACCCGGTATCGCCCATGGTCTTTGGCCCGCAGAAACTGGTCGCCGACATTGATGCACATTCGGCAACCCGGAAGCAGGCGTTCGTAGCAGTTGTTCCAGATTCGGTGGAGATCGTCGAGGTACGCTTCGTATGAAGATCCACGTCCAACTTGCCCATCGGTCCCGTAGTCCTTGATGGACCAATAGGGAGGGCTTGTGATCACCAGATGGACGGGCTCATCCGCGTGTGAGGACTTGGTTCGGGCGTCTCCGAATTGAATCGAACTGCTCATACGATGGGGTCTAACCGACGGCTCGCCCGGGTCGCCTTGGACAATTTTTGTCCGAATTCACTGACGATCGGGCATCGCGCATCCCCTGAAGACGGGCTAGGTAATCGGCCATGCGGGGGTTCGAGCGAGTCCGTTGCGAACGCAGCCCCGCGCCAAAAGTTGAACACTTGGAGAAGTCATGACCGTCAACAAAGCCATCCTTGTAGGAAATTTGGGCCAAGACCCAGAGATCCGTTCCACCGGCTCGGGCACTCCCGTTGCAACCCTTCGAATTGCAACATCCGACCGGAGGAAGGACCGAGACGGCAACTGGACCGACCATACAGAGTGGCACTCCGTCACCGTCTTTGGACGCCAAGCAGAGAACGTGGGTCGATTCTGCAAGAAGGGCAAGCAATTGTTCATCGAAGGCCGAATTCAGACGCGAAAGTGGCAAGACCGTGATGGCCGTGATCGGTACACCACCGAGATTATCGCCAACGACGTTCGCTTCCTCAGCGGTCGCGGCGACTCCCAAGGCTCCTACGACAGTGGTGGCTACGGCGGGGGTTCATCGTACGGTGGCGGTGGCCAAGGCGGCGGCCAAGGCGGC
>DEBL01000123.1 GCA_002348535.1 Deltaproteobacteria bacterium UBA2957 | reverse complement strand
GATTCCGTAGGTCGTCTTCGCTTCCGCGAATCCGTAGTCAACGTCTGCACGCAGTGTATGAAGCGGAACTCGGCCCTCGCGGTACCACTCCCGCCGAGACATTTCTGCCCCACCGAGTCGTCCCGAACACATCACCTTCACGCCCTTGGCACCTGCGCGCTGGGCTTGGGTGACGGCCTTCTTCATCGCACGTCGGAAGCTGACACGCTTCACCAACTGAGCGGCGATGTTCTCTGCGACAAGTTGTGCATCGGTTTCTACCTTCCGAACTTCGATGACATTGAGGAATACCTCGGTGTCCACGATCTTCTTCAGGTCGGCTTTGAGGGACTCGAGGCCACTCGCGCGCTTACCAATGATGATTCCGGGCTTTGCTGCGTGCACGAAGACCTTCGCCTTGCTCGCTGCTCGCTCCACCCGAACCTTGCTGATTCCAGCATGGAACAACTTGGCCTTAAGAAACTTCCGGATCTTCAGGTCTTCGTGGAGGAACTTTTGGTAGTCCTTGTCGGCGTACCACTTGCTTTCCCAATCACGAACGATCCCAACACGGAATCCAACTGGATTTACTTTTTGACCCATGGCTTCTCCTTAGGCCTCGCCCACAACCACAGTGATGTGGCTAGTGCGCTTGAGAATCTTTGTCGCCATGCCTCGGGCACGGGGACGGAAACGACGAAGGGTAGGGCCTTCATCAACGAACACTTTCTTGATGACCAGGTTGTCGATGTCGATCTTGTCTCCATCGCGGTTCGCCTTAAACTCGGCGTTCGCGACTGCGGACTCGACCAAACCCTTCAACAACGGGGCCGTCTTTTTCCGGGTGAACTGGAGGATTTCGAGTGCTTCCCCGACTTCCCGTCCACGGATGAGGTCAGCCACAAGGCGAGCCTTGCGGGCGGACACTCGAACTGTACGAAGTTTAGCTTGGGCTTCCATTTTCATTTCTCCCTAGCGAACCTTGCTCTTCTTATCCGCCGCATGACCCCGGAAATGCCGGGTAGCAGCGAACTCGCCGAACTTGTGACCAATCATGTTCTCCGTGACATACACCGGTACGAACTTACGACCGTTGTGAACGGCGAAAGTGAGACCGATAAAGTCTGGGATAATGACGGAGCGACGGCTCCATGTCTTGATGACGGCGGAACCACCCGACTCGCGAGCCGCTTCGGCCTTGGCGAGTACGTGTTGGTCCACGAAGGGCCCTTTCTTGATTGAACGTGCCATTGTTTACTCCTACCGCCGACGCTTGACGATGAACTTGTTGGATGGCTTCTTCTTGGCGCGGGTTTTGTAGCCCTTGGTGGGCTTGCCCCATGGCGTCACTGGATGACGTCCCTTGGCGCGACCTTCACCACCACCGTGTGGGTGATCGATGGGGTTCATCGCAGTACCGCGAACCTTTGGACGACGTCCAAGCCAGCGAGACCGACCGGCCTTACCGATCGTTTGGTTCTCGTGCTCTTGGTTTCCGACCTGTCCGATGGTGGCAACGCAGTTCTTGTGCACCTGACGCAGTTCGCCGGATGGAAGGCGCAGCAAGCAGAGCTCACCCTCTTTCGCCATCACCTGAGCGTATGAGCCTGCGGACCGGCACAACTGGCCGCCCCGACCGATCTGCATTTCGATGTTGTGGACCCATGTACCAAGTGGGACATCGGTCAACTTCAACGCATTACCAGGCTGAATCTCTGCGCCCTCACCAGCGACAACGGTGGCACCAACCTCAAGACCCAGAGGCCAGAGAATGTATCGCTTCTCGCCATCGGCATAGTGAATCAAGGCAATCCGAGCACTGCGGTTCGGATCGTACTCGACGCTGGCTACCTTGCCAGGAACGCCGACCTTGTCGCGCTTGAAGTCGATGACGCGATACCGACGCTTGTGACCACCACCCCGGTGACGGGAGGTGATCCGGCCACGGTTGTTGCGGCCGCCGGTGCGCTTGGTCGCCTTCAACAAAGACTTCTCGGGCTTGTCTGTAGTGACTTCGGCAAAGTCGCTGTTCGACATAAAGCGCCGAGACGGTGTTGTGGGATTGAACTTCTTGGTTCCCATTGTTCAGCTCCCCGCTACTGCGATTCGTAAAAGTTGAGGGAGTCGCCTTCTGAAAGCTTGACGTAGGCCTTCTTCCAGTTTGATCGCTTCCCGTAGTATCGACCGAATCGCTTGTTCTTACCGCGGACCACCGCAGTGCGAACATCTTCGACGCTGACGCCGAACACCGATTCGATTGCTGTCTTGATCTCGTGCTTGTTGGCACCGACACCCACTTCGAAGGCGTAGACATTGCCGGCTTCTTCGAGGCCGGTCGTCTTCTCCGTCATGATGGGGCGGATGAGCACGTCATGAAGTTCAGCCATGACTTACGCCTCCAACCGGGCAACAACGGCTTCCACGGCTGCGGAGGTCATCGCCAAGTTCTTGTGGTCGAGCACGTCGTACACGTTCAGGCCCTCGACGGGGAGAACCTTTACGCCGGAGATGTTCCGGGCCGACTTGATCACTGTTTCGTCTTTCTCGGAAAGAACGAGCAGCAGATCCTCGAATTCAAATTTCTTCATTACATCGACGAACGAGCGGGTCTTGATCTCAGAGAGCTCAAAGGCCTCGAACACCGTCAGCGCATTCTCTTCCGTCCGGCGGCTGAGCGCACTCTTGAGCGCAGCGCGGCGGACCTTCTTTGGAAGATCGTGAGCGTGAGACCGGTTGTGGGGTCCGTGGACTACGCCACCGCCGCGGAACTGAACCGCGCGACGTGTACCCTGACGAGCCCGACCGGTACCCTTTTGACGGTATGGCTTCTTGCCGCCACCGGACACCTGCGTCCGACCCTTGGTCTGGTGCGTACCGGCACGACGCGCCGCCATTTGGTAGCGGACTGCAGCGTAGAAGAGATGCTCTTTCACTTCGGTACCGAAGACGGCGTCTGCGAGATCGATCTCGCCTACCTTCTTCTTGTCTGTGTTGAAAATATCTACCTTGGGCATCTGATCCTCCTACGCCATCTTGATCTCGACGTGGACACCGGCAGAGAGGTCGAGCTTCAGCAAAGCATCAACGGTCTCTTGGCTGGGCTCCAAGATGTCGAGAAGACGGTGGTGAGTGCGACGCTCGAACTGCTCACGCGACTTTTTGTCGACGTGAGGTCCGCGCAGAACGGTCCAGCGGCTGATGGTGGTTGGCAAGGGGAATGGTCCCCGTACGTCCACACCGGTCCGCTTGGCCGTCTCGACAATCTCTTTGGCAGAGCGGTCGAGCAGCTTGTGATCAAAGGCCTTGAGGCGAATGCGAATGTTGGGTGCACTGGCCATGGTGGCTCCTCGTTAAAGTGCACCGTGCGGCGTGAGCCACACGGCAAGGAATGAAAGGGTTTACTCGACGATTTCGGTGACGACGCCAGCGCCG
>DEBL01000354.1 GCA_002348535.1 Deltaproteobacteria bacterium UBA2957 | reverse complement strand
AGCGAGTTGACAAATCGGATGATTGGAGCCTGATTCGGGTCGTCAAGCAGGTCTTCGCCGAGTTGAAGGTCGTCGGCTACAAATCCTTCTTCTTCTTCAATCTCATCGATGACGGCACTCGCAGTCCGGCTGGCTGCATCATACGCTGCGTTGGTCAGTTCTCGCAGTTGCCCCGGTGCCATGATGTATGGGCGCACAGGCCGTCCAAACAGCACACGAAAGTCGTCAACTGACGGAATCGAAGCGGGTGATCCGAGGGCTACCTCAACGGTACCGTTTTTGTCCCAGAGGGGAAGAATTCCCTGCTCTCTCGACAACCCAAGCGGAACCTGCCGAACCAACTCAACGTCGATCTGTTCGACATTGACGTCACGAAGGATCTCCAGTCCGGTCATCTCGCCAAGGGTTGAGGCGAGGAGCTCGTCTTGGACGGCATTGGTCCGTGCAATCCCACCCAACAGGCTGATCCCTGCCCGCTCCGCTTGAAGGCGCGCTTCAGCCAGCTTGGATCGGTCCGCACCCTTTCGGGCAAGGAGTTCATCGAGCGATTCCCGTCGAATGGCCATGTCCTATTCGATCTCCTCAGTATCCTCGCCCCCGAGGGCTTCTGATGGCGGCAGCGGGGCTGCCTCGTCACCGGGTACAATCACCGCTGGGTCAATGGGGTTCGTGTTGTGCGCTTCAGCGCCGATGGTCGTGAACCCTCCGGCTTCCGTGGTCGATGAAACCTTGGTTCGGTACACGCTGGGAGTGTCGATCTGGTTCATGCTGTACTGGAGAAGCTGACCAAGGGCAGCATCGGCTTTCTCGCGACTCTTGCCGTAGAAGCGCTTGATGTACTCCTGCCGCTGTGCCCACTTGACACGGTAGACTTCTTCGAGATCCTCCGGTTCCTCAATGATGTGAGGAGTCAGGAAGATCATCATGTTTGTTTTGGATGCCACCGCGCGGCGCCCACGGAAGAACATCCCAATCAGCGGTAAATCACCGAGTATTGGAATTTTCGTCTCTGATTCCGTCTCGGTCGAACCGATCAAACCCCCAATGACGACGGTTTGATTGTCCCGGACCACAACAGTAGTTTCAGCGGACCGCTTGGAGGTTGTGGGACCGAGGTCTGAATCGGCGGACTCTTGAAGTTCTTGCACTTCTTGGAAGACCTCGAGGGTGACAAACCGCGACTCGTTGATTTGGGGCGTGACTTTCAGCGTCAGACCCACATCTTCGCGTGTGATGTTTTGGATGGTCGTTCCCGTGCCGGACATGCTGGATCCGGCCTTGAATGGAACATTCTTACCGACAACGATTTTCGCTTCCTCGTTGTCCATTGTCAGGATGTTGGGGGTCGACAGAATGTTGACCGAGCTATCGCCCTGCATTGCGTTCAATGCTACCCCAAAGGCCGGTACAGACATCGATACGGTGCTGCCGTCAATCGGACTCGCTACATCGACGTTGATGGGCTTGCCGTAGATGCCGACGGCCATGCCGCTCAGGATGTCCTGTGACAATCCCATGGAAGACCCATTGAACTGACCGCTTCCGATTGACAAGGACCCGTTGTTGTCGATGTTGCCCATGTGAAAACCGAGGCCCACGTTCAGTTCGTCATCGCTGCCGATCTCGAGAATTACTGCTTCTACGAACACCTGCATTCGGCGGATGTCGAGTTTTTCGATCACCGACTTGAGGATCGCAAATTGGTCCTGAGTCGCGATGATCACCAGCGAGTTGGTGTTCTCGTCACTTGTGATTCGGACGCCATCTTCAAATGCTGCCGTTGCTCCTCCTGCCGCCTCACCCGATGGAGTGCCGGTAGCGGCCTTGTTTCCCGTGCCGCGGGCCGTGGAAGACTTTGCGCGTTGCGCGGCGGCGCGGCGGCGTGCGGAAGACATTCTCGAGTCTTTGTTGCCGCCGGCCTGAGAGAGGTTTGAAAGCACGGACGCAACTTCTTCGGATTTGGCGTGCTCCAGATACACAACGTGGATTTGGGCCCGTGAGGATGGGTCAACATCCACGTCAAGTTCTCCGATCAGGCTGAGTACTGCCGCCATGGCTTCATCGTTTGCCATGACAATCAGCGAGTTGGTTCGCTCGTCGGCAATGATCTTTTCAATGTACTTGCCTTCTGCGCCCACATTGGTGGCGCTGCCCCCTTTGTTCCCGCGGTTCACTCGGTCGCGGAGTCGATTGCGACGCCGAGAGCGACGGTCATCTGCCGAACTTGAACTCTTGGAGGAGCCACTGGATGCTGTACCGTACAGGTCTTGGATGATTTTCTGGACGTCGGCAGCCTGCGCATGACTGAGGGGCACCACATTGAGCTTCGCCTTCGGGGCAGCGATGTCGAGTTGGTTGATGATTCGGTAAATCTTCCGAATGTTGGTGGCGGCATCGGTAAGAATGAGCGTGTTTGCTGGAGCGTAGGAGATGACAGAGGCATCCTTGCTCATGAGTTCCTTCACAACACTCGAGATGTCACTCACAGTGACGTTCTCCAGTTCAATCACTTGGGTGACGAAGTTGTCGGTGAACGGAATGTTACCATTCTGGTGCACGCGGATGGGTGTTTTGCCCGCGATGTTGGAGGAAACCACCTTGGTGATGTTGCCCACAGTGACCGTGGTGTAGCCGGTCTGTTCGAGCGATGAGAGAAATGCTTCATAGGCAGCGGGAACCGTTACCGGCTTGTGGCTGATGATCGTTACCTCGCCTTTAATGTCATCGGTCAGGATGAAGTTCCGGCCTGTGATCTCCGCCATGTACTTGATGAGGTCCATGATCGGCTTGTTGACGAAGTCGAGCATGATCTTCGCATTCGGGTCGAGGATTGGCGGCTTTTGTCGAGGGGGCGAGAACGCAGTTGTCGACGCTTCCTCTTCGGTCGCCGTCTCCTCTCCGGAATCCTCCCCGTCATCCTCAGTGCTCGCCTTTTTGTCGTCGACCGGCGGTTTAGCAGAGGGAAGCGCGGCTCCGGGTATCGACGGTTTGCTTACTCCGGGCAATCCCGGTGTCGGCTTCAAGCTGGGTTTAAGCGCCGCACCGTCGGGGGCGGCGAGGCCTGCCGGGGCGTGAAAGAGGCCCAATGCCAACACAAGAGCAGCTCGTCGAACGGAGGTTTCAATAGTATGCATGTAGGTGTCCATGTTGCGCATCAACGCACCTCGTATTCGTACGTTTTCTTTTTCTTTCTCGAGGTCACTTCAAAGTTGAAGTTTCGCTCGCTTTGAAGGGATTCGAAGGCTGACAATGCAGAACTCATACTGGTCAACTCGTTCCCGTTGACGGAGTGAACTACATCGCCGTTTTTGATGCCGAGTTTCCGGAACAATGAACTGCGGCGAATGCCCGACAATCGGTAACCGTCGACCTTGCCGGACTCATCCGTGTGGGGGACGGCGCGAATTTGTCCGGCGAGTTTGTCGGGATTCTCAAGGATTTTGTCGAACGTTTCTTGGTCGATGGTGAACTTGGTTTCCCCGTCCTTCTTGACGCCATCCCACTTGCCAGCTTTTGCGGCTTTGGCTCCACGCTCACTTCGAGGTGCAGGGGCTTTCGCTCCGTCCATCTCGAGGTATTCAAGCGTGCCATCGGTCCGTTTTAAAATGACCCTCTTTTGTTCAATCCGGAAGATGGTCGCTTCATCGAGCACACGGTCTCCGATGCCGTACCCGAGCGCTCCTTCCTCGCCCTTGTCTTCCGCTATGAGGCAAGAGCTGTATGCCTCCGGGTCCGCGACGATGGTTGCCAACAGGACCAACGGGAGGGAGGTTTTGTTGCCCGCCTCACCGTCGTCGTCTGCAGTGGCTTCGATGCCGACCTTTGAACTGTCGAACATGTTGCGACGGACAATGGGATCGATCAAACCTCGTTTCGAAGGCTTTCTGGAGGACCGGGCGGGGGCCGCGGACGCCGCACTGCTTGCGGGATCTTCAAGGTCGACGTCAAAA
This sequence comes from Deltaproteobacteria bacterium UBA2957, assembly GCA_002348535.1. GTDB lineage: Bacteria > Myxococcota_A > UBA796 > UBA796 > UBA796 > UBA796. The sequence continues at coordinate 12,792 of DEBL01000354.1, read as the reverse complement.
GACTCCGAGCCGAACGGATCGAGAACCTCTACGTCTTCATCGATTGGCCACACCAAGGGCGGCACCACGTTGACGGCAGCCACGCCAACCAACGCCATGACGGTGCTGGTCACAAACATTCCGATCATCACTTTGTTCTTCATGCCGAACATCCGGATCGTCACCTCACAAAATCTGAAAGCAAGACCTGTGCCAATAGTGGATGCGGCACATAGGGGCAACGTCGTGCGATTTTTTGTGACAAAATGTCATGGAGTGCGGGTTTTTTCAGGGCATATTGCCATTTTGGCATGAAAGCAGCTTCGTTGGCGATTCGACTCGGCTTGGGTCGACGGCTGGGTCGGTTCCGCGGTATGGTTGGCTCTCTGCAGGAGTAGCTTTGGCCACGCGGACGCTGACGGTCGTGTTTACCGACCTTTCAAACTACACCGACTCCGTCGGCCGTGCCGACCGAGAAGGATTGAGAGACCTCATCGCGAAGCATGAGAGGATGGTTGCGCCGTCAGTTGAAGCGAGGGGTGGACGGATCGTCAAAAATCTTGGTGATTCCTACATGGCGCTATTCGAGTCTGCAAGCGATGCAGCAGTGGCATGTTTGGAACTTGTGAATGCAATCGGGTCCGAGCCCGGGCTGAGTATTCGTGCAGCAATGGCGACCGGTGATGTTGAGGCCATCGACGGGGATGCATTTGGAGAGGCTGCCAACCTCGCTGCGCGCATCCTCTCGAAAACGCCATCGGGAGAGGTCTGGGTCTCGTCCACCACAAGAATGTGCATGAATCAGACCGAGCTGGCTTGGGAGAACGTGGGTCGCTTTCGCCTGAAGGGAATCGCCGGTGAAGTCCCGGTTTACCGACTTGTGCCCGCGGACCGTGTATGGCTACCGCCCTCCGTTGTAGCGGCGGCCCGCACCGGGTCGCTCGTCCGCGTTCAGCGCGATATGCCGATGCCACCAATGCCGAGCGACCCGGTGGTTCTGCTCGAGGGGTACGCGCCCGGTTCGGATGAACTCGCCGAGGTTGTGGAGTCCCTTCCAGTAATCGCACCCGCAAACCTGTGGCTGCTCGCCTATTCAATACCGCCGAGTGACCGGTACGAGTGGACCGACGCGGGGTTCGGTTTGGTGATTGGACAACCAGAAGCCCTTTCTCGCGCAATCTTGGCTTCCCAAGCGCCCGCGCCTTCATTGGGCGGTACGGACACCATCATTTTTGACGTTGGGGGCGGGGCAGTTGTCGACTTGGTGATGTCTGGTTTGGCTCTGCCTGCGGTGCCAATGAGCGATGTTGTGTCCAGCTATACGTACGATTTGCTCCGGGATGGTCGATGGACCAATCACTCGGAACGTGCAGTCATTCGGATCGAGGTGAACCGCGAAGGTGTCCGCGTCGAAGCGCGATCTGTTGGGGTAGTGTTGTCGGGCTCACAACTGCAAATGGGTGACTGCCAACAGCTGGACGACGGGGCTCAGATCGATTCCGCGGTCGGCCGACATACGTTTCACGCACTGAACGAGGGCGGGTATGTGGGTGCGCTGGCCTTTGATTCATCGGCGCGTATCGGGGTATCCGAAGGGCAAACTATTGAAATCGGCCGCGAGCCTGCGCATCCCGGCTTGGCATTGCCTGACCGTCGCGGTCAGGAGAACATTCGATGGTGTGTTGGTCCGCGTGCGGCTCGTGCTCGGGAGGGTGGATTCACAATGGATCGTGCTCTGGCGGGGCGGCGCCAAGCAGCTGTTTCGGTGTCAGCGGGCCGCATGGAGATCGCAGGAATTCACCGAAACTGTCCCACCCACCTTCTTAGGGGAAATGAACTGAGTCGGGTTGAGGGTGCCGCAAATCTTCAGTTTGACGATATGATTGTGGCTGGAACAACCATTGTCGCGGTTCGACCCCCAAGAAATTGAGAGCATCATGCGTCAGCACGCACCCCATCGCATCATCGAACTACTGCAGCGCACCCCCTTGTTTAAGGGGCTGGATCCCGCGGCGCTGGGTGAGCTCGCAGAGGCATCATCCGTGAGCAATCTTGCCGAGAATGAAGTGCTATTTTCTGAAGGTGAAATGGCGACGGAGTTGACGTTTGTACTGTCTGGGAGCATTCGGTTGACCTGCGAGTCTACTGACGGCCCTGAGATTGTGGTTGGATACGTGCAGGCAGGCGATATCCTTGGGGAGATGGCTGTCGTTGACCCCGCGCCTCGTAGCGCCTCTGCTCGTGCGGCTGAAGCCGCCCAGGTGCTGCACCTCGATGCAAAATCCTTTGCGGGTTTTATTGACCAGGGCCATCCAGTGGCCAAGGTAATGCTTCTCGCCATCCGCCAGATGATGACGCACCGAATTCGGGTGTTGAACGAGCGGATTGGTGCTCTTTTTCTGTTGGATGCAGAAGAAGCTGACGGTGTGGAGGCACCGAGCATGGTCGTGCGGCTGCGCGACATTTGGTCCACGATGCGGTCCGGAGGCTAAATATGGAAGCGGAACGAGTGAACGCGCTGGATTACTTCACGGGCATGTCGAAGTCTGAGGTTGAGGTGGTCGCTGGGGCCATGCGAGAAGATGCATGGTGGGACGGCAGCGTGGTGGTTCAACAGGGTGAACAAAAGGGCAGCGTCTATTTTGTATTGGAAGGCGTTGTCCGAGTGGAACGGAAGAAAGAAACCGGCGAAATTGTCACGGTCGGCCGACTCGGGCCCGGCGCAGTCTTTGGTGTGTTGGGCGTTTTGGATGGCGTGGAGCGAGCTGCGTCATGCCTTGCCGAAGGGACCGTCCGGTGCGCCATCATGGAGCGCAAAGACTTTATCGACTTGATGAACGGGGCGACACCGTTGGCCATGCGGTTCCAACTTGCGGTGCTCCGATGCATTGCCCGCGACATTCGAAGCACCAACAATCGGCTCACTGAGCTTGCTGCCTTGCCTGCATGCAAAGTCACAGATGAGGACCTTGAGCAGGTATTTTAGCCGCGGATCCCACGGAGGGTTTCAGAGGCATGCACCGTAAACTCAACGGGTCCATTGAGCCGGAGAACCGGGTCGGGGAGCGCGGCTGCGGCACGATGGCAGTATTCCTGTTGGTCATTCAGCGGCGGTGACGGACGCATACGGACGCCCTGAACGACCATCGGTTGAAGCAACGCCGTGCCCCCTTGCTCAACTTGTCGTGGGCACTCGACCTCGCTGCAGATGAGGTCATGATCAGGGTATCGAAAGACCTGCTTGATGCCCGGCCAGTATGAACACCAGTGCCCTCGAACCGGCTCGGATACAGTACCCCGAACCAGCGCAGCAAGACGGTAGCTTAGTTCGAAGTCACCGCCTGAAATGCCGCTGCTTAGGGCATCGCCGACGGCGAAGAGGTCGATGGGGCATCCGTCCTGAAGCAGTTGTCCGATTCGGCTTTCATCGAGCGGTCCGCCACCGATAATTCGTACGTGTCTCATCTGGTTTGCATCAAGCTGCGCCCGAACAGTTCGGCTCGCATGACCGAGATCGGGATGGTCGATGCGGACGGTCTGCACCGAGGACTTCACCTCGATGAGTTGGTCGACTCCAGCCGCTGGGTCCTTGTTTGGCAGGTTGAAGTGGCATGCGTGGGGAAACAACGATGCGAGTGCTTGGTAGGCTCGGGACTCATTATCGTAAGCCGCCAACATCGTACCGGAGACGTCACCCACCACAGGGATGCCGAGATGCCTCGCTGCGTGGGTGTGCGTAGTGCCGGATGTTCCACCGATGAATGCGGCCCGCGCAGCGAGCAGGCTTAGCTCTTGACCGGGCACGCGCCGAGTGCCGAAATCCAGTATCCCGTGCCCGCGGGCAGCAATCGCCATCCGTCTCGCCTTGGTGGCGATTGCACTTGCGGCGGCCACTCGTCGGGTGAGCAGGGTCTCAAACAGACCGACTTGCGGCAGAGGAGCGGTCAGTCGGAGGATGGGTTCGCGGGGAAACACGGGAGTCCCATCGGCAACGGCCCAGACATCGCCTTTGAATTCGAAGTGCCGCAGACTTTCAAAAAAGGTGGTTCGTAGGTTCTCGTAGAGAGGCAGACTGCGGAGCCAATCAATTTCATCTGCGGTGAAGCCAACATTTACGATTGCGTCCAACGCTTCTTGAATTCCCGCGGCCACCATGTAGCCATGGTCGTCGGGCAGGTTCCGTAGATAAAGGTCAACTGTGGCGTCGCCCCACATGCCGTCAGCATGGTACAGAGCAGTCTGAACCAGTTGAAAGAAGTCAGTCTGTAGGCCCGACGGGCCCGGCACAGTATTCGAGGAACTCATGGCTCGACCCTACCGCGGCAGTGGCCGACGATCATCCAAGACCAATAAGAATCAAAGTAGTCCACCGCAGTTCCCCAAGGGCGCGACGGATGCTGTGATGGTCAACGGATACTCTTCCGAATGGCTCGCGAAAGGGTTCGACTGGGTGTATGCCAACGAGGTCGTGTCGCGGCAGGGCAACTCTGGGCCGGGCCAGACCGTTCAGATATTCAGCCGCGATGGCCGATGCTTTGGTACCGGGGTCGCGACCGGGGGCAAAGTCGCTGTCCGACGCTTTCGGGATGACACTGGACCCATCGATGAGACGCTGGTCGCCGAACGGGTGAGAAAGTCCGGTGCTGCGCGCAAGATGCCAACGGATACGACGGCATGGCGGTTGGTGCACGGAGAGAATGATCGGCTGCCCGGCATTCGGGTGGATGTTTGGGGCCGACATGCCACAATCGCCATCGATCACCCGGACTTGAGTGGGTTGATCGGATGGGTGGCATCGGCAGTGTTTCAGGCATGCGACATTGATACCGTGTGGTTGGTCGACCGCCCAGAACACGACGATGACAGAGGTGAGGCAGGCACTGGGACCTGCCTGCTCGGACCCGACGACCGGACCGAAGTCATCGTCCGAGAGAATGGGCTCCAATATGCGGTCAGTCCGTGGCTGGGTCTTGATGCTGGGCTGTATCCAGACATGCGCGAGTTGAGAAAATGGCTGGCACCCTACTGGGGCAACTGTCGGGTATTGAACACCTTTGCCTACACAGGTGCATTTTCTGTGGCGGCCGCTGCGGGTGGGGCAAAGTCGGTTGATACGGTGGATTTGTCGGGTAATGCCATTGCGAGGGCGCAACGCAATTTTTCGATCAACCAACTCACCGGTGGTCAGTTTCGCTTTTGGACCGAGGACACTTTTTCGGCGATCGATCGGTTCCGGCGTGCTGGCGATCGGTTCGACATAATCATCATCGATCCTCCATCCTTTGCTCGCGGTCCAAGCGGAGTGTGGTCTGTGGAGCAAGGGCTGGCACGGGTGGTGGCCGGGTCGTTGCGTGTGCTTGAGCCGGGAGGCTGGATGTTGGTTGCGACGAACCAAGGGTCAATGTCGCCCAAGGAGTTCCAAAAACACATCAAGACAGCTTCGTTGAAGGTGGGTCGACGGATGCGTCTAATCCATCAGGGAACAACTCCACACGATGTGCCGGCAGCGATCGATTTTCCCGAATCGCGTTATCTGAAGGCGTGGATACTGGAAGGGTAGTTCGTGTCTGCTGTAGAAGAGCTTTATGTATCGATGCCGAGTGGTGCTCCGCTGCCTGTTTTGGCGATCAGTGCTCCGACGGCCGGGCCAACCGTCGTCGTCACGGCGAACATTCACGGCGATGAGACCACTGGAATCGGCGTCATACACAATTTGGTTCGTATTCTTCCAGACCTATTGTTGCGCGGAACGGTGGTGATGTACCCGAGCCTGAATCCGGCTGGGCTGACCGCCGATTCTCGGACGGTTCCGGGGGATGGGCAAGACCTAAACCGTATGTTTCCCGGGAAGCCACGCGGACCGGCATCGGAGAGACACGCGCACGCAGTGTGGACGGATATTCAGGCACGAGAGCCGGATGCACTACTGGATCTTCACACGGATGCCGCGGGTGCGATTCCCTACGCCATTGTGGACCGCGTGGTTCGCGTGCGTGACCGTCGGCGAATCATGGCTCAGTGCACGCGCCTTGCGGACTCGACGGGGTTGACCGTCCTTCGTGAGTACCCGAAAGATCGCTACCTTCGCTATCACCTCGACCGTAGTTTGCCGGGTGCGATGGTGAATCTTGCTGGGATTCCCGCGGTGACCCTCGAGGTGGGTCCACGGCACAGACTGGATCCGGCCGACGCAGCCATTGCGACGGGTGCCGCCCTCGGGATGCTGACGGAGCTTGGATTGGTGAACATGCCTGCTCGTCAGGATGAGTTTTACATGGAGGGCGGCCCGTGGCGGAGAGAGGGCGGCCCTCGTACCAATCACACTGGAGTGCTCGTACCGGCGGTCCAACCAGGGAACCTGCTTGAGCGTGGGACACCGATTGCGGAAGTGCGAACGGTGCGGGGTGAGGTTCTCGAGACCCTGCGCTCAAGGGCTTCGGGTTTTGTGGTTTCACTGCCCGAGCGTACCCACGTTGTGCCCGGGGTTGCCTGTGCAACAGTTGCAGTGAGGGATCGATGACGTGGACCCCTCGACCCCTTAGTCCTCGGTTTGGTCAGTCGAGGCGGCGCTTGCAGGAATGCTACGCAAGTGTGGCTCGGTTGCCCGATGCCTCGCGTATCGCCTATCTACGAGGCCCTGAGGTCACCGTTACCGAAGAGCAGGTGCGTGAAGTTTGGGCGGAAGCCATGGCCAATCCGGTCACCTCAGTGGAGACTGCGAACAACATCTACATCCATGTTCCGTTTTGCAAATCGATTTGTAACTTCTGCAATTACGAGCGACTGCGACCGTCCAATCCTCGGCTTCTCGAAGCGTGGCTTCACCGCATCATTCGGTCGATGGAGACCCTCGGCCCCGTCGTCAATGAGCTGGAGTGGGGGAGTGTATACATTGGTGGGGGCACCCCTTCTACGCTACCAGCGGCCATGCTTGAGCGGTTGTTTCAGGCCCTCAAGACTCATTTGAACATCCCTGATGATGCACACCGTGCCTTCGAGTTTGATCCGCTGGTGATGAGTGGCGGTCGAGTGGATGTGTTGGCGAAGCATGGCTTTACGCACTTTTCATTCGGCATTCAGACCCTCGATCCGGCAGTCAACAAGGCTCACAATCGGGGGCCGCAGAACCGGGACACCATCACGCGGCGATTCAATGAACTGTACAGCCGTGGATTGCACGATGTTGCGTGTGACTTTCTGCTCGGTCTTGCGGGAACAACGGCAGAGGGCATCGTTGAGGACATCGAGTGGGTTCTCAGTGAGCACAAGCCCCTAAATGTTGACGTCTTTCAAATTGCACCGACTCCGGAGTATGTCGACCTTCATTTTAAGGGAGATCTGAATGCCTTTTGGGCGCACTTAAAGCCATTTCAGGAAGTTGCGATTCCAGCGTTGGCCGAAGTGGGACGTCGGCTCGGCTACCGGGTGAACATTGAGGGTGGACACATCTACACTCTCAAAAGAATTCACACACCTGAGGGGTTTAGTCTGCCGCCTAAACGGCGCTATAGCTACACGCAGTTGACCAGTGATGCGGGTCGACCCATGCACTTGCTCGGGTTCGGTCCGAGCGCCCGGTCACAAATTTTTGGCTACGCAGCCTATCAAGGGCGGGGTCCCGAAGACGGTGAGAGCGACGCGCCGTTCTACTACTTGGGACATAGACTTACGCTCGATGACGAGGTTCGGACCTACCTTGTTCATCGCCTCAGAGACAACAACCATGTAGACCGGACTGCATTTCGGCGAGTGTTCGGTGTGGATGCAACCGAATTAATGGGTGTTCCGCTTAGTGCTTGGTATGAAGACAACAAGTTGGAAGTAACGGAATGCAGTATTCAGTTGGTTCCGGAGAGCCGGCGCGAGCGGATGTTGACTCTCTTGTGGTTGGTCCCGGATCGGCACTTAGAATACGAGATTGCTCGGCGCCAACAGTTGAACTTGACCCCGGATGGCGTGGACTTTCTGACCAGTGAATTGGAGCCGGGGCGGTCCCTTTCTGGCCACCATCGGTTTGGCGGTGTGGACCATGAGGGCCGTGTCCACATCATCACACCTGACCGGGTTGCGATGAAGTTCCGCGTCGCGCCGGGGCTTGAGGCAGATGAGGAACTCCGTCTTGTGTTGGAGTCTCAGCCTCCACAGTCCCGAGAGCAAACCAAGCAACTGACCATCGCGATGGCACAGGTGCGTGGTGTAATGAGGGCCGCTGCCCGACGGATTTAGCGGCTGCGTTGCAGCACAATGTCGCCTTTGTCTGCCCGGTTCAACACGTTGATGAACTGACGGATCACCAGCTCCCCGTTGCCCGGCAGTGACTGGGCGTTGAAGATTGATACACAGAAGGAAGCGGTTTCTGCGTATCTCGCGGAAGACCCTTTTCGGTGGACAAGTAACTGTGCGTGGCCCCGGTCCAGTTCGAAGCCAATCAAGATGCCGTCGGCGTGCGGGGTGACCGTTGTTTCGTACACGCTGCGGTCGTGCTTCTCATACAGTTTGCAGAGCTTCGTCAGCCATGGGAGTGCAGGTTTCGCCATGTCGATGTCTTATGCCGTGGCTCGAGTCCATGCACCGTAGTTTGCGCTCATCCACTTGTGGAATGAAACGAAAATTCGGCCCACCTTTTGATTCCCTACCGTCAACTTGGGGGGGTAGGCCCAGTCGATCAGGTACTCGTTCGAGGGAAGATCCATCCAATACCTATCGAAGCAAAACCCCTCATCGATGTGCCCAATCGCGAACTTCGTCAAATAGCGGCTTCGGTGGATGAGGATGTTGCTCGCGTAGATGCGCCCACTTGCAGTGATTGTGATCTCATTGTCCATTCGGACAGGTGTGCGTTCACAGCATGGCTGGAGGAGGTGTGAGGCGGAACCTTTGGCCCATGCTTCGCAGAACATAGTTCCAAACGCGTGCAACTGGGTTGCGAGTTGTTTTTTCTGCGTTGTGGTCCATTCTTGGTCTTGTGCGAACTCTATACTGAAGTCCCGGAATCCCACCTCCATCAGCGTGGACGCATCCGAGCAGAGTGCCTCGATGCTCGTGGGCTTCAGTTGAACTCGCACCGTATGACGAATTCCGCATTCGACTAATTTCTGCGCAAGGCTGCGCAGGTCTGTGGTTAGGCCTTCTTTGCGACCCGGTTCGAACAGCACTTCAACTGCAGCTTGATGGTCACGAAGCCATGGCCAGTGAGGTTCTTCTAAGTGGCGCGGTGCAAGGCAGAGAACCGGCACAAGGGTGGGCGAGTGAGAAGTTGTCGTCGAGGCGACCAGATCGCAGCCACGCTCGATCACGGACCAATCAGAGTCGCAATTGACGCCATGCATTACAAGATCGATTCGGTCTCGATCCGAGCTTAGCAGCAGTTCGACGCTGCGCTGCAGCATCGCCTCTCCCATGCATAGGTCAGCATCGATCCCGTCCATTCTTCGTGGTTGAATGATGAGGCGTGGGACCTCCGTGCTGATGTAGCGCTTAAACGAGCCGAGCCAACGCTGTGTTGGCCCAAGCTTTTCGACTGCGTAGCCGATGGCGTCGCTACTGGTCGTGGTTCCGTTTTCCGCGTCGGTATCTCGGGCCTCTTTGAGGTTCGAGAACACGCGCCGCCGTAAAAGGTCATCAGAGTGGCGTGGTTCGGTTGAAGCCGAGTCACAGGAGGGGCTGGCTTCGGCCGTTTCGTCCCCCGAGACCATCTTATTTCCGGTGAATGGGGTGGATGTCTTCCGTTCCGTAAATCTCAAGGTAGCCCTTCCAGACTCCCTCGCAGATGGGCTCGAAATCACAGGATCGACAAGCCTCGAGTTGGCCCTTTAGGTCGTGTTTCTTACGGTCCTGCCAGTTGAAACGAGCCCGGGAGTTGGCCTGGTCGAACAAGACGGTTTTGCTCTTGTGCCCTTTGACCCAGCTGTTGGCGTCGGGACGCTGCCCGGGTGGGATCATGTCGCCGCCTTCGGACCGAATCGAACAGGAAGTACTCAAATCGCGATACTCACCCATGTACCGACGCAGGATATCTTCATTGTTCCGCAAGGCGGGCGGCATGGCGCAGAACGGTATGCCACCAAAGGTGAACACCTTTTTAAAGTACTGCTCGTTTAAAATGATGGCCTTCAACAGAACTGGCATCACGTCCTTGTGTCGAGGTGTGAGGTCTGCGTCGCCTTCCGCGTAGCCTTCGGGTCGTATGAAGTTGACCCGAAGGTCATCGAGGCCCATCGTCTGATAGAAAAACTGCATCATTTTTGGGAGATGTTTGTAGTTCCACCCGTTGAGAACGATGTTTACACTGAGGCCATCAGGCAGGAAACCAAGCTTTCTTTTTTCCTGCAGATAGTTGATTGCGGCTACTTTTTTGAGAAAGTTGCCGGGTACTCGAGTCAATCGATCCTCGAGGTCTGCCGTGTGTCCATGCATGCTGATGGTCACGCGGGTCAGGCCCGCGTCAATGATGCGGTCGGTAAAGTGCGTCAGCCGCAGTTTGGTCGCGTTCGTGGCGATGGCGATTCGGGTGTACCCGAGGTCACGCGCGTACGCGACGGAGTCGCAAATCTTTGGATACGTGGTCGGCTCTCCGCCGAGGAAGCCAACGGAACGATGGCCATCGAGGTAATACCGCTGCAGTTCCGCCTTCATCGCCGGAAAAGGCATGTAGCTGCGGTCTTCTTTTTTGGGCAGGCCGTCTATGCAGAACACACACCGGTTGTTGCATGCCTTTCCAATATTGATCTCGACATTGCGTCGTTGGTCGCGCTCGGGGTTGAACGGCTGATTGGCAGGTGCTGGGTTCACGGATGTTTTCATTCTACCGCAGGCTTAAGGGCGTCGGTGTCCCAAGTTTCGGCGTATTTGTCGAACACTCCAGAGCATACCCGTTTCCGGGAGCATCCGTTGCAAGCATCAACATGCACGCGCCGTCGGTCCGGTGCCCAAGAATAAATGCCAGTGAAGGCGACTACACCCGGGTCCCGCTGCCATTCTACGGTCACTCGCGGGTCCCAGTGCAGGTCATTGGAGTGTGCCCCGTAGTCGCCAAGAAGGCACATCGGCACACCGAAGAATCGAACGACACTGTTGGGTGCGCGTTCGGGAACCGTGGGAAGCACCTCTGCAAGGATGTTGAGGGGCACGGCAAGATCGGCGTATCGGTCTTCACCGTGACCTTCCGGAGTGGTGTTCGAAATCACGATCAGCTTCGCCCCAAGGTCCGATGCCAATGCGACGGTTTCGGGCAAGTCTCGTATGTTGTGCCGAGTGACAACGGTGTTTACGAAACCGCCAAAGTTTGGTCGGTGGTTAACGGCATATTTCATTGCTTTGGTGACCTGTTCAAAGCTGCCATCTCGACCCGCCATGCGGTCGTGCACCTCCGCTGTCGGGCCGTGAATCGAAAAGAGCGCCTCATCGAGGTAGGGGAGCGCTTTGTCGGCAAAGTTGGGATGTTGCAGTTGGGTTCCGATTGTTCCAACGCTCGTCCGCATGCCGAGTTTCTTCGCAAGCTTGAGTACATCGATAAATCGAGGGTGGATGGTGGGTTCGCCTCCGGTCAGATGAACCGCGGTCACACCGCGCGCGGCATGGGTTCGAAGAATGGTTGCAATCCGGCCCCACGTTACCGGAAATGGCCGAAATGTATTCATGCGATGTTCTTCGGAGCAGAACACGCACCGCTCAGGGCATATGTAGGTCAAATGAAGCTCGAGTCGCTCCATGACTGCCCCGTTTGGACCAATCCAAGGGGTTGCGGTCTCGACCAAGCCAAGTTCAGACACTTGGGTTGCGTGACTCATGCTGCACCCCGTTCGCGACGATAACGCGCCCAATGAGGATACAGGCCGCGGCAAAAATTGGTCAGCAAAGCGTCTACAGCTCGAGTGGAGGCAAGGACGCGAGGGTCTAAGCTGGCCTCTAGCACATCGTTTACTCGCGCAGCACTCTCAATCAGTTGCTGTTGGTTTGGTGGATTGTTTAGTGTGCCCACCAAAGTAAGGTCCCGGGTGTGGTCGAGCGCACCTGAAAGCCCGATGTTTGATGGATGAATCGTCCCATCGGAATCAACCACGAGGCCCGTGTTGAAGAAGGGAGTCGGGGCGTAGGTGAAGAGGTTTCTCACATAGGTGCGCTCCTTCCGCTGCCATCGTCCGGTGATCAGCGAAGCCATCGAACCGAAGGCTTGTTCAAGTTGTCGAACCTGTTCTGTCCTCCAGCGGACGTAGTAGCCCGGAAGGAAGTTGAACCGCCAAAACCCGAGGCCCATCAGATGTTCAAGGTTCGCAGCCGCTCTCGATGCGGTCGCGGGCGCAATGGTTTGGGTGATGACGACCCGTGGAGTTCGATGGAGTTCATCTCGGATGGCGAGCAGATGGTCATAGGAGTCGGTGACTGCGGTGCGGACGGGACGGCGCTGTCTGCGATGGTCATCTGCAGAACCATCCATGGACACCGTGAGGATCGCTTTCGGGTAGGCGCGCAGGTAGGCGAACCACTCGCGCGTCAGGCCGAGGCCATTGGTGGACAGATAAACCCAAGTAATCTTGGGGTCCATCCGTGCCTCTTCCATGGCCGCACGCACGACGTCGGGGACGAGCAAGGGCTCGCCTCCGAACAACTTTATGTTCCCTCCGCCGAACCCATCAGAAAACAATCGGACCGCTTTCCGTGCTTCTTCCGGACTGAGACTGGGCCAGCCGTCCTTCGCAGTTGGGCAATAGCTGCACCGGAGGTTGCAGTCACGGGTGACCGTGAGGATGAGCTGTTTCACCATTGTCCATGGGAGCCGTGGGAGCCGTGGGAGCCGTGGGAGCCGTGGGAGCC
>DEBL01000328.1 GCA_002348535.1 Deltaproteobacteria bacterium UBA2957 | reverse complement strand
GACGCCGATGCCGATGCCGACGCGGATGGCGATCCACTGCCGGATCCGTCTGAGCTGTGTTCGGAGGGATCGTTGCGCTACTCAGTGAATGCGATGGGAACCTACGGGCCGTGTGAGCCGTGCGCCACAGAAGACACCGTTCAGTTTGAGGTGACCATTCGAAATGCGGGGACCTTCGCCTGCACCGTGCAGCGAAACAATGGCTGCGTATCCGACGCCGTTGAGATCCACGGGGCTGGCCCGCACGGTGAGTTGATGTCGACCGAGTTTTTGGGGTGCACCGAGGCCATTGAGATCAATGTGCTCGAGCCGGGTGGCGTGCTGACCGGATCGGTTCCGCTCGAGACGGAGTATGGGGCCGGGAACTACGTGGCGATCGCCTCATTCAGCGACCATCACAATGGCGAGGCATCCAACACCTTCAGCCTTGAGTGAGTCGATCGCCCTAAAAGCAGAGCGACTCGCATTCGCCCGCTGAGTTGCGGCCGCACACCTCTCCGTAGGTGGCGCCGCTCCGTTCAGCCCATGCGTCGTCGGTGAGCGACCACCCCCATACATCGTTGATCTGACCGCAGTCGGTCTTGCCTCCGAAGATCAGGATCTCGTCTTCGGCCAAGACCGATGCGCCAAAGTACCGACGCTCGGGGCTGTTGGGATCGACCTCGACAAAGTCAGGCGGGAAGTCGCAGTAGCCATACGGCGGGTTGGCGTAGTCATCGCCACCGTTGAGCATGGACCATGTATAGGTCGACAGGTCGAAGCTCCACACTTGGTTGGTGTTTCCGAGACTCGAATCGTCGTGACCCGACCACAGAATCAGGCGATTGTCTGCCCCGTCGTAGATGAGGCTCGGCATGATCCGAGCCTGCGGTGCATCGCCGGTGCCGTCGTGCAGCTGGCTCCACGTTCCCGACTCAACGCGGTACGCCCACAGGTCTCCGAAGAACGGTCCGTAGTACGCGCGCTCGTCGCCGCCGCCGTAGACAAACATCTTCGCGCCATCGTCGGAGATGGCGGTGGCTTGAAAGTGTCGGTTCCCCGCGGGCGCATCGTCGTCGAGGCGGGACCAGACGTTGTCGTTTAGATCGTAGGCCCAGACATCGGCCATGGGCACGTAGCTCGTGGCGGCGCTGGTGGAGTTGCCTCCGTAGACGATGAGTTGATCGCCGGACACCACCATCGAGTGGGCCACCCGAGCCCGCGGGCCATCTTCAGACGGAAGTTCCGTCCATTCATTGTTCGCCAAATCGAAGGCCCAAAGGTCCTCGTGAAGGGTGTAGTTGCCGCTATCAGCTGCCCGCCACCGGCCGCCATGCACAAGCATTTGGCCCCGCTCGGCATCGAGTGCCGTGGCGTGCCGGGTACGCGCGGGTGGAGCGGCACCGCCAACAGCGAGCTCTTCGAAGTTGTCGCAGTCGGTGTGAAAGGCCCACGTCTCGCTCAAAAACTCCGGCTTGGGAATGCAGTTTTCGGGCATGCCTTCGTCACCACCGAACACGACCATCCGACCTCGGGGTGCATCCCACACGCCGCTCACTTCACCCCGAGTGGTGGGGAGATCGTAGGTTCGCGTCGAACAATCAACCGGCTCAGCGCTCGCAGTTTCGCCCGTATCTTCGGTCTTTCCATCGCAGGCCGCGAGGGCCACTATCCAGATCAGGTGTTTCATTCGTTCTCCAGTGCCGGATCCCATATCGTGAATGCGGCGGTGTCATGCGCAATGATTGTGGATTGACCATCGCTGGTCTTGATGGACGGATCGATGACATAGGCATCGACCGTCGCGGTTTTCATGTGGAGGTCTTCGGGTACTGCGTCCCAGATCAAGAGGCCCCCCGTGAAGTCCTGTGCTTCGGCTCGGTAGTTGCAGCGAAACCCCGAAATGGGAGTGCCGCCACCCAGCGGCATGCCATCGATGGTTCCCACCAGTTCGATGACGTATGCGGTGTCGATGTTGAGTTGGTCGGCCCGAACGGCGATGGTGGAGTGAAAGCCACCTTGTGGGCCGTGAATCAGCTCCACCAAGGTTTCAGGGCCGTTATCGAACGCTTCAAACCGCAGCTCGCCGTGGCCCACCTCGATGCTCGGATCGGACCCCGCTGCGCAGACCATGGGCATGCCTTCGGCTTCTTGAGGGGGCGCATAGGTGTCATTGCAGCCAACGAGTCCGAGCATGGTGACGGTGAACCGCATCGTATGGATGTTCTACTGCTTTGTGTGCACCCACGCCATGACAAGACCGAAAGGATGCGTTCAGTCGAAGGGAGCGGGCGGAACCACAGGCCCCTGAATGCCGATGACACCCGAGGTTAGCGGACGAGAGGCGATTCTCCCACCGACGGTCCAGAGCACGCCGTTCGGTGCCACATCGCATCCATGCCAGTCCTCGTAGGTGGGAGGGCTCTGCATGCGGTCGGTGTCCGATTCCCATGCTCCATCTTCGCTGCGACTCGATCGCGACCCGTTTTGCCCGACGGCCCATTGCTGGTCAGCACCGCTGCAGACTCCGTTTAGGCCCGGTTGAAAGGCGGGGCTCTTGTCACGCCACGCAGACCCATCGTACTCGAGCAACAGACCGTTTCCGGCCCCGCCGACGGCCACCGGCATTGACGGGTCGGCATCCACGGTGAGCAGGGGTGCGGTGGAGGTGGGCGTGTCGCCGTCGGTGGCGATGGGCCGCAGGGCGCTGCCATCCCAGTGCAGGGCGCGACCCCCTGTTCCCACAAACCAAACGTCATCGCGCGCGGTGCCGTGAACCTTGAAGTAGATCACGCCCGGGTCGCCGAGGCCCAAGGACGGATCTTGCCATGCGCTCCACTCCCCGTCCAGCCGGCGCCAGATGGCGCGTGGGCCATCACCGCCTTCGGTTTGGCCCACCGCCCAGAGGTCCTCCGGGTCCGAACCCCATACGCCAAAAAATGTCGTTTCGGGTGAGGGTCCGTCGACAGCCGTGAGCGAACCGTCATCGCGGTCGAGCTCGAGGATCACCCCTTGGTTGCCCACAAATACAGCCTCGTCCGAGGCGATCCATGCCCACCACAGCTCGGCACCCGCCCACTCGGAGGTGTTGAGCCGCTCCCAATCTGTGCCGTTGAAGTGAAGCACTGCCGGTCCGCTACCGTCGGCCGGTTCGGGTGAGCTGCCAACGATCCATACGTCATCCGATGCCTCCGCCTGCACACTGAGCAAGCCGTAGGGGAGTTCTTCAGCGAGGATGCATCCCGTTCCAGTCATGCACGCGGATTCGGAGCCGGTGTCGGATGCTGTGGTTCCAGAGTCTGATGATTTTGTGCAGCCGATGAGAAGGGCGAGCATCATGGAGAGGGTTCGATTCACGGGTGTTCCTGTTGTGCATGAGTATGGTCGCCGATCGGGCGTGCATCTTCAACCGTTTGTCAGTCTGACTGCGCCGATCGGCTCACTGCAGATCCGTCCACAAGTCGCGAATGAGCAGAATCCGATGGCCGAATTGTTCGGCGATGAGGAGGTCGCCCGTGGCGGTCCACGCAATGCCAGCGGGTCCGGTCAGCTGGGTGCTCCGCGGTGCGTGGGTATCCACTGCCGTACCGGGAACACCGGTCCCTGCGATGGTCTCGATGGTTCCGCTCGAATCGATGTGCCGTACGACATGCCCGCGCCGCTCCGCTACAAGCAGGCTTCCCAATGGCCCGATGGCCAGCCCCACAGGCTGATTGAGCGTGGCCTCCGTTGCCGGACCGCCGTCTCCATCGGAGCCTTCGGCGCCCGTTCCCGCGTGCAGGTGGGCCAGACCGGTCAGGAGATCGACCCGAATGACTCGGTGGTTGAAGGTGTCCGCCACATAGAGTTGCTCCGACGCTTCATCGATTGCAAGCCGCTCGGGAAAGCGAAGGGTCGTTTCGATCCCCAACCCCGGGTCGCCTTGGCCGGCCTCCCCGGTACCCAAGACGGTATCGATGGCTCCGTCGGGGGTGACTCGACGGACGCGCGAGAAGGTCGAGTCGCTGATGAAGAGGGTGCCGTCCTCAGTAAACGCAAGGCCTCCGCCGTAGCCCATCTCGGCCTCGAGCGCCGACCCTCCATCACCCGAATCGGCGATGACGCCTGTACCGGCGCGGAGGGCCACGTTTCCGGCGGAATCGAGGCAGATGACACGCCCTTCGTGTTGCGGCTGAACGCACAGGTGCCCTTCCGCCGACCAGCCGACATCAATCGGGTTCTCGAGAGGCGAGTCTGATGCCGGTGTTCCGGGTTCTGAATAGGCATGGAAACCGTTTCCAACCACCGTGCCGATGGTGCCATCGTCGTTGATCGTGCGAACCCGCATGTTGGAGTAGTCCACGATCGTGATGATCCCGCTGGGGTCTTCGTAGACGGAAGAAGGAGACGCGAGCCTCGTTTGAAGGGCCGGCAGACCATCGCCGTTGAACCCCAATTCGCCCGTGCCCGCCAAGATGCACACCGTACCCGGCTGGCACCGCCCATCAGTCGATGACTTGGGGGCTGCGCACGCAAGGGCAGTCAGCCCGATGGCGTACGCCCACTTCATTGGGGTTCCACGACCCGGATGACGCTGTTGTAGGTGTCGGAGATGTAGACCTTGCCGTCCCCATCAATGGCCACGCCGAACGGGCGGTTGAGCAGCGCCTCATCGGCAGGACCGAGGTCGCCATCAAAGCCGCGCTCGCCGCAGATTCCCGCGAAGGTTTCGATCACGCCATCGGGGTCGACGACCCTCACGCAGCTGTTCTCGGTGTCGGCGATGTAGACGGTTCCGTCATCGGCGACGGCCACATCGGACGGTGTGTCGAGCATCGCCTCGGTGGCCGGACCGCCATCGCCGCTGTAGCCGCAGCCCGCCGTGCATACGGTTCCGTTGTCAGAGTCCGGTGGGGTTTCGCCCATCCCGGCGATGGTTTCGATGGTTTCAGCCTCGGGATCAAACACGCGGATTCGGCCGTTGTGGGTGTCAGCGATGTAGATGTTCCCGAGCGCATAGTCGATCTTGAATGCAGGTTCGGCGCGTTGGAGCGCGGGACTCGCGAGCATGGTCTCCATGGCCGGTCCATCGCCGTTAAAGCCGTGGGCTCCGTTGCCCGCGACGGTATCGATCAGTCCGTCGGGCGTGATGCGTCGAATGCGTTGGTTGGCCATATCGGACAAAAAGATGTTGTCGGATTCATCGACCCGGATGCCGCAGGGCAGATCGAGGATGGCCTCGATCGCAGGCCCTCCATCGCCACCAAAGTCGCGTCCACCGGTCCCGGACACAAACGACATGGTCTCGAAATCCGGGTCGAACTGAACGATGCGAGAGTTGTGCCACGCCGCCATCACCATGGTGTCGTCCGACAGCCACGCCACATCGGTTGGATGGTTCCACTCGGCCATTGCAGCATCGCCCTCGGGCCCATCGCCGAGCCGTCCGCCAACCCCGGTCAACACGACGAGTTCGTCATCGGCGTCAAAGGTGATCACGCGATGATTGTTCCAGTCCATGATCACGGGCCAGTCATCGATGGGATGAAACACCACATCCACCACCCAGAACGTGGATGCCTCTGTGCGTGGGGTGCCTTCGGGGGACATTCCGGCCACTTCTGGAGTACCGAACCACGGACAAATGTCCCCGGGATCGCACGAAGTGATGGGCTCTGAATCCGACGGCTTTTCGCAGCCAACGGCGCTCAGCAGTCCAATCATCAATCCATGAAACCGGTTCACGGAAGCACCTTGAGCACGCGGTGATTGTAGGTGTCGGCGATCAATAGGGTTCCGTCGGCCGCGATGTCGATGCCGTGGGGCGTGTTGAGGGCCGCTTCGGTGGCCGCCGTATTCATGGCCCCCGTACCCATCGCAAAAGTGCCCGCCACAACATCCATGGACTCGGTCTCAAGATTGTAGACCCGGACCGCATGGTTGTTGGTGTCTGCAATGTACAGCAGGTCTCCCGCCACCTCCACATCGCGGGGGAAGCACAAGGCCGTGGGGTCGCACGCACCATCGGGCAGCGACTGCAGGCCCGTGTTCAACGAGCTTGTCGTTCCCGTCTCGAGGTCGAGCACTCGAATCCGATGGTTCGATGTGTCGGCAACATACAGACGATTTCGGTCGGCATCGTACTCAATCGCCCCCGACGGTTCCGGCTGCAGTTCCTCAGGGTTCCAGAAGAAGAACCGCGCATTCTCAAGCGGTTCGCCATCGCCGGCGAAGGTGGCTTCGTCGCCCCCTGCGATCGTGTCAATGAGGGAAAAGTCGGCCGAGATGGAGCGGATGCGATTGTTGCGTTGGTCGAGCAACCAGAAGTCACCGGTTTCCGGATGAACAGCGATAGAGTTTGGATACGAGAGCAGCGCAGCGCTCGCGGGACCGCCATCGCCAAAGAACCCGGAGTTGGCGCCGTTGCCATCGGTAATGTCGGTGTCGGCGACCACCACCAACGAGAGGCCGGTTTCACTGGACCACTGCCGCACGCGATGATTGTGCCAGCTGGGCAGTAGCCACTGCCCGGTGACCGGGTTGAATTCCATCGAGGTGGGGTGGTTCAGGGCCACCTGTGTTCCGTCGACGCCCGGAGCGATGCGCTCCTTGAAGTCCGGGTCGCCGTCACCGAGGAAGGCGGTGCCGACAATGGTGCGGACCTCATCGCCAATGACTTGCCGAACCTTGTGGTTGTTCCAGTCGGCGATCAAAAACCGATCCGGCCCGTCGAACATGGCCACGTCCATGGGTGCATACAGCGGGCTGGCGATGGCGGATGTTTCTGTCTCGACCGCTCCAGGTTGCCCGGTGCCCGCGACACGACACACCGTTCCTGCACGATCTTCGCACCGCTCAGGATCCGCTATCGAACCGGTGTCGCTGGACTTGCTGCATCCCACCAAGCAGCAGATGACCGCTGTATTGATCCATGGGTTCACGCCAATCCTCCATCGTGTACGTATCGCATGGTAGCTGAAGGCCAGACGAACGAACAGGGGTATCCCCGAGGTCGGCGCATCGGCGACCTTAGCGGTGGGGGGTCTGGAGCTGGGCTGATTACTCGGTAACCGTGGCTGTGCCTTCCACATGGTGGGTCTGTTCCACGATCGTTGTGGGCGAGATTCCATCTGCGATGAGGGTCAGCATGGGGTCGTCGGCGTTGACGCCCAATTCGTAGTCCGCGACCAAGCCGGTGCATTCATTGGCCTCAACGATCACGTAGTGGGTGCCCGCGGTCTCCGCGATGAACTCGGCTGCAGGGCAGTTGCCTCTATCGGTCCAGCCGTCGTCTTCGTCATCGGTGTCGTCTGGGTCATCGATTACGTCCACGTCGGGGTCGGTATCGCTGGACGGCTCATCATCCGCAATGGGCACTCCGACCTCGTCGTCGGCCTCACCTTCGTGATCATGGTCCTCATCACCGTGCTCGTGATCATCGGAGGAGGCGACATCAAATGCGCACCCAAAGGTATCGTATGCGACAACGACGAGGCACTCGTCGGCGTCCGTAACGATGAGCGACGGGTCAAACGCGGTGCCTTCAGCCACGGTGTCCACAGAGACCTGAACGAGTTCGCCGGCTGCCGCTTGGATCGTCCAGACGTCGATTGTGTTTCCGTAGAAGAACGAGAAGAAGGTGGGCTCTTCTTCGCTCACGCAGCCATCGCCGTCGAAATCTGCGCAGTCTTCGTCGCCCACGCCGTCCACGTCGGGGGCGTCTTCGTCGCCAAACTCCATGGTGTCAGACTCCACCTCGGTGGTCCCGCCATCGTAGTAGGGCGCACCGCCGTCGCTGTCATACGGGCCATCGTAGTAGTAGGGCCCATAGTAGTAGGAGGTGTACTCGATGCAGGCGAGGGTGCCGGTCGCCGTCGTGTCCACGGCGGCACCAAGCCCGCCGTAGTACTCCGGAAAGCCGCCGTCGTACCCACTGCCGCAGTAGCGATCGATGTAGGCGGAGCGGTAGTCATTTGTCGTGTATGTCGATACCCACGAGAGCATGCCGCCCTCAAAGGTGGCGCTTCCCTCCGGCAGGTAGTCTCCGAGGTACCCGTACCCAGGCGGCAGATCAAGCGCGACCGGAGTCCAGTCGACGTAGTAACCGTAGTAGCCTCCGTCGTAGTAGCCACCGTCGTAGTAGCCACCGTCGTAGTAGCCGCCGTCGTAGTAGCCGCCGTCGTAGTCGTAGTAGTCAGTCTCGGGGGGTTCTTCGGATTTGCCGTAGCCGGCTGACCCCGTGGTGTAGCCGCCGTAGTAGCCGCCATCAGTGTAGCCGTAGCCGCCGTCGTAGTAGCCGTAGCCGCCGTAGTCGGTCGTGTACCCGGCAAGGAGCACGTTGGTCAAGCTGAGCATCGCCTCGCTGTCGCCCTCATCGTAGTAGCCGTAGTCGTAGACAAGTTCCGGAATGAAGCCGAGCACCACTTGGGAGTGCCACGGGTAGACCGGCATCAGGGACATGTGAACCAAGGGTTGGCAGTCGCCCTCGCTTCGGTCTTCGGTGATCTCGGCATCGATCTCGAATGCAAATGAGCAGTCAGGGCAGAAGCCGGTGAACGGCGTTCCGGTGAATGAGATGGATTGGTCGCACACGGTGGTGCCGGACTCGTCATCGATGGTGTATACGAGTGAACCGCTGATGGATGCATCGGCATCGGCATCGGCATCCGCGTCCGCATCGGCGTCTGCATCGGCGTCGGCATCGGCGTCGGCATCCGCGTCGGCATC
>DEBL01000329.1:3891-4544 GCA_002348535.1 Deltaproteobacteria bacterium UBA2957 | reverse complement strand
GCATCGGCATCGGCGTCGGCGTCTGCATCGGCGTCGGCGTCTGCATCGGCGTCGGCGTCGAGCACCACCTCTTCGCCAGTGTCCGACTTGTCATCACCGCACCCGCTGAGCAATGGAATGATGAGTGCAAAGAGTGTGAATGCGTTCATGGAGCCTCCGGGTCACCAATAGTGTACGGCATGCAACAGCATGGATTCAATGGGGCTTACGATGAATGGAGACGTTCGGCGTGCGACTTGAATGACTGCAGCAGCTTCGGCACTGTTTTTCCGACGATTCGGTTGGAGACGGCCTTGGGCACGAATGCCGCCACTTCGACTTCAACTGTATACAAGGCCCGAGTCCCACCGCCAACGATTGGCTGCAGTTCCCAGCTTCCGTTGCTGAGTTTGAAAGGCCCTTCTTTAAGGCTCCAGCGGACCGAAGCCGGTCGGTGTTCGACGAGAGTGAGTGTGTACTTGAAGCGCTTGATGAGGTTCACGGAGAACCGCACGTCAGCGGTGTCTCCGTCTCGGGATAAAACGGTGGCTTCTTCCATTTCATCCAGAATTTGAGGGTAACGTTCGTAGTCGGTGATGACGTCGAACAGCGCCTCAGGACTCACGGCGATATCGATGGTCTGCTGGGTGCCGGGCATGATGTCTCCTTGCCAT
>DEBL01000329.1:0-3502 GCA_002348535.1 Deltaproteobacteria bacterium UBA2957 | reverse complement strand
CTTCTGACATCCCTTCGGAAACCACTTCAGGGCGGCTGGCTGGCAGGGCGTAGTCGCGGACAAGCGGCAGAGGCAAAATGGGCGCTTCGATGCCGGCAGTCCATACTTTGGGCCCTTCGTCGTACCAGTTGACGGCAGCGCCGAAGGCCACGCTGCGGAGCCTGAGGCCGCGCCGAGTTCCTGTTCGAGCCCCGCGGCTCCGGCCCTGTTCATAGGTGGCAAGCCCCGCGGTGAGGAATCCCACGGCCATTGGCGCCAGCGCGCCCGCGCCAGCGCGACCGCCCCATGTGAGCGTTGTGCCTTCGGACAGCACCGTGTTGATTTCCACGAAGGGTCCGCCCACAACTCCCGGTGAGGTCGTGAAATATCGGGGTCCGAAAACCACACCGCCGAGGGCATCAATGCTGGCCCCAATCCCAACCGTTCCGCCGGATAGCGTCATGTGGACACCCGGGGTGACCTGCATCACGCCGACCGGGCCGGGGGGGATGGTGGTTTTAGCGACTGCGGGCAGGGAGGTTGTCAACGCAGTGAGAACAACAGTTGCGAATCGGTACATGGGGTCTCCAGGTGAGTAGCGGTGGAGCGTTGTTGGGTCTACTCCATAAAATAAGCAAACACCATGCCAAGTGTAATTTTTTGGCTGTAAATAAAGCTTAAACCTGAAATACTTTATGTTTCATCTAAGCATTCTTCTGCGGTTAGCGGGAACTGAATCGGCAAGCCGCGACATCGATGTCATCGATGCATCAGCGTCCGACATGCCAGGGACTCATTCGAGGAGCGTTACGGAATCGCCCACGATCTCAATGGCTGCAGGGCTGCCGCCATAGTGAGCGGCCATCCCGACATCCATTCGCCAGACTTTTCCATTGCAGTCCGGGTTCGGCGCGTCCTGTACGGTGTGGCCCACCACCATGCGAACGGCGCCCAAGGTCTCTAACGCTTGCGCCAGCAGCGCGCAGTCCGATGCATCGGGGCGGTCGGAATAGTGGCGACTCCACACAGGAGAGGTAGCCGACCGGACCCATCGTGTGGGCTCAGGAGCCTCACCGCGGGCCCAAGCTTGCACCTCTTCATTGATGGTCTTCAGGCCCACGACAGCGTGCTGAGGGAGAATCCCGCCGTGAACAAACACGGTTGTACCGACCTGCATGGTGAGGTTGTGGCCGGCGAGAATCTGAGCGTAGGGTCCCCCCGATCGAAATGCGGCCACCCGACCGCGCTGCTGTGGTGGATATTCGGAGAGGAAGGGGTCATTGGAGTCGTGCTCGATGTCCTCGAACTCAGCAAAGCCGCCCGGGGTCACGTATCGAAGGTCCAGTGCAAGGTTCATGATTTCATGGTTACCCAGCAAGGGGTAAAAGCCGCCGCCAGCGGCCCATGCCTGCTCGCTCAGCGACTCAAACAGGTCCAAGATCGCACGCTCGCCGTCGCCGCGGTCGAGTTGGTCGCCGGTCTGCACAACCACCGTGGTTCCGCCAACCCATGTCTGGTTTTCGTCGATGAGTCCTGCCAATGTCAGTACCCGGACGGTCGCATCAAAGTCACCGTGGACGTCTGCGAAGCCAACCAGTCGTTCGGGTGCCGCCAGTGTGCTCGGTGGCGGGGTGCTCCACGGTTCTCGGTCTGCCGTTGAGTCGATATCGGGCTCTGACCCTTGCGTGGGCGGAGCGACGGTTTCGGTCTTGGTGCTGCACCCGGTGACAATACAGGCCATCAACCAGAGCGTGTTCTGCAACTGCATCAAACCCTCCCAGCCTAGATCCGGCTCAATAAAGCGGTAACTTGTAGAGAGTGGTTACGGAGCCCGGCTCCATGTAAAGCCATCCGTCGAGGGACACCGAACATGAACCGTTGTTGCCATGGTCGGTGGGATAATCGGTGATTGTGGCCCACGTGTCGGTTGCAATGTCGTACTGCCAGATGGACGTCCCGCTGCTTGACCCTGCGGCGTAGATGTGGCCGTTTCGATCCGAGCAAAAAATATCGTTTAAGAATCCCTCGGGGTGTCGGGTCAGGGTGGTGTCTGTCACGCCTGTCTCAATGTCGTAACGGTACACCTCATCATCCGAGAACCCACCAAAGTAGATGCTGTGATTGGGCCGGTTGTACCCGAGCCGAGTCTCATAGGTTGAGGGTGGAATGGCTACATCGAAGATGTCGATTTCCTCGGTGGATGGGTTGTAGCGGACCATCATGCCGCCACCTTGGTACGCCCACAGGTTCCCATCGCGATCGGTGACAGTCATTGATTGCTCATCGCCCGAGTGTGAGAACCCATATTTGGTGGTCCAACTGTTGGACGGAGGGTCATACCGGTAGGCTTGAGAGGTGCGGATCTGCCAGAGCCCTCCGTCATTGCCCAATGCGGCCGATCCCCAGTAGGCAAGACCACCTGGTGGGCTCGCCAACGTCTCCCATATCTCGGAGTCCAGATGCAAGCGGCTGAAGTTTCGGTCGTTTCCAACATACATATACTCGGCGCCGGCATCGAGGTACTCCTGCAGGCCCCGGTGGCTCGGTCCAGACGCCACGGTCACCCACGAACTGCCCCATTCGCCCGACAAACCACTGGGGTCGTCTTCGCCATCGCAGTCGGAGTCAACTCCATCGTCGGCGAATTCATCCATGCCCGGATGCCGGTCCGGATCGGTGTCATCGCAATCACCGCCCGGCAAGGAACCTGAACCCTCTACACCGGCCGTTTCCATTCCAAGGTAGTCATCGGGTACGTACCCGTCGGCATCATCATCGTGGTCGTCGTCGCCGGCGCAGTCTGCATCGACGCCGTCGTAAGGGACGTCGAACGCGCCCGGGTAGGTCGTCGACGTCAGGTCGTCGCAATCCGCGCCGCCGCCGCTTGGGTCGTCATAGCCATCGGCATCGACATCGTAGTCAGATCCGCCGCCGCAGTCGCTGTCGACACCGTCATACGGGGTATCGGGCGCGCCGGGGTAGACCGCTGCGTCACCGTCATCGCAGTCGGCTCCTTCGCTTGCCGTACCGTCAGTGGGGTCGCACTCGCTTAGGGCGATGGGATCGAAGCCGAATCCATCACCGTCGTCATCGAGGTACGCGATGACGGTTTCTCCCTCGTCGATCTCGGTGTCGCAGTCGTTGTCGATCCCGTCGCAGATCTCGAGGGCGCTGGGGTTGCTGACCTCGGAGTCGTCGTTGCAGTCCGTCCCGTCGGCCACATAGCCTGGAAGCGGATCGCACCCGGTGTAGGGCCAAGCCGGATCGCCAAAGCCATCGCCGTCGCGGTCGAGGTACCATGCGGTCGGATCGACCGGTGATTCATCCACCACCCCGTTGCAGTTGTTGTCGATGTCGTCGCAGAGTTCGGGCGCCAGCGGATTAATTGTGGGGTTTTCATCGTCGCAATCACCCGCCTCTACGCTGAACCCGTCGCCGTCGAGATCCTCCGGAGGCGGCGCCCCAGTGTCGTCTGCGTCGGCGTCTGCGTCTGCGTCTGCGTCTGCGTCTGCGTCTGCATCTG
>DEBL01000102.1:2854-6928 GCA_002348535.1 Deltaproteobacteria bacterium UBA2957 | reverse complement strand
GCCGATGCGGATGCGGACGCCGACGCCGATTCCGACGCGGATGCCGATGCCGACGCTGACGCCGATTCCGACGCCGATGCCGATTCCGATTCCGACGCTGACGCCGATTCCGACGCCGATGCCGATTCCGATTCCGATGCTGACGCCGATGCCGACGCCGATGCGGACGCTGACGCCGATGCGGACGCTGACGCCGATGCCGATTCAGACTCAGATGGGGATGATGGAGCAGAGCCAGGCGGTGGCGGTTCGACCGACCCAAGTGGTGGCGCCGGATCGGGCGACTCAGACTCGTAGGGTATTCACCCGCGATGTTGCGATTTCAACGAAAAAGCTCCTCTCCGTGTTGTGCACGGGAGGGGCTTTTGGCTATGCTGATTTCGGAGGCATTATGTCACTTGTTAAAATGACCCCCAACGCAGTTGAAAACATCAAGCGGCTCCAAGAAGAGTTCGAACTCCCGGGGTTTGGGCTCCGATTTGGGCTCAGTGGTGGAGGGTGCTCCGGCTACAAGTATGTGCTTGAGCTTGAAGAAGATCCCGAAGAGGACGACAACGTGTTTGATTTCGACGGCGTTCGCGTGTTTCTTCATCCGGACCATGTCGAAAAGCTACAGAACTCAACGATTGATTGGGTGGACTCGATCATGGAGTCGGGGTTCCAGATTGACAATCCTCAAGCCAAGCGTCCCTGCGGCTGCGGTCAGTCGGTAGACTTCTAGTCGCTGACGCCCACAATCACATTGAAGAGGCGGCCCCCTCACTTGAGGCTTGAATCCCGCTGGGCCCAAAGCTGATCCACTCGCCATCGGGAAGGTCGCGAAGCACGCGTCGCTCGGTTCCGTCTTGCTCCTGTTCGAGAAGCGCTCCGGCTCGGCCCGGTGCGATGATCAATCCATTTTCGACATCGACCTCTGCAGTGCGGGGGAGGCCGGTGACCTCTCCGACAACCGTTTGCTTCAGTACGTCGACCCATAAAATGGTGGCCGATTCGCTTTCTGGCATCCGGAGGGCCGCAAGGGACCCGCCAGTAGCGCCCCAGATCCGGTCGACCTCACCATTGATTGAGAGGATGTCGGATCCGTTGGCGGGGCGGCCGGTCTGTGCTGAACCGGTGAGATCATAATGCCCAAGAATGCCGTCTGCATCGAGCACAAGCATAGACGGGTGCCGATTCATGAAGGCGACCTGAACAATCGGTGTTTCGGAGAGCGGTGTTGGGGGTGCGAGAGCGTCTTGACCTGTAGCCGTGTCGAGAATTCGCACAGCCCCCTTCGGTGTAATGACGGCTAGCCACGCACCCGACCCGGAGAGTGCGTGTGCTCGCGGCCAAGGCAGTGAGAAGCCTTGATTCTTCGACAAGTCCCACCACCGAGTTCCGCCTGCTGGATATTGCATCGAGACCACGTCGCCCCCCGCATGGATCGCGGAGGCTGACTCCGTCTCGGGCTCTGCTCGAAATAGTGCTGAGCCGGACTTCATGTCATAAATCCGGAGCCCCTTGTTCGGTGCAACCATGGCCGTCAGAGTACCGGTCCGATTGATTGTAACGAGACGCGGTTGGGACGAGACCCGAAAGAGGCCGGTTCGGCTTCCTTCATTCCAGACTGCGATGGCATCATTATGAACGATCAAGCGGTGCGGACCGATCCCGTTGATCGCCGTGACGGGGCCGAGACTCCCACCACCGCCACGATGCATGAGCCCATCCGACCCGCCCACACGGATGCCACTCTGGTCCCAGATGGCAGCGCCTTCCGGTGAAGGCGCGCCGTGTTTTCGGCTCTCAACCGGTTCGAGGGCAGGCAGACTGAAGATGTGTATTGAGCGCTTTGTCACTGCGGCAGCGTGGCTTCCGGAAGGATCGACGAGCAGAGTTTGAATGCCGGATCCTCCCCGTGTCGCAAAGCTCGTGGTTAGCGATCCGTCGGATACGCGAAGCAGGGAAATCCCTCCACTGCCACCGGCGATCACCAGTGTGCCGCAAGGGCTGAATCGGGCGTGGGTGGCGGGTGTCTGCAGTCGGTCCATGTAGATGGACTTCCGGGTCGTGAGGTCGAACAACTGGGGGTGTCCGTCTGGGTCAATGAGAAGCAGACGCTCGCCTCGATGGTCGAATTCAACGGTCGTGCCGCTAAACTCTCGCCATGCATCACGCTCGTTTGTGGTGAGATTCCACAGCCTCAACAGACCATCTTTGGCGATGGAGGCCACCAAGGAGCCCGTTGAATTAACGGCCACGCCACGCATGGCTCGAACCCTCCCGCGTTCGCCCTCCCGCTCGTCGCGGAACACAACAGTGCCGTCGGTCGTCTTATACAGCCCGATGGTGCCATGTTCATCGCCCACGGCAACCATTGACCCGCCTCGGATCAACGCCACAGCACCCTGTATTGGACCGCCCGGCCGAAAAACGAGGCGAGGGGATGCATCATGCGGGCGCTGAATCGCCACCTGACCCGTTGCATCACTCGTCGCTACGATTCCGCTTTCGGAATCGTAGGCCGCACCGGTGATCGGGGCGTCGTGGGTATTGGGGCAGAAACGATCAAGCAGCGATGACATCGGTAGAGCATACGTGAAAGGCTTCGATTCGCCAATGCATGATCTTGTTGGTGCGGTTGGAACGAAAAAGGCCGCCGAGAGTGACCCGGCGGCCTTTTTTAATCGCCCGTCGTTAGATTGCGCAGGCGCCTTCGGTGATGTCGAGCACGTACGTGCCGGCGGATGAGGTCGACCAAGCATCGATGATGATGGCTACCGATTCACCCGCTGTGAGCGCCACGCTTGCGTACGAAGTGTAGCCCGGCGCTCCAACGCCGTCTTCACTGCAAGCGAGTTCGGATGCGCACACGTCATCCATGATGGCCAACGAGGTGTCGTAGTCGGAACTCGTCAGGTCGAAACAGAACGTGCCATCCGCAGGGGCTGTCCAGCCGTAGACTGTTTCTCCCATGTCTGCACCCGTGAAGCAGCTTGCTTCGTACACAGATTCGGTCGTCGCTGATGGGCCGGTGGCGAGTGCATCGCCGAGGGCGCTGGCGAGATCAAATTCCGCGGTGTAGCACACCTCTGCGTCGCAGTCTGCACCATCGAAACCAAGGGCTGGGCAATCCAGCGCTTCATCGCAGATGCTGTCCGCAGTAGTGTCCAGCACGCAGGCTGTACCGTCACAGTTAAAGACGCCGTCGGTTCCGTCGCTGAGGGTACAAACGCCGCCCGGGTCGGAGCAGTCGCCCCCGTCCCAGCCAGTACCATCACAATCGAAGCGACTGTCGCAGTATCCATCGCCTATCCACGTTGTGTACGATGAACAGCTCAGGTCGCAGCCAATGATTCCCGATTCCGGTCCTGTGCCGGCATCGCAATCAGAGCCCACCTCGGGGGTGGGGCAATCGCCACCGTCGAAGCCGGCGCCTACACATTCGAAAGCGACATCACAGACGGTGTCGCCCGTGGTGTCGGCAATGCAGTTTTTATCGCAGTCGTAGATTCCAGCAGAACCGTCGTCCAATGTGCAGTCATCGGCAACCTCGTAGCAAGCGCCTCCGTCGAATTCGAACTCGGCACACATGAAGTCCAAGCCCCCGAAGGCACCATCATGGCAGGTCGAGTCCGAGGAGGAGTCGTAGCCGCAGACGCCACCGCAATCCACTACGCCGATAGACGGTCCGAAGAGCCAGTCGTCGTAGGTGCATTCCTCGCCAGGACCAGGAGCGGTACAGTCTGCTGAATCAAAGCTTGCTGCCGAGCAATCAAACGAGGGGTCGCAAGTTCCATCACCGCGGGAGTCGACGGCACAGCTTTTGTCGCAGTCGAAGATTCCATCGGATCCGTCATCAAGAGTGCAAGAGTCAAGGATGTCAACACAAGCTCCGCCGTCGAAGCCGAGTTCGGCGCAGTCGAAATCGCCCCAGATGCTCGAGCCATCATCGCAAAGCGAGTCAGAGGTGTAGTCGACGAAGCACGCCAAATCGCAGTCCAAGATGCCCGCGAGACCCGATGAGGTGGTGCACGCGTCACCGATGGCGGCGTCAGGAATGGACCCGGTGTCGTCCGCATCGGCATCGGCGTC
>DEBL01000102.1:2352-2481 GCA_002348535.1 Deltaproteobacteria bacterium UBA2957 | reverse complement strand
ATCTGCGTCAGCGTCGGCATCTGCCTCTCCAGTGTCGTCCACACCCGTGTCGTCCGGTGAACCTGTGTCATCAGCATCGGCGTCGGCGTCAGCGTCCGCATCGGCGTCAGCATCGGCGTCAGCATCGGC
>DEBL01000102.1:0-2036 GCA_002348535.1 Deltaproteobacteria bacterium UBA2957 | reverse complement strand
TCGGCGTCAGCATCGGCATCGGCATCGGCGTCAGCATCTGCATCGGCGTCAGCATCTGCATCGGCGTCAGCATCTGCATCTGCATCTGCATTTGCAGTAGAGGTGTCTTTAGTTTCGGTGTCACCGCAGGCGATTGCAAAGGCCAACAGTCCGGTGAAGAGCCACTTGTGCATGGAGCACTCCTTATTGATTGGGTCAATATCAATGTACACCAAGACATTATCTATGTCATGGAAATGTCATTTGGGGTGTGATGTGCCGAGCAGTCGCCCGAATTGACCTCGTTGACGTTCTGCTTTTAGATGAGGCGACGCTCTCGATAAGTCGAGTCCCAAGGGGTCAGGCTCGCGTCATGAACAAGAACGAGACAGGCCGCTGAGGTGCACACTCCCCAACGGCCTGTTTGAGCCTTGACTCAAAAGAGGGGGCTACATCAAGGGACAATCCCCTTCCATAATGTCCAGTACGTATGCACCTGCGGAGGTTGTGGACCATGCGTCGATAATGATGGCCACCGAATCTCCACTTTCGAGCGTGGCGCTCGCGTAGGAGGTATACGACGGTCCGCCATCCTCGTCGCAAGCGAGTTCCGCACCGCAGAAGGCGTCCATGACGGCCAGAGATGTGTCGTAGTCAGAGCTGGTGAGGTCAAAGCAGTATGTCCCGTCCGCCGGAGCGGTCCATCCATAGACTTCTTCACCCATTTCAGCGCCCGTAAAGCAACTGCCCTCGTGCACAGACTCGGTGCTCGCCGATAGCCCCGTCGCCAGAGCGTCGCCGATGGCGGACCCAAGATCGCGGGTATCGGTGTAGCAGACTTCGGGAGTGCAATCGCCCCCGTCGTACTCGAGTTCATAGCAATCCATTGCAGAGTCGCACGAATCGTCTGCGGTTGAATCCGTTGTGCAGGACAGGCCATCGCACGCATAGATTCCCTCAGCACCTTCCTCCGTTGTGCAGGCATCGCCCGTGCCGATGCACTCACCGGAGTCGAAACTCAACTCGACACAATCGAAGCGATCATCACAGCCACCGAAGCCCAAGTAAAAATCCGAACCGCAGGTGCCTGTGCAGTCGACCACGCCCGTGTATGTCGAGCCGACTGAGTCGTACTCGCAGGACTCACCCAATCCCGGTGGCTCGCAGTCGCCTCCGTCATAGCTCAGTCCGCCACAGTCGAGAGCAGGGTCGCACACAGTGTCCGCGAGTGTGTCGGTCACGCAGTCGGTGTCACAGGAGTAAATGCCCGCGGTCCCATCTTCTTTGGTGCATGCTTCACCAGGGTCGAGGCAGTCCCCTTCATCCCACTCGGTTTCTTCGCAATCCAGCCGCGAATCGCAATAACTACCGTCTCCGAGGTAGTCGGCGGAGTAGCACATTCCGGTGCAGTCGATCACTCCGGGTTCTGGTCCGTAGTAGCCTTCGTAGTCGCAGTCGGCGCCGATGGTAGGGGCCTCGCAGTCGCCATCGTCCCAGTCGAATTCGTAACAGTCGTAGCCATCATCGCAGGTTCCATCACCGCGTCGGCTTGCCTCGACGCAGGTTCCACCGCAGGCGTACACACCGTCCACCCCTTCGTGAGTGATGCACGACCCTCCTGTGGTCGGGCATGCCCCTTCCGAGATGTTGAGTTCATAGGTGCCCGATGACAACGAACTGTAGCCATCCACAACCAGCACGACGGGGACGCCTGCCGTCATTTCCGTCTCGACCATCGACACGAAGCCGCCCGGGTAGGTCAACCACTCCGAGCCATCGTCATCGCATGTGGTCTCGGTCGAGCAAGTTGAATCGTACACGCGCAAAACGGTGTCGTAGTCGCTACCGAAGGTGTCGATGCAGTACGTACCAGACCCGGGTGGACTCCAACTGAACGATACGTCGGACCCACTGTCGGATGTTAAACCGCAACCGATCGACGACTCGTAGGCGGCCGTTGACCCAGAAGTCCCTTCGGCGACGATGCCGAGCGCAGAGCCGAGCGCGAAGTCAGCGCACGAGTCCGGGTCCGGTTCGAGATCGGCATCCGCATCGGC
>DEBL01000103.1:2084-3709 GCA_002348535.1 Deltaproteobacteria bacterium UBA2957 | reverse complement strand
GCGTCAGCATCGGCGTCAGCATCGGCGTCGGCGTCAGCATCCGCTTCCTCGCAGTCTGGCGACCCTTAACACTCGGCCTCATCGCAATCGAATATTCCATCGAGGTCATTGTCAGCCCCATCGGAGCAGTCACCGGCTTCGCTGCCCTCGATGCGTTCGTCTTCTGCGGGAACGGGCTTTTCCTCCCGATCACCGCAACCAACGGCCAATGGAATCAATAAGAACGAAATCAGTGATGGGCGCATGGAACCTCCGAGGGTGTGGGTCTACGTCATGGCGGGTGATCCCTCAATTTCGATTGGCCTTCACGTGGCAGAAGTGCTGCCACTGCCGAGGACAAAACCGGCAGGTGACGGCCGGTCAGAGTTTGTGCATCTGTGATGGCCGGATCGGTCGCGTGTTGCCGGGTCGGTGCCGCAGGGGTGGCCGCTACCGGACTCACCGTGTCGGTGGTTATCGTCAGTCCACGTGTGTCTTCGAAGTCAACACCCGCGTAAAACGACCTACGGAGCGAACGGTGGGTCCGCCTGTCCGTAGTCTGTAGGGGTCCAGGCACCTTCACTGGCGGTCCAGAGGCCCCAGCACTTCATCTGGTGGTCGGTGGTCACTCCGCAACTGTAATCTTCGCCAGCGCTGACCGTTTTAAAGGTGCCCACCGGTGCCGCGAGAGCGCCCGAAGGTTCCCAGCCCCAACACTCAATGTTGTCCTCGACCGTGATGCCGCATGCATGGTAGGTGCCGGCGTCGACGGACTTGAACAGCACGCCTTCAGGTGGGTCTGATTCGCCTGAAGAGTTGCGGCCCCAACATTCGACGGTCCCATCGGCTTTGACTCCACAGGAGTGTGACTCGCCGGTGGAAATTGACTCAAAAGGGCCTGCAGGTGCAACCCATTGGTCATGATCTCCGCCCCAAGTAGCGATGTCTGTTCCCTTGCAAGTGATTTCACCCGCTGTGTCGAGTAGGCAAGACATACGCCAGCCGGCAGACACATCTACGTACGGACCGTCGGGAAGTGCGTACCCCTCAGATCGGTATCCGTCCAATCCCCACGTTCTCGCATTCCCGTCTGCGTCGATGGCAATTCCATGCAAGAGGCTGCTGTCGAGGGCCGTCACAGGTCCGCTCGGCAGATAAAAATCACCGAGGATGTCGCCATCAAAGTAGTCGTCTTCGCCCCAACACAACACGTATCCATCGAGGTCAAGCCCGCAGCTGAAATCGGTTCCGGTGGTGATCTCGGTCATCACGACGTCTGGGGCATCGAGTGCACCCCATCTGTTGTTGCCCCAGCACCTTGTCTGGCCGGCCATGGTGATGCCGCAGGTGTGTTCCCAGCCTGCGTCAACGGTATCCCAGCAGATGGCGAGGTCTGCGTTGTCATCATCGCAGTCGTCTTCTGTGACGACGCCATCGCAATCCGCATCGTCAACAACTGCCGTGGAAGCTTCGTCGTCATCATCGCAGTCATCGGCTGCCACCAGCCCATCGCAGTCGAAATCGTAGATGATTGAGCCTAAGGATGCATCCTCGTCGTCGCAGTCTTGGGTAGCGGGCACCCCATCGCCGTCACTGTCATCGATGGGGTCCGGCTCGGGTGGGTCCGCATCCGCATCGGCGTCCGC
>DEBL01000103.1:584-1750 GCA_002348535.1 Deltaproteobacteria bacterium UBA2957 | reverse complement strand
GGCGTCCGCATCGGCGTCCGCATCAGCATCCACATCGGCGTCTGAGTCCGCATCGGCGTCGGCATCCGCTTCTGCTGCGGGTTTCTCGTCATCTCCGTCACAGCCAAGAGTCAGCTGAATCATCAACAACGAAATCAGTGCGAGACGCATGGGCCCTCCGGGGGTGTGAGTGTACGTGATGGGGGAGCGGTCTCTCAACAATGCATTCACTTTGTGACTGATAATTTTGTACTATTGCGGTCCAACTCGGGGCCCTATCATGCGATGCAATTCTCTCATCCTCCCAGTTT
This sequence comes from Deltaproteobacteria bacterium UBA2957, assembly GCA_002348535.1. GTDB lineage: Bacteria > Myxococcota_A > UBA796 > UBA796 > UBA796 > UBA796. The sequence goes on along the minus strand of DEBL01000103.1, from coordinate 1,460 downwards.
CGTTTGTCCTTTTATTCGCCTGTCGCGGAGAAAAGGGAGACGTAGGTCCCATCGGTGAGCAAGGGGTTCCGGGAGAGACGGGGCCGGCCGGGGAAGACGGAGCCTCCACTGAGGACACAAGTGTCGAAGGCCGTGTCGGTCACGATACCGGAGCCGACACGGGCCAGGCCCGCGATACAGGCCATGTGGTCGACACCGGAGCTTCGGCCTCCTTGGCGGATGCCGACAGCGATGGCTACACCGCGGACGTGGATTGCCACGATTTCGATCCGGCGGTTCATCCCGATGCACCCGAGGTTTGCAATGGTAGGGATGACGACTGCGACGGTGAAATTGACAATGGTGTCATGGACACATGGTACGAGGACGCCGACGCCGATGGCTACGGTAACCCTGAGCTAGCGGTGAGCGCTTGCGTGCTTCCTGCAGGCTACGCTGGCAACGGGGCGGATTGTGATGATGACCACCCGGGCATTCACCCGGGTGCGCTGGAGCGTTGCAATGGGGTGGACAACGACTGTGACGGCGCGGTGGATGACGATGCAGTCGATGCGCCCGTTTGGTTTGCCGACGGCGACTCTGATGGCTTTGGCGGGTCAGTCGAGTCCGAAGAGGCTTGTGAGGCACCCGATGGCATGGTCGGCAATGATGCCGACTGCGACGACACCGACTCGGCGGTCCACCCCAGTGCTGCTGAACTGTGCAATGACGTCGATGATGACTGCGATGGGGATACGGACGAAGCGGCCTCTGATATGACGGTTTGGTATGCCGACCTCGACGGCGATGGCCACCCAGGAACGTCGTTGACCCTCACCGCATGCACCGCTCCAGCGGGCTACGGAGCGGAATCCACCGACTGCAACGACCTCGACG
>DEBL01000103.1:0-274 GCA_002348535.1 Deltaproteobacteria bacterium UBA2957 | reverse complement strand
CACCGACTGCAACGACCTCGACGCTACGGCATTTCCGGGTGCCACGGAACTCTGCGACGGTGTCGACAATGACTGTGACACCGACATCGACGAGGGCGTCACCTCGACCTGGTATGAGGACGGCGATGGCGACAGCTACGGGGACTCATCCTCTACGGTTGAAGCGTGCTTTGCTCCACTCGGCTACGTCGCCAACCGAGACGATTGCAACGATGACGAGCCGGCTGTACGCCCCGGGGGGATTGAGGTGTGCGACGGCTTAGACAACGACTGC
>DEBL01000046.1 GCA_002348535.1 Deltaproteobacteria bacterium UBA2957 | reverse complement strand
GAGCGCGCGCCCTCGGGTCATTCACATCGAGCCCGTACAGTTCTGCATGACCAGCTGTCGACCGGTGCAGACCCATCAAAATTTTGATGGTAGTGGTCTTTCCGGCCCCGTTGGGTCCGATGAACCCAAATGCTTCACCTTGGCCGACCTCCATGGTGAGGTCGCGCAGTCCTTCGACGCGCCGCATGAAGAATCCGACGCGATAGACTTTTCCAAGGTTCGATGTGGTGATTGCAGGAGTCATTGTCCGAGGCTCTATCGAATCAGCGCCCTAACCTTTCTTCTTTAGCCACGCTGCAACCTTGTCGGGCGGGTACGCCCCTGCCGACTTCCAGTTGCACCGAGTACAAAGGGGGCCCGAGTCTTCGAATCGCCCTTCGACCTGCGCGAGGCGCCATTCCTGCATAGTCGCGCCGTTCCAGATTTCCGACAGCGGCTGCTCCCGGGTGTTCCCAATCTTGTTCTCGAGGTGTTCGTCTAGGCAGCACGTCGTGACGTCGCCGTTGACCTGAATCATCGGCGTGTTCCACAGACCCGCACACGGAGGACGGCGCTCACTCACTGGAAGGCTCCTCCTCGGGGTTCACCCAGCGCCCGTCAATGGCACGCTCATTGGGTCTGAACCGGTCTTTGTAGTTTAGGCGACTGCATCCCCCGACATAGAGTCCAAGGTAGTGGTACCGACCGCCGCGACTACGGCTCCAAGCCAACTCGACGAGCGCGGAGAACGTTCCCATGGAACGGTCCGCAACATCGGGGTCAAAGAAGTGGTAGACGCTCGAAGAATCACGGGCACCAACATCCACAATGCTGATGGCGACCAATCGACCGTCAAGTTCAAAACACATCTCCACGGTCTGCACACAACTCCGCAAGAACCATCCCTCGTATCCCTGCGGCGTCATCGCCTTGCCATCGCGCGACAGTCCACGTTCGAGCTTGTGGCGATTGTACAGATCGAGCCGTTCCTCGGAATACACAGCAGGACCAACGGTGACCTTGATGTCTTGGTTCTTGTTCCACACCCTTCGCTGAGACTTGCTGGGCTTGAATTCTTGCACGCGGACCCGGAGGGGCTCGCACGCCACGCACGACGGGCAACTCGTTCGGTACAACATCCGCCCCACCCGCCGATCGCCCGTGGCGAGAGCGGCATCCAGCTCTTCCCCACTGAGCTTGCGCATCTGCCAACGGAGGGGCATGCGCGCAACTTGGTTGTCCAAGTAGGGACAATCCTCTTCCGCATCATGCACGAGTTGTTCACGCAGCTCCATGTACAAAGTATGCTCTCTTAAACGTCATTCGACGAGGGTTCATGGCGATTCAATCAAAAATCATTGGCGGCATTGGTCGGATCCTGCTGGACCGACCCACAAAAGCCAACGCGTACGACCAAGCCCACCTGCACGACCTCCAGGCGGTCTTTCGAACCCTATCCGAACAGGCACCTGTGGTGATCATCGAATCGTCCCACCCAACTGTATTTTGTGCAGGGGCCGACCTCGACCAAATGAGGGATGCAACCCCTGAAGACGCCCGGAACCTGCTCAGTCAAGCTGTGTTCACCGAAATCGCTCGGAGCCCAGTGGTGAGCATCGCCGTGATCAACGGGGCTGCAGTGGCTGGAGGCTTCGAACTTGCCCTCGCGTGCGACCTTCGTGTCATCGGGCCGGGGGCAATCTTTCGGCTGCCAGAGGTCGAACTCGGAATCATTCCGGCAGCCGGAGGATCCACGCGCCTCGCGTCGCTGCTTGGCGCATCCGTTGCAAAACAGGTCATCCTCGGTGGCGAATCGATCGGCGCTGAGCGTGCGGCCCAGCTTGGGCTTGGGCACCTCTCGGCCGATTTACCGGGAGACGCTGCGGAGCGATGGGCCCAGCGAATCCTAGCCAACCCTCGGGCAGCAACCGCAGCGAAGCGAATCGTAAACGCCGCGGCCGAAGATGCATCGCTGCGAGATGAGCGCGAAGCACAATCGGTCCTGTACGGACTGCGAGACCGAGATGCTTGAGGCGCGGGCGTGACGACCACTGCAATGGCTTCTGCACCGGCTGGCCTGCCAATGCCCCATGGAGCGGGTCCGGCCAGCAGGGAAAGTGGCCGCTTTGACTCCGCTTAAAAGGTCGATCATCGCCGTAAAACTGCCCCCGATCGATAATCTCCATGGCACCGAAACCCGCATTACTGGCACACTGTGTCTTCATGAGCACCACCAAGGCCAAGATCCTGTCGGTTGGAACCTCCAACCCACCCAATCGCTACTCACAGCGGGATATTTTGGACCTGTTTCGCGTGGCCAACCCAACGGTGCGGGCCATGTTTCAAGCCAGCCACATCGAAGGTCGTCACCTTGTGTTGCCCGAACCGGATGCCGAAGGGATTCCCCGCGAAGACCAAGAGTCACTGCTCCGCAAGCATCGAAAATGGTCGCTAACGCTTGCTCGCGAAGCGATCGCCAAGGCGATCGAACCGCAAGGATTGAAACCCGCCGACATCGACTACCTGTGCTGCATCACCTCGACGGGGCTGATGCTGCCGGGTCTGACGGCCATGTTCATCAAGCACCTCGGTTTTCGGGTCGACTGTCATCGTGCTGACCTCGTCGGAATGGGGTGCAATGCAGGCCTCAATGGCCTCAATCCCACCGCCAACTGGTGTGCGGCCAATCCGGGTCGCAATGCGCTCATGGTGTGCTGCGAAGTCAACTCGGCGCTGTACGTCTACGATGACGCCATCACAACCGGAGTCGTAAACAGTCTGTTTGGTGACGGGTGCGCTGCTGTACTCCTTCGTGGGGAAGCGCCCGACGAGAACCCCGTGCCGCAGATTATGGATTTTTACAGCCACATCATTCCCGATGCCTGGGGTGCCATGCGCTACGACTGGCAGAGTCAGCACGGTAAGTTTGGGTTCTATCTGGACCGTGACGTCCCCTACGTCCTCGGAATTCATGCCGAGACCCCGATCAATGGATTGCTGGGGCGCAACCGCCTCAAGCGCCGCGACATTGATCACTGGATCATCCACTCCGGTGGAAAGAAAGTCATCGACGCCATCAAGTACAACATTGGGATTACCGCCCACGACGTGCGCCATACGGTGGATATTCTGCGCCAGTTCGGCAACCTCGGGAGCGGGTCCTTCTTGTTTAGTTACCAGCGACTGCTGAATGAGGGCGCTGTGAGACCTGGAGACCGCGGCGTCATGATGACCATGGGCCCCGGTTCAACCATCGAGACTGCATTGCTGCAGTGGTAGGAGAACAATGTACACAACCCTGAGCTTCGAAGAGTCCGGCGATATTGCCAAGATTACGCTGCTGCGCGAGACGATCACCATGGCCATGGTTCGCGAGCTCACTTCGGTTTGCAATCACCTCGAGGACGAAAGCGACTGCAAAGTTGTGGTGTTTCAGGGTGCTGAGGGACGATTCTCTCGGGGCATCGACTTTGCCGAGTTCAAACCCGATGAACCCATGGACATTCACGGATTCAACAAGTGGGAGAAGATTTGCGTTCGGATTGAACGATTACCGAAGGCCACCATCGCGCTGGTTGACGGTCCTTGCTTGGGAGGGGGCGCTCAGCTGGCTTTGGTTGCCGATGCTGTGATTGCGACGCCAAACTCCACATTCCAGTTCAACGAGGTTCACTTGGGGTTTCTACCCGGGATGGCAACGTTCAGGCTGGCGAAGCATGTTGGCCTCGGTCGCGCGAAACGACTGATCATGCAGTGCCCGGTATTGTCGGCTGAAGACGCACTAAATCTCGGCCTCATCGGCGAAGTGACACGCGACTTGGATTCCGCATTGACGGCCACGATCGGAGCGTTTGGACCCATTCACACCGTGGCCGTCACGCTGGCTCGTCGGCTGCTAAATGAAAGCTTCTCCACCGATTTCGAAAACGGCATCGGTAACTTTCTGGCGGCCCAACATCGCGCAATTCACCAGACGCCATTTCTGGAAACCATCAAAAAGCATCGCGACGAATGACGCCTCGACCCTTCACCGTCGACCCGTCGGTCATGGACAGAATTCGCCCCATGGCTGCTCTCGATGCGGCCTCTGTCGCCGAACTTCACCACGCAGCAATGGGGCGGTCCACCTGGGCGATGCTCGGGGTTGGGTTCCTAAAGGCCCTGTATGCCTCTCTCATCGATGACGACCGATTCTTGGGGTTCGTCTACGAGGAAGATCGCCGGGTACGGGGGTTCATTGCAGGCAGTCAGGACACCGATGCAATGATGGGTGCGACGTTCCGTCGCGCCTGGCCCGTACTCGCGTGGGCGGCCATGCCCAACCTCTTGTCACCGCGACTCATTGCACGACTCGTTCAAACCCATCGATACGGGAGCTTGTCCGGAGGCGAAGGGACGGCTGAAAGCCTGTTCTGCAGCTTCGAACCAGATCTGCGCGGCAAACGGGTGAGCGGTCACATCAACAAAGTGCTGTTCGATGACCTTCTTGCGCGAGGCCACTCAGCCGTGAAGGTGACCACAGAAACCGACAATGAAGGAGCCAACCGACAACTCCAGAGTTGGGGGTTTGAGCTCAGCGGTACCTTTCGATTCTACGGGAAGGAGATGGTGGTCTATCGACTCGATCTCGAGGCATCCGATCGGGTTGAACCAATCAGCCGGCACCCCGCGGTCTAACTGGCCCGGCCCCGGACCCAAACCAGTCCCGTCGCTGCACAGAGAAACAGAATCGAAAACCCACCGAGGCAGGCATACAACTGCTCGATGCTGAGCCCCAAGTCATCGGCGGATGAAGTTTGCTTTAGCCCCAGTTCGTACAGAAATCCTCGGACCCCTTGTCGTTGCCACTGCCCGTACTTGAAGTAGGCCAACTCATCGCCGCACTTGATCACCGCGTCAAAGGCATACCGCTGCACAGTGAACCAGCTGCACACCTGAGCAAGCTCACTCATCGAGCGCACACTGACCATGATGGACGAGAACGTGATCTGAGGAATCAAGAGCAACGGGAGCGTTCCGACCGCCGCTTCAGAGCTGGTCCACGATGCGCTGACCAGCAAGCCGAGGGTCATTCCAACGACTCCAGTCAAGACGCCAACACCGCCAAGTTGAATCACAGCGAATCCATAATCGGCCATCCCAAGAGCCCAGTACAGCAATCCAATGAACGCGGCACACTGCATGCCCACCAGCACACCCAGAACGACGACCTTGCTGGCCACATAAGGCACTACGCCGACGCCAACGCGCCGTTCACGCATCCAGATCACCCGATCGGTGATCAGCTCCCGAACGGCAACCGACATCCCAAACCAAAGACACGACAGGGCAACCATGAACATCAAGGCAGTCGTGGGCTTGGGAAAGACGACCCACATCACGGCAGCCAGCAGCGGTGGCTGGGCCGCGAGGACCGCCATTCCCGTCCGGTCGCGACATTTGACCTTGGTGTAGCGCGCCACCTGAGCCCTTACTTGGGACCAAACGGACTGACTGGACGGCACCTCGTCCATCACAGGCGGTCGAGACACACCGCCCAACTCGAGAAGATGTTCGCGGGTTTCGACGTAGCGCCGAGCCGCAGGACTCTGCCGGTAGGATTCGGCCCACTCCTGAGGCTTACGGTCCGAGAAGCGGTTGAAGACACCATCGGGAGTCGCCACCTCGAACCAGCGGCATGCCTGCTGGGGTGGTCCGAAAAATGCGAGCCGTCCCCCCGGTGCCATCACGAGCATGTGGTCGACTTGGGCCATGATTTCTGGGGTCAGATCATGCGTGACAAGGAATACAATTCGGCCGCGGTCTGCGAGTTGGCGGACGCTTCGCGCGATGTCCTGAGAAGCTCTCGGATCCAGTCCTGATGTGGGTTCATCCAAAAAGAGCACCTTGGTGGTTTTCGTCATCAACTCCTGTCCGAGATTTACTCGTTTGCGCTGACCACCGGAGATGCCTCGATTCAACGCATCGCCGATGCGGTTGCCTCGGATCGAATCCAATTCCAACTCATCGATTACCCGGTCCACTTGGCGCCGAACCTCCGCGTCGGATGCCCTGTGCCCCAGCCGCAGTCGACCGGAATAGAACAGGCTTTCTTCGACGGTTAATTCAGCATGAACGAGGTCGTCCTGCGGTACGATTCCCACGAGGGAACGGTCCCGATTCAACTGGGGGTGAAACGGCAAACCATCCAACAGGACGGACCCTTCGTCGGCGGGTGCTGTGCCATTGATCGCGTTCAGCAGGGTTGTCTTTCCTGCCCCGGAGGGCCCGACCACTGCGATAACCTCACCCGAAAATACCGTGAAGCTCACATCATCAAGCAGGGTCACGGAACCGATACTCCGCTTTAGACACCGCATGCTCAGTGAACTGAAGCTGCGCTCACTGGACGCGCGAAGCGCATCCGCCTCCATCGTGAGTTGGTACGGCCCCACTTGAAGGACATCGCCCACCCCAACCGGAGCGGAAGACACAGGACGATTGTTAACCACAGTCGGCCGCCCACTTTCCAGATCGACGACCCGCCATCCTTTCCCATCCCGAACCAGTTCCGCATGCCGCGGAGCCACTTGCGGGTCGGCAAGAATCACATCAACGCCCACGGACCGGCCCACCACCAACCGGTCCGAATCGAGACTAAACCGCATCTCACCCGAGGCCATCCGGTCATCGTGTTTCTGAAGCAATGCGGTGACAAGGATCGGATCGACCTCGAGTTCTTCGGCTGCTTCTTCAAGGCGACGAACATCGCGCCGATTGGCATGGCCATCCGCGGTAACCACCTCAAACAATGCGTTCAGCAAGCGGAGGCATGCGCTGGCCCCGTACCGTTCGGAAAACCCCTTCAGATCGACGGCATCACTCTGCGCTTTCAGTTCTCGCGCAGCAGCTTCCCCAAAATGAACGGAGAATACCCAAAACTCTTCATCGCGAAGACCATCGCGGAACTCAGCCGACAACGCCAGATTGACGAGCCCAGACGCCTGCGAGGTGGCCCATCCCGAGGCCGACGCAAGGGTGCGCGTGAGTGCATCAATCTGCGCATCCGTTGGCTGAACCAACCCCAGCGTCCGCACCACCAATGCCGCGAAGTCCGCGGGTTGGCGGACTTCGTCTGGAGTGAGATCCTGACCCCCGACCTCTTCAAGAAATCGGGACTCGAGGCTGGCGTGGTTCATCGCGTCCTACTTGTAGGTCACCGCCATCGCAACGCCGGCCTTATCTTGGCCTTTGGCCAGCGAACCGGCGTAGACGGCGATGTAATAGGTGTCGGTGCTGGACGGCTTGAAGTTCACAAGCGGTTCTCGATCTGCGGATTCATCCCGCATCAACTCCGTTCCATTTGCGTCGTGCAGAACAATATCCAGATTGTTGGCGTTGGCATCACCGCAAACCTGAAGCCGGTACTCGTTACCCGCATACATGGTCACGACGTAGATTCGGTGCCCACCCTCTTCGAGCGTGGCGCTGGTTGCGGTTCGAACCGCCCAGCCCTCGTTGTACCCTTCCCAGATTTTGGTCCGGAGGCATGTGTCTGCTTCTTCTTCGTCGGCAGTGGCCTCACCGCTACCGAGTGAAAGAATTCCCATTAAAGCTAAAAGGCGCATGTGTTCTCCCTACAGCATCGTCAGCACAGCAGCAGTTGCGCTGTGAATGGTGTTGACGTCTTCCTCTTCGATGACGGATTTGCCGGTCACTTCCTTAAGCGTGGCGAGGGTCTCTTTGAGCTTTGCGATCACTGCATCGGGTGCCTTTTCTGACCCTTCTCGGTCGACATACTCGATGAAATAATCAATGACGTGGGGCTGGCGAAGCAGCTTGCCGGCTTCTTCAAACTTGCCCTCCTCTTTGATGGCACCGGCCACGAGATGCGCGCCTTCCAGCCATGAACCCGCCTTGATAAGCGGAATTACCCACTCGCCGGCTTCGTACGTGAGGTCGGGCACGAGGACACCAGACAACTCGTCGAACTCTTTCAATAGGTCTTCCCGGCTTCCGGCATCGCTCTCGATTCGTCCAAGCAGGTCATCCAAAGTCTTTTGAACGTCGTCTCCGGCACCGAGGCTCTTCATGCCTTCTTTGATGCGTCGGAGTTGGCGAAGCTGGTCTTCTTTCGAGGCTGACTTCACCGTCAGGACGAGATCGGCAAGAATGACGCCGGTTCGGACTGCGATTTGATCTTTATTCTCGATGTCCATCGCAATGTCGCGATTCTTGACCATGTCCGCGAGCTGCGCCGTCAGACCGGCATTGACCAACGCCTTCTGCATCTCGGCCGGACTCGGCACGAGCGCGATCTTCAGGGCCTCTCCCTTCAGCATCGCGGGATCAAACTTGGCTATTTTGGGAGGGGTAGAGGCTTCCGAAGACGTCGCCGACGCGTCTCCATTGGGCGCATCCGCCGTGGGGGCGTCGCCGCCGCAGCCGACTGAGGCCAGCCCGAGGAACAAAGTCCATGTTGCAATCATGTGAATCACTCCGTTGCGTTCATGTTCACGGTTGAGAAGAAAAGGTAGGCCCTCCACTCCGGAAGAGCAAGCACGTAAATTAATCTTGTGTGGCATCGGATCGAACAGCAGACAACACAAGTCCGCAGTGATCCTTCTGTTCACCCCTTGGAGTGCCAACCGAATCGAAGCCTGCGGCCTTCAACATCGACACCCACTCATCGCACGTCCGGCGCAACATTGGCCATCGCAGAACGTGTTCCATCAGTCGGGCGTCGTTGGATGGAGCCATCGCCGTAATGACCAACTGACCGTGCGCGGCCAGACTTTCCCGCGCAGCATTCAACACCACCCCAAGCTGCCGTGATGGGAGGTAATCAACAAGCCCATCGACAATCACAAGGTCGAGATCAACACCAATGCTGATGGGCTGGAGGCCCGACAGGTTGGCATGATGCATCGACAGTCGAACCTCCGTGGGTCGCGCTTGGAGACCCGCATCGACAAAGGCCAAGACCGATGGATCGCCGTCGATCACGGCAAGATCGGCGCCATTGGCCGTCATCAGGGGCAGCAGTCGCGCCAACAATGCGCCGCAATTTGGCTGCAGCAGAGCCCCTCGAAACCGGCGATCATTCGGCATGGCCACCGCAGCGGCTTCGACTGCAAGCGCGGTGCGCGCGCGCAGTCCGACCACCGAGGGTAAACGGAGCACCCCGGCATCGATCCGCTCCCCAAGAACATCGGTGCCCGAGGGACTGTTGAGAAGCAGATGGGCCAGCAGACGACTTTGAGACCCTTGCGACACACGCGGCTCCAACCCCAACTGGCCACTCTGGGCCTTTGCAAGAAATGGACGAAGCTCGGAGCGCAGCACGCCGCCTGCTCGTTGCGCCACAGCTGTACTCGAGATGTTGGAAATCCACGCATTCATTGC
>DEBL01000320.1 GCA_002348535.1 Deltaproteobacteria bacterium UBA2957 | reverse complement strand
TACATCTACGGCGAAAAGAACGGTGTACACATCATCGACCTGCAAAAGACTGCGATGCAGCTCAACGATGCGCTTCGGTTCATCCAAGCCACGTCTGCTCGCGGTCAGAGCGTGTTGTTCGTCGGTACGAAGCGTGCGGCGCGCGATATCGTTGCAGACCAAGCTGCTCGGTCGGGCATGTACTACGTGAACAACCGCTGGTTGGGTGGAACGCTCACCAACTTCAAGACGGTTCAGAAGTCGATTGATGGTCTCATCAAGCTTGAGAAGGCCCGGGATGAGGGCCGGTTTGAGTCGCTGACCAAGAAGGAAGCACTCGACCTCACCCGTAAGATCGCCAAGATGGACCGCTCGCTCGGTGGGATCAAAGAAATGAAGGGCCTTCCGGGTGCAATGTTCGTTATCGATCCGAAGCGTGAGTACATTGCGGTTCGCGAGGCCAACAAGCTTGGCATTCCGGTCGTCGCGCTCTGCGATACCAACTGCAACCCCGACAACATCGAACACGTGATTCCCGGTAACGATGATGCATTGAAGAGCATTCACTTGTTCACCCAAGCGATTGCGGACGCCGCCATCGAGGGACAAGCATCCGGTCGCGACCAGTTCGTGGAAGAAGCTGCGGTGGGCGGTGCTGACCTTGAGAATGTCGAGATCTACCGACGCGGTGCAGCGGATGATGCGGAAGCCGAAGAGGCGCCCGTCGAAGCGGCAGCCGAAGAAGCTGACGCCACCGAAGAATAAACCCATTCAACAAGTTCGCCTTCGGGCGAGGAGAACTGAACATGGCATCCATGGCAGAAATCAAGACCCTTCGCCAGCGCTCCGGCGCGGGCATCCTTGACTGTAAAAAAGCGCTTGGTGAGTCGAACGGCGACCTCGAAGCAGCACTCGACTGGCTCCGCACGAAGGGCATCGCCAGCGCTGCGAAAAAGGCGAGTCGCATCGCCTCTGAGGGACTCGTTGAGTCGTACATTCACGCCAATGGCAAGATCGGTGTGTTGCTCGAAGTCAACTGCGAAACAGACTTCGTTGCACTCAATGATGGCTTCAAAGGGTTCGTTCGGGACCTTTGCATGCACATCGCAGCCGCTGCGCCCGAGTATGTCAGCCGCGAGGAAGTGCCCGAAGATGAAATCGAAAAGGAGCGCGCCGTCCAGCTTGCACGCACAATTGAAGAGGGCAAGCCAGAACACATTGCCGCGAAAATCGTTGAAGGTCGCATGAACAAGTGGTTTGCGGACGTGTGTTTGCTGGAGCAGAAGTACGTCAAGGACGACGAAAAGACCATCGAGCAAGTGGTCCAAGACACCGTGGCGACCATTGGCGAGAACATCAAGGTGCGTCGATTCAGCCGGTACGTTCTCGGTGAAGGGCTTGAGAAGCGCTCCGACGACTTCGCGGCTGAGGTTGCTGCCCAAGCTGGCGTATAGGGGGGAGGCGTGGCTGACTATCCATACAAGCGGGTAATGCTCAAGCTCTCCGGCGAGATGCTGGTGGGCGATCAAGCGATGGGCATTCAACCCGATGTGATTGGACGGTTTGCCGATGAAGTTAAAGATCTCCACTCCACTGGGGTGGAGATTGCCCTCGTGATCGGTGGTGGCAACATCTTCCGCGGTCTGGCCGGGGCTTCCCGGGGAATGGATCGCACCCATGCGGACTACATGGGAATGCTTGCTACCGTCATCAATGGGCTCGCGCTGCAGGATGCTCTGGAAGCGCGGGGCGTTTACACGCGAGTGATGAGCGCCATCTCCGTCAATGAGATCTGCGAGCCCTACATTCGGCGACGGGCCATGCGTCACCTTGAAAAGGGACGCGTTGTCATCTTTGCTGGAGGCACGGGCAATCCGTACTTCACGACGGACACCGCTGCGGCCCTCCGGGCAGCCGAGATTCAGGCCGACGTGATTCTCAAGGCCACGAAGGTCGATGGCGTTTACGATCGCGACCCGGCCATCCATGATGATGCAGTGCGGTTTGATTCGGTGACCTACTTGGAGGTCCTTCAGCGCGGACTCAAGGTTATGGACAGTACGGCTGTGAGCCTTTGCATGGATAACGACATTCCCATCGTTGTTTTTAATCTCTCGCACGAAGGCAACATTAAGCGTGTGCTTCAGGGCGAAGAGATCGGAACGCGCGTCTATTCAGCAGCAAATTGAGGCTGTCGCTTCAACTGGCTATGGTTCTTCGCACACCGCAGCGGAGGAATGCTGACCATGACAGATGAATACCTTGAAGCAATGGCAGATGACTTTGAGAAGGTCATTACGCACTTAAAAAAGGAGTTGGCGACCATCCGCACAGGCCGTGCGACGCCCCAACTCTTGGAAAACCTGAACGTGACGGTGGCTTCCTATGGTTCTTCGATGCCGCTGAATCAACTGGCCTCAATCACGGCCCCCGATGCTCGAATGCTCGTGGTAAACGCGTGGGACAAGTCTACGTTGGGCGATATTGAGCGGGCGATTCAGAGCGCACGGCTCGGCCTGAATCCATCAAACGATGGACAGATCATTCGGGTTCCCGTTCCCGCCCTGACCGGTGAGCGTCGGCAGGAGTTGGTCAAGAAGTGTGGGGCATTCTGCGAAGAGGCGCGCATCCGGGGTCGTTCGGTACGCAAGGAGTACAACGACACGTTCAAGGCGATGGAAAACGACAAAGAGATTACCGAGGATGAGTTGAAGAGCTTGATGGATCGAGTGCAGAAGGCGACGGATGCGAACATGGCGTCGTTATCCGAGATTGCAGAAGCCAAAGAAAAAGAGGTTCTTGACGTCTGATGTCGTCGACGTTGCCACGGCATGTTGCCATCATCATGGATGGCAA